>JANQFP010000225.1 GCA_028277795.1 Rhodospirillales bacterium
GCCACCCCCATGCCGACCTGATCGCCGACAGCGTCCAGCACCACCGCCTTGCCCGGTGGACCGGCGACCTCGCCGCGCATCACCTGGCGTGAGTTCAGCACGGTGATTCCGCCGTCGATGGCCATGACCGGATCATGGCCCGGCCGGCCGCCGACGGCGACAATGACCGCATCGGGTGCTTCGCTCTGCACCAGCTCCGGCGTCACCTCGACACCCGTCCGGATCGGCACCTGGAGCTGGCGCACCTGGGCCTCAAGCCAGTCGACCATCAGGGCCAATCGGTCACGCTGGGGCGCCGCGGCGGCCATGCGCATCGCGCCTCCCGGCCGGTCGCCGCGCTCGAACACCGTCACGCTGTGCCCGCGCTCGGCGGCGACCCGCGCCGCCTCCAGGCCCGCCGCGCCGGCGCCGACCACCATCACCCGGGAACGAACCGGCGCCCGGGTCAGCGGCGCAAACTCGGCGGTCGCCTCAAAGCCGGCGGCGGGGTTGTTGGCGCAGCTCAGGCGCGGGTTCTGCACCTGGGCGACGACGCAGAGCTGATTGCACAGGGTGCAGGGTCGCACCGCCTTAGCCGCGCCGCTATGTAGTTTGCGAGGCAGCGCAGGATCGGCGATCAGCGCGCGGGTCATCTCCACCGCATCGGCCTGCCCCTGGGCCACGATGGCAACCGCCATCTCCGGATCGACGATGCTGCCCTGGGCGAAGACCGGGACGGCCACGGCCTGCTTGATCCCGGCGGCGAGGGGTACGGCGAAGCCCGGCGGCATATAGAGGCCGGGCCGGGTGAGGTGGCTGCTGTAGATGCTGCCGCTGGTGATGCTGATGAAATCGACCATCCCGCCTTCCGCCAGCAGCCGCGCGATCTCGACCGCGTCGTCGGGCTTGATACCGGCCCAGGGCGCGTATTCGTCGCCGACCAGCCGCAGGCCGACGATCGCCTGGGCGCCGCAGAGTTCGCGCACCGCGCCAATGACCGCACGGGCGAAGCGCAGGCGATTGTCGAGGTCGCCGCCAAAGTCGTCGCCGCGCTGATTGGTCAGCGGCGACAGGAACTGACGGATCAGGC
>JANQFP010000160.1 GCA_028277795.1 Rhodospirillales bacterium
GCGAATACTGACGACAGCGGCCCAGTACTGGACGTCGATTCTCTGGATACTGGCGACGAAGACTTGTCCGTCGCCGATGGTCCCAAGTCATGAGAAAGCACGAGCGATATCAAAGGCTTGCGGCGCCGGTCGCTATTCATAACGGAGATTATGACGTCTACCTCGGCGTGCGGAGCGCTCGGCGCCCCGGTCCGATCCCCTCCCGAAGGCGGCTCCGGGCGCATGCCCGTAGAAGCCCCCAGGATGCCCCAGGACGCGCGAGTCTGGTTCTTGGGTGGGGGGGAAGGGTCAGATACGGAGAGGCGCGCCACGGACGATCCTGGGGGCGTTCGCGGGGTCCCGGGATGATGAGGCCACCCCCACCCCTCGTCTCGCGCGGTCGACGGGGGGGTGGGGGTGCCCCCCATGCATGCCCCCACCCCCTCCCCCGCGCGCCTTCTCCACTGTCCCCACCCTCTCGATTTTCCCCGCCGAAGACCCCCACCCCCTGTTTCGCGATCCCGAAATTTTGGAGTCCGGAAAAATGGCGCGTCCCCGGAAGCAATCACAACAGGACCAGGGCGGCCCGGTGACACTGCCGGCGACGCGAGACGAGCTTGAAAAGCTGAAGGCTGAACTTGAGCGTTCCTTGAGCCTCCGCCAGCTTGACCTGTACCGGCCCCACAAGAAGCAGGCGGAGTTTCACCAGGCGGGCAAGACCGCCAAGGAGCGACTGTTCATGGCCGGCAACCAGCAAGGCAAGAGCCTGGCCCTGGCGGCCGAGGTCGCGATGCATTTGACGGGGGAATATCCGGACTGGTGGGTGGGGCGCCGGTTCCCGAAGCCCATCAAGGCCTGGGTGGGCGGGGTCGACGGCGACCTGACGCGCGATGGCATCCAGGTGCGTCTGGTGGGCCTGCCGGAAAGCCTGGGGACCGGCATGGTGCCGAAGCGCTGCGTCCTGGCCACCACGGCGGCGCGGGGAACGACGGGCCTGTTCGATACGGTGCTGATCCAGCACACGTCCGGCGGCAAGAGCACCCTGGGCTTCAAGTCGTACAAGGAGGGCCGTCTCGCGTGGCAGGCGGCCAGCATGGACTTCGTGGGCTTCGACGAGGAACCGCCGGAGGATATCTATTCCGAGGGCATCGCCCGCCTGACGGCCACGGGCGGCTGCGCGGCGATCGCGGCGACGCCACTGCTGGGTATGTCGGACGTGGTGCGGAAATTCTACCCGAGACCGACCGAGGCACACCGGCGGCTGATCCAGGCGACGATCGAGGATGCCGATCACATCCCGGCGGAAAAGCGGGCGGAGATCATGGCGTCCTTCCCGGCGCACGAACGCGA
The DNA here is from genome assembly GCA_028277795.1 of Rhodospirillales bacterium. GTDB lineage: Bacteria > Pseudomonadota > Alphaproteobacteria > Rhodospirillales > JANQFP01 > JANQFP01. The sequence continues at coordinate 1,330 of JANQFP010000160.1, forward strand.
CGCCCGGGCCAAGGGGGTTCCCATGCTGGGGTCGGGCCGGGTGTTTCCGGTGCCCGAGGACGCGTTGCGCTGCGAGCCGTTCCAGATTCCGAAGTGGTGGAAGCAGATCGGCGGGTTGGATTTCGGCTGGGATCATCCCACGGCGGCGGTGCATCTGGTCCATGATCCCGACGGGGACATTGTCTACGTCACAAAGACTTACCGGCAGAGTGAACAGACCCCGCTCATCCACTCTGCGGCCCTGAAGCCCTGGAACCCCTGGATGCCCTGGGCCTGGCCACATGATGGGCTTCAAACCGACAAGGGAAGCGGCGAGCAGTTGGCGGAGATGTACCGCCAGCACGGCTTACGGCTACGGTCGGACCACGCCAAGTTCGAGGACGGCACCTGGGGGGTCGAGGCCGGCCTGGCGATGATGCTGGAACGGATGCAGACCGGACGCTGGAAGGTGTTCGACGGGGTGTGCGAGGACTGGTTCGAGGAATTCCGGGTCTACCACCGCAAGGACGGCCGGGTGGTGAAGGCGCATGACGACCTGATGTCGGCGTCCCGCTACGCGGCGATGGAGCTTCGGCATGCCCGGTCGGCCCCGGTGGGCGATGGCGCCCGCTTCGGTCACACGACGTGGGTTGGTCCTGGCGGTGTTCCCTATGATCCGTTCCGGCACGGCGAGGGGTGGCTGGAGCCCTGAGGGGGGTGGGTGTCGGTCATGACGAGGCTCCCTTCCGGCGCCTGCTCTTTCCGCGGCCCCTTGCGACCGGAGAGCCAGGACGCTTGCAGGCTTTGCAGCGACGAGTTGGCCAGTCCGAAACAAGCGGTGTTGTGACGACCGTTTCAGCTCCGCATTTTGCGCAGTGAGTGTTCCACTCAGCCAATACGATCAGTGTTCCGTCTTGGCGCAGATGATCCCAAAATCCGGTCAGGACGTAGCGCTGTCCCCGATAGATCCGGACGGTTCCGGCGGGGGTGTCGGGGTCGATCCTCGGCCAGTCCGGGTTCGGCTTTCGGGACGCCGGATCAGGGTGGGGCATCGGGGGGTCGGGACAGGGTGGGACAAGGGGGCTAAAGCCCCCCTTGTCACCCCTTCGGCTGTCCCGCCCCGACCCGCTTTTGCCCGGCGGGACGTGTCCCGTTTTGTCCCGCTCTGTCCCGTTTGTCCCACACGCCGGGGATGCAAAATCGGCGATCGCGGACGCCTCTTGGGTTGCATTTTCCGACCGGGATGGCCGGGACATGTCCCGCTCTGTCCCGTTTGTCCCAGGGGTTTTGTTCAGGGCCGCGCCCCGGGACAAACGGGACGTGTCCCGCTTTGTCCCGTTTGTCCCGCCCCCGTTGATCGTCCACACGAAGCGGCCGCTCGGGCTGGCGCCGATCAGCCCGCACTCGATCAATTCCCTCTTGATGGCGTTGAAGACGCGCCGCTTGCTGTTGGGATCGTCCGAGGCGGGAATACCCGCTTCGTGGACACGGCGCTTCCAGCGCAGGGTCTCGACCACGGCGACGCCGTCGGGGGCGATCTCGCCGTCGGGGGCGGGCCGACCCTCCGCCTCCACCAGGTCGGCCAGGGCCTGCAGGGCCACCCGCTGGCGCCCGGTGAGCCTCTGCTCACCACCCCCTGCCGTGCTTTTTCCGTCCGCCGGGGCGGCCTCGACCACCACACAGGAGGTGACCACCTTGCCACGTGGCGTCTCGCCCACCTCCACCACATCCAGCCGGAAGGGCAGCGTCTCGCCGCCTTCCAGGTCGCGCTGCTTCTTCACCGTGGCAACGGCCGCCGCCGCGCCGTCCTCGCGGATGATCTCGATCTCGGTGTCGATGGACGCCCGCAGGGAGGAATGCCCGCGCGCGCCCTGGGCGCGGTCCTTGCCGCTGTGGTGCACGATCAGCACATGGGCGCCCGTGGCCTCGCGAATGCGATCCATGGAGGCCACCAGGGCACCCATGTCCTCGCTGCTGTTCTCGTTGCCGCCGGCCATGGCGCGGGCCAGGGTGTCGATCACCACCAGCCGCATGGGCACGCCGAGGTCTTCGGCTTCCTCGCGGATCAGGTCGATCAGTGGTCCGGTGTCGGCGTTCGGGTCCAGCAAGTTCAGGGACACCGGAACCATGCCGAAGGGAAGCGCCTGTCCCTCCAGGCCGTGATGCCGGCGGAACGCCTCGATGCGGTTGCGCAGGCCATAGGCGCCTTCCAGGGCGCAATAGATCACGCCGCCCGGGTCCACCTCGCGGCCGCGCCAGGGCCGCCCCCAGGCCACATGCAAGGCGAGGTCGGTGGCGAAGAAGGTCTTGCCCACATTGCTCTCGCCGTACAGCACCGACATGGTGCCGTAGCCCAACAGGTCGTCGACGAAGGTGGTCGTGTCGGTGGCCGGGGTGATGTCGGCGAAGCGGAGAACATGGAGCCGGTCGCGGCGCGCCAGGCGCGCCCCCTCCCTGGCCTCCTGGCGGGCCCGCAGAGCTTCGTCCACCGCCGCCTCGGCGCCGCCTTCGTCCGGATCGAACTCGCCTTCCGCTTCCATGGCGGCGAGTCCGTGGGGAGCGGCCTTGTCCCGCAGGTATCCCCAGCCGACCGCGTAGGGTGCCGGCATGCGCTCCCAGTCGGCGCGGATGGTCTCCGGGACGTCGCCGACCGGCCATTTGAGCGCCCACGCCTCCCAGAGGGCGTAGGCGTCCTCCGGATCATCGGGCAACGCCGCCCGCACCGCGTAGCCGATGGTCATGTAGTCGTGCCGGGTCGTCTCGGCCGGGTTGGGCAGGATGTCCAGGGCGGCCCGCACCGCCTCCAGGGAAGGGGCGCGCAGGCCGTCCTGATCGATGCTGGCGCGGTCGCGGGCCTCGGCGCCGGTGCCTTCCGGGCTGAACCGGCCGCAGCCCAGCATCTCCAGGATGTCGACAGCCTCGTCAAAAAAGGCATCGATCGCCGCGGCGGTGATGGCCGGCAGGGCGTCCGGGCCGTTTTGGGCCGGGTGCCGGTCCCAGGTGTAGGCGGCGCCCGTGCCGGGATGGCGGCCGTCCACCACGTACTGCTGCCCCGCGCCCAGCAGCTCGATCAACTGGGCGTCCCCCGCCGGGTCCTTGAACCACAGCCGGCGGCGGGTCAGGGGCGCCTGATCGTCGGCGAGGCGATACACCATGAGCCGCTTGGGCGCGCGTCCGGTGCGGGCCGGCGCCTCGCCCAGGTGTTTGTCCGCGAGATCGGCGAGCAGGTCGGCCAGCCCCTCGTCGGTGACGTCGATGTCCAGGCCGGGGAAGCGGGCGGCGCGCAGGCCGATGTTGGCGCCATCGCGCCGCCACCGGGCGACGTCGTCCTCGGTGGTCTGGTGATGGACCCAGTCGAACGACCGCCAGCCATAGCGGCCCTTGAAGCCCGGGGACTTGCCCCGGGACTCTGGCTTGACCTTCGTCGCCGGGCTCAGGGGGGCGCCGGGCGGGATCACCGGAATGATCTCGGTGAAGCCGGCCCGCCACCACCTGTTGAAGTCCGGGGGGCCGACGTCAGGGCGGAGCGGTGTGATATTGTCGGCCATCATGTCCGATACCTCTGGCTTTTACTCAGCCGGTCGATGATCGACAGGAGCTGTGTTTCGCGCTGTTCCAGATGAGCCAGGCGCGCGTGCAATGCGGTCCAGGATGCGGCAGGGAAGGGGGGCTTCGCGGACCTGTGGGAAGAAAGGCGACGGCCTCCGCCTGATCGCGCGAGTTTTCGCACGGTGCTTGACTTCGCTCCTCGGCGAACGGACATTTGCGGAATGAACCAGATCGCCTTCGCCATGGATGCCGATTTCACGCCGCCGCCTGCGGAGGCCCCGGGCGGCGGGCCGTTTAAGCGTTTGCACCGCTACGTCTGGCCGCGCGTGCCCTACGAGCGCAGGGAGGGCGTGCCGCTGTGCGAGCATTTCTGCCTCCTGGCCGCCGCGAAGGATCCTGAGTGTGGCCGGTGGGTCGTCCTCGACGTGACCGGCCACGGTGTGATCTTCGAGGTGGACGAGCCGGACCAGATCATCGCCAGGGCGGACGCCATTCTGACCGACCTGATCGAGGTATCGGGCTGGCCGAACCGGGGGTGGGTCCTGATCGCCGATGTTTACGACAGCCTGGACGCCCTTCGGCCCTGGATCGACTGACCCGTGGGCAAGATCGCCAAGGAGATGCGGCGCATCCTGTCCCGGAACGGTTTCGAGAAGGTGCGGTCGGGCAAGGGCGATCACGAGGTGTGGCGGCACCCGGAGACAGGTCGCACCGTGATCGTGGATGACGGCGCGGAGTCCAGGCATACGGCCAACACAGCGTTGAAGCGGGCGGGCCTGCCGAAGGCGTTTTGAAGGATACGGCCGGGTCATTTCCGGTACCTCTGGCCGCGCCAGCCCTCGGCCGCCACGGGCAGCCCCGTGGCCCAGGCGGGAAGACGGCACATGATGTCTTCGAAGGTGGCCAGGTCGCCGAAGCCCTTGGGGACCTCGGCGACGATCTCGTCGTGGACGGTGAGAACGACCCGGTAGCCGGCGGTCTCCAGGGCCAGCATGGCGACGGCCAGCAGGTCGCGGGCGATCGCCTGGACCGCATTTTCCGTGCTGAGGCCGCCGTATAGATATTGTCGGCACCATTTTCGTGTGGTCCGGTCCTCGCCCATGAACGACACCACGTCCTTGATGACGGGCTCGCCGTGGCGGTCGACCCAGGGCATGACCTTGGCGCGGATCGTCGGGGCCGCGTAGGCCAGCGGGCGGCCGGAGGGCAGCACCATCCACAGGAAGCCGCCCTTCACCCGAAAGGCGATGCGGCCGTGTGCCGCGCGGACGATGACGCCCGGGCGGCGAACAGCCTTCATGGCGGCGTCTTCCAGGCCCCGCCACAGCGCCACGATGGCCGGGTGGGCCTCGCGCCAGGCGATCTTGATCTGATCGGCTTCCTCGTCGGTGACCTGGACGTTGTAGAGGGCGGCCATGCTCTGGAACGCGCCAACACCGCCCTGAAAGCCGAGGGCCAGTTCGGGCACTTTGCCGTAGCCTTGTCGCTCAGGACTGTCCTTGGTCAGGGGCGCGGCCGGCGGACGGCCAAGCAGGGCGAGGATGCGCTCGGCGCCCAGAAGGTAGATGTCGCGCCCGGTCCCGGCGTCGAAATCGCGGAAGGCCTGGACCTTCCAGGTTTCGCCCGCCAGCCAGGCGGTGACGCGACCCTCGATGTTGCTGAAATCGGCGGCGATCAAATCGTGGCCCGGGGCCGCGATCAGGCAGGACCGCAGCAGCGACGAGATCACATCCAGAGGGGGCGCGAACAGCATCTCCAGGGTGTCCGGATCGCGATCCAGGACGGTGGGGATGGTGTCGGCCACGTCCTTGACGGTGCCGCGCGGGAAGTTCTGCGGCTGCACGAGGCGGCCCGCCCAGCGCCCGGTGCCGGCGCCGTGGTAGAGCAGCAGCCCCCGGGCGCGCCCATCCGGGCAGACACAGGCTTGCATGGCCTTGAGCTTGGCCGTGGAGGACTTCGCCGCTTCCTGGCGGATGTCCAGGGCGGCGCGGGTGTCCGCTGGCAGGGTGTCGTCGGCCAACAGGGCGCGCACCGCCGGCTTGGCCACACTGTCGGTGTCGACGCCCCGGGCGTTCAGCCAGCGCGTCAGGTCGGCGGTCCTGGTGATGGTGGTGACGGCTCCCCCGGTGACCGCCCGCAGGCGGGCGTTGAGGCGCGCCAGGGCGGTATCGGTGACGTCCCGGGCCGCGTCGATCAGGGCGAGGTCCAGGGCCACGCCCCGGTCGTTGATGACCTGATCTAGCCGGTAGACCCGCTGTTCGGTGTCGCAGAGGCGCCGCAGGCGCGCGTGGAGTGCGCGTTCGACCAGGACGTCCTGTGTGCAATAATCGATCAGGCGCGCGATGCGCTCGGGCACGTCCCACCAGTCAAGGCGGCCATCGGCATGGACCTTGCGGGGCCGGGCCATGCGCATCATCAGGCCGGCGCCCTCCTTGTCCTTGCGCTGGCGGAGACCCAGGGCGCCGGCGGCGCCGTCCAGGGCGCGCGGCAGGGCCATCGCCGAGGCCATGGCGGCGGTGCACCGCCACTGCTCCAGGGCCGGGACGCGCCAGCCATACCGCGGCCCCAGGATCGTTTCCCATATCACCCGTTCGAACTGGGCGTTGTGGGCACACAGGGTCCAGCGGCCCGGAATCGCCCCCTGGACGGCCTCAAG
>JANQFP010000239.1 GCA_028277795.1 Rhodospirillales bacterium
CCCGCAGGGCGGCCTTCCGAGCCCCCCGGCGGCGTTGCGCGGCGCTTGTGATGCTCCAGCACCACGGCGCGCCGCGCGCCTGGCCGGCCGGCCTCGGAAGACCGTCGCATGGGCACCATGTGTCTCATCCAGACCACTAGTGGTCTGGATCCTGGTCCGAAGCCGGCAACGGAAGTAGGAACGGTCATGGAGATCCGCGACCTGCTCAATCCCCAGAGTGTCGTCCCGCGCCTGCGCGCCACCAGCAAGAAGCAGGCCCTGCAGGATCTGGCGCGCCGGGCCGCCGAGATCACCGAGCAGCAGGAGCGGACCATCTTCGACGTGCTCATGGAGCGCGAGCGTTTGGGCACCACCGGGGTCGGCAACGGCATCGCCATTCCCCACGGCAAGCTGCCCACCCTGGACCGGCTCTACGGCCTGTTCGCCCGCCTGGAGCGCCCGGTGGACTTCGATTCCATCGACGAGCAGCCGGTCGACCTCATCTTCCTGCTGCTGGCGCCGGAGACCGCCGGCGCCGACCACCTGAAGGCGCTGGCCCGGGTCTCCCGGCTGCTGCGCGACAAGGGCGCCTGCGACAAGCTGCGCGGCACCGAGGAGGCGGAAGCCCTCTACGCCCTGCTCACCGAATCAGCGGCTCCCGACGCCGCCTGACACCGGCGCGCCTGGGCGGCGCTTCGCGAGTCGGTTCAAGACCGCGACGGCTTCAATGCACGAAAAGGGGCTCCAGGTCGTTCTGGAGGGCGGCGGCGAAGGCCGTGTCGCGGTCGCGGACGACGGCCAGCGGCCGGCCGTCGGCGGCATGGATGGCGAAGGCGGCCTCGCCGTCCACGTCGACCGGCCTGACGTAGGCGAGATGGTCCACGCCCCAGGTGGCGAGATCGGCCACCGTGACGGCGCCGAGACGTCCGGACGCGGCGGACCCGGCGGAGGAGTTGGCGGCGTGCAGTTTCATTGCGTGGTCTCCCTGAAGCGCCCGGCTGGGCGGCGCGCTTACTCCAGTCGTTGGCGGGCACCGGCCCGCGCTACTCCGAGCTGACGTCGATGGTCTGTCTCTTGCCGGCCGCGGCGCGGGTGCCCGGGCCTGCCTTCTCTATACGGATGGTCCGCACTTCCGGTTCAGGGACGACCCGCGCCAAGGTCACGTGCAGCAACCCGTTGTCCAGCGTCGCCGCTTCCACCTCGATGCCTTCGGCGAGCACGAAGCTGCGTTGGAACTGGCGGGTGGCGATCCCGCGGTGCAGGAACTCCCGCTGCGAGTCGTCCTCGGCCTTGCGGCCACGGATGATGAGCTGCTTGTCCTCCACGGTGACCGCCAGGTCGTCCATGGAGAAGCCGGCCACCGCCAGGGTGATGCGCAGTCCGTCGTCGCCCAGGCGCTCGATGTTGTAAGGCGGATAGCCCTCGGCCGAGGTCTTGGCCACATGCTCCAGCATGCGCTCGAAGTGCTCGAAACCCAGCAGCAGGGGGCTGTTGAAGCCGGACAGTCGGGACATCGGGGCCTCCTCCTCCAACGAGCGAGCAAAGCCGAGCCGGGCCCTCGGATTAAAGGCGCCCTGGCGCGCATCCTGCCTTATGTGGGGCGGCGGAGGCAGCGTGTCAATGGTGTCGGCGGCCGCCCGATGCCCTGCGAAGCCACTGATTTCCGGGCATTTCGCAATTGCGTCGTGGGGGGACACCAAAAAATCGCTATATTTAGTAAGTAATACTAGATTTTGCGACTGATCCTGTTAAGAATACGAAATTCTGTGCTGTAAGTGAGACTGAACCACGCGGCGGGGACACGCAGTCGCATTGCTCCCGGAATTGGTCGAGTGCCGGATCCCACGCCGTCCGATCACATCGTTCACGTCCAAGAAGGGGGAGCTTTATGACCCGAAGATTGACACTGACCGTGACCGGCCTCGCCGCCGGCGCCGTCGTCGGTCTGGCCGCCCTGGCGGCGGCTTGGCCGACCGACGCCGGGGCGTTCGGACCGGGCTACGGACCCGGGTATGGGGCGGGATACCGCGCCGGCGGCCCCGCGTATGCCCGGCCGGTGGTGGTGAACCACCACCGAGGCCACCAACGCGCCCAGGCGGCGCCGTGGCAGGCTCGCACTGGCGTCACCCGCGGCCTGCGCCGCCCCGGCGTGCCGCACACCGCCATGACTCGGCGGCCTTATGGCCCGCCCCGCTTCGCCGCGCCGTCGACGTACCGCGGCCCGGCGTCCCGCGTGGCGCAGGCCCCGCGGCGGGGCGGCGTGCCCGGCCAAACCGCGACCCGGCACCATCGGCCCCACCACGCCATTGCCCACGCGCAGCGGCGCGCTCCGGCCTGGGGTCAGCGGCGGGCCCCGCAACGGCCGTCGTGGGCGCGGTCGCAGGCCCCGCGCAGGGCCCCCGCCTGGGCACGTGGCCCGGTGCGGCCCCAGGGACCGGCTTGGGCCGGCTACCGCGGTCCGCACCGGAACCAGGCCTGGGCCATGGCGCCGTCGCGCAAACACGCACCGGCCACCACCGGGGCACGGACGCAGCAACGGACTCCTGCGTGGGCCAAGGCGCCCTCGCGGCCGCGCGCTCCGGCGTGGGCGGCCGCACCGACGCGGTCCCGGGTGCCGGTGTGGGCCAGGGGTCGCGCACCCCATCCCGGTGCGGCGTGGGCCGCCCGGCGGGTGCCGCACCGCGCTCCGGCGTGGGCCATGTGGCGGACCGTGCCGCAAGCCAAGGCGACCAAAGACCAGTCCAAGGCCAAGACCACGGCCAAGGCCCGCATGCCTTCGCGGTCGTCGGCGTGGTTGCCTCGGCCACCGGGTCCGTTTCCCGGCTTCACGCCTTATCCGGCGTGGGCCATGGGCCGGACGCCCGGCCGCGGCTGACCGGGTCGCCGGTCCGGGGCGTTAGCGCCGGACCGCGCCTTCCGGCAGTCCATCGATACGGGTGGCAGGGTCTCTCGGGACCCTGCCATCTGTCGTTTCGGGTCTTCACCGATGCCGAACGGCAAAGGGCCCGGCGCAGCGGCGCCGGGCCCTTGGCGATGATGGCGGACTAAAACAGTGCGCTTTCGAACTGTGACCAGCCCTCCTACGCCAAGGCTCCGGAGGGCACTCCTTCGTCTAACGACCTTCGGGTGGCGTGCCACCCGAAGCTCGAAGAGCGAAGGGTGGTGGAGCCGAGGGGAATCGAACCCCTGACCTCTACAATGCCATTGACCGAGGAAATTAACAATAACAACAACTTAACCCTGCAAGACACCGCAAACGAGCGCACCGAATAACAAGGGGATAGCAGGCGGTGCGTGCGAGTTGCGTGCGAGCCGGATGGTCCCGCGGCAGCGCGTGCCAGGCTGGCGGTGACGCCCAGGCGATACCCGACGAATTGCGCGACCTAGCGAACGCCGTTCGCCGCATCGGCAACGGCTATCGCGATGATCCTGAGGCGATCGCGATCGCCAAGGACACGATTTCGCACCGGCTGCGAACGCTCGCCCGCCGTTTGGAGCGTGCCGCGTGAGCGTCGTCGCCATGCCATCGCCCGCCTTCCGCACGCCGCCCGCCAACGTGGAAGCCGAGAAAGCGCTACTCGGCGCCATCTTCACTGATAACCGGGCCTTCGAGCGGGTTTCGGAGTTCCTGCGGCCCGAGCACTTCGCGGTGCCCCACCACGGGCGAGTCTTCGGCGAGATAGCAACGCTGATCTCCGAAGGAAGGCCGGTCACGCCGGTGACACTGGCCCGCCTGTTTGAGACCGACGGGAGCCTCCAAGATGTCGGCGGCACCGCTTACCTGGCTGAGCTTGCCGGTTCTGCCGTCACGATCATCAACGCCGGTGAATATGGGCGTCTGATCTATGAGACCGCCGTCCGTCGCGAACTGATTGCCGCCGTCGAGGAGATCGCCGATCGCGCCTATGACGGGCGGACGGACGAACCTGTCGGCACCGTGGTGGCCGACGCCCATCGGTGGATTGCGGACCTCTGTGCGCGAACGGACGCGCGGTCGCTGGTGGCCGACCTCATCGACCCGTGCGCTCTTGACGGTCAGCCGGTTCCCGAGCGGCGATGGCTGGTTCCGGATTGGCTGCCCTGGGGTCACGTCACGGCTCTGTACGGGGACGGTGGCACCGGCAAGAGCCTGTTGGCGCAGACACTGATGACGGCGGCGGCCACGGGTCGGCCCTGGCTCGGGCTGCCCGTTGAACCGGTGCGGTGCCTGGGGCTGTTCTGTGAGGACCCTCCCGACGAACTGTGGCGGCGCCAGGACGCCATCAACAACCAGCTGGGTGTCTCGTTCGCGGACCTGGCATCGGTGCGCTGGTTCGCGCGAGTCGGACACGACAACGCCCTCATGACGTTCGATCCGCGCGGCGCGCCGGTCTTGACGCCTTTGTTCTTCGAAGTGGCGGCGCTGGCCAAGAAGGACGGCGCCGAGCTGGTCGTCGTCGATACGGCGGCCGACACCTTCGGCGGCAACGAGAACATCCGCGCACAGGTGCATCGGTACGTTGCCGGCGCGCTCGGGCGCTTGGCGCGAGAAATCAACGGGACCGTGTTGCTTTGCGCCCACCCGTCTCGCGCGGGCCTGAGCACCGGTGAAGGCGACGGCGGCAATACCGCCTGGTCGAACACAGTGCGCTCGCGGCTGTACCTTGAACGCGACGGCGAAGACGAAGGGCGCCGCACGCTTTCTCGGCGCAAGGCGAACTATGCGGCACGTGGCGATGTGCTCACCCTGCGCTGGCACGACGGCGCGTTCGTCGTCGAACAGGCGCCCACCGGCGTCTTCGGCTCGATAGACCGCCAGGCAGCCGAGACCGCCTTCCTCGATTGCCTTGATGCCACGACGGCGCAAGGGCGCGACGTCAGCGATGCCCGCAACTCGCCTCGGTACGCGCCCAAGGTATTCGAGGCAATGACGCAAGCGCGCGGATACCGGACTCGCGATCTAACAAAGGCCATGGAACGGCTTTTCGCCGCCGGCCGCATCCGCGTCGGCGAGGTCGGCAAGTATGCCAATCGCGGGTCTCGACGGGGCATCGTGAGGGCCGATCCGTGACTGCACAAAGCCGCACAAAGTGGGTCGCTAACCCGTTGAAATCGTTTGCGCACAGTGTGTCGCACAAAGCGCACAGGGTTGCTGCGCAACTCATTGATTTTGCTGCACAAAGTGTGCGCACACAGTGTGTCCCCAATCCTACGGATTGGGGGACGGGCCACCCGAGGGCGACGGCCCGTCCCTTGAAGGCCGTTCGCGGGTCCTTCCGGCCGAAAACGGATACGGGGTGCAGAGGCGCGGTATTTCGCCAGCGTCAGACGCCGGTCGGTGATCCTCCACAACGACTCCCGGTGGCGCCATGAGGGGCGAGCAATCCGAGTTGCCGGATTTCGGAGACCTGGCACCGGCCTCTACGCCGCGCCCGCGCGGCTGGTCGGTGAACCGCCTGGCGATGGAGTTGCAGGTCGATCGCCGCACGGCGACCAAGCGGCTCGCAAACGTCACGCCGGTCGAGGAAGGCCCCGACGGGCCGCTCTACGCGCTCGCCGACGCCGCGCGGGCCATCTTCGGCGCGCCGGCTGTCAGCGAGGTCGAGGACCTCAAGCGGCGCCTCCTGCAAGCCCAGGCCGAGCGAGCGGAGATCGACCTCGCCGAACGCCGCCGCGAGGTCGTCGCCGTCGAGGCCGTACGCAGGGCGGCGTTCGCCAACGGCCGGGTGGAACGCGAGAGTTGGCTCAACTGGCCGGCCCGCGTCGGCCCTCTGCTGGCGGCCGAATTCGGCCTCGACGTGGTGACGTTCACCAACGCCCTGGAACGCGAGGTCCGGGCACACATGGAGGAAAGAAGCGCCGATGAACGCGGCCTCGATCTACCGTGACGCCTGGCGCAGCGGCTTCTCGCCGGACCCGGTGATGGTGGTCTCGGAATGGGCCGACCGCTTCCGGCGCTTGGCGAGCCGTGCCGCCGCCGAGCCGGGTCCGTGGCGGACGCGCCGCACGCCGTACCTGCGGGAGATCATGGACTGCCTGTCGCCGACGTCGCCGGTCGAGCGGGTGGTGTTCATGAAGGGCGCGCAGATTGGCGGCACAGAGGCCGGCAACAACTGGATCGGATACATCATCCACCAGGCACCCGGGCCAACGCTGGCAGTGCAGCCCACGGTCGAGATGGCGAAACGCAACAGCCGCCAGCGAATCGACCCGCTGATCCAGGAAACCCCCGCGCTGCGCGGCCTGGTCCGCGACCCGCGCAGCCGCGATTCGGGGAACACCGTGCTGAGCAAGGAGTTCCCCGGCGGTGTGCTGATCATGACCGGCGCGAATTCGGCCGTCGGGCTGCGATCGATGCCCGTCCGGTACCTGTTCTTGGACGAAGTGGACGGCTTCCCGATCGACGCCGACGGCGAGGGCGATCCCGTCGGCCTGGCGATGCAGCGGACGGCGACCTTTGCCCGCCGCAAGGTGCTGATGGTCTCGACCCCGACCGTCGCCGGCGTGTCGCGAATCGAAGAGGCATTCCACGAGTCCGACCGCCGGCGCTATTGGGTACCCTGCCCCGACTGCGGCGAACACCAGGTGTTGCGGTGGGCCAACGTGAGGTGGCCCAAGGCCGAGCCGGCGAAGGCCGAGTATTGCTGCGAACATTGCGGCGCCCTGATCCCGAACCACGGCAAGACCGCGATGTTGGAGGCCGGCGAGTGGCGCTCGGAAGCCGAGGGCGACGGCCGCACCGCCGGCTTTCACCTATCCAGCCTGTATTCCCCCGTGGGGTGGTTCAGCTGGGCCGACGCCGCGACGGCGTTCGAAGAGGCCCGTCAGAACGAGAGTCGGTTGAAGGTATGGGTCAACACGGTCCTCGGGGAGACCTGGCAAGAGCGTGGCGACGCGCCGGAATGGCGCCGGCTCTATGACCGCCGGGAGGACTACCCCATCGGCAACGTCCCGGCGAGCGGCCTGTTCCTCACTGCCGGCGCCGACGTGCAGAAGGACCGAATCGAGGTCGAGATCGTCGCCTGGGGACGCGACCGCGAATCCTGGTCGGTCGATTACCGGGTCCTGTACGGCGATCCGGCCCGCCCCGAGGTGTGGGCGGACCTGGTGCGGGTCCTCGATGAGCCGGTGCGGCACGCCTCGGGCGCGCCGATGGTGGTCGATCGGCTGGCCGTCGATTCGGGCTACGCCACCCAAGAGGTCTACGACTTCGCCCGCCGCCACCCGATTCGCCGCGTCATGGCGGTCAAGGGCGTCTCGCGCACCCAAACGGTGCTCGGGCCGGCGTCCCCGGTGGACGTGACGGCCGACGGCCGCCGCATCCGGCGCGGCGCCCGCGTGTGGCCGGTCGGCGTGGACGTGCTGAAAGCGCAGCTATACGGCTGGCTGAGACAGGACCCGCCGACCGAGGAAAGCGGCGACCCGCACCCGCCAGGTTTTTGTCACTTCCCGAAATACAGCGAGGAATATTTCAAGCAGCTGACCGCCGAGCACCTGGTGCGGCGCCAGGCCCGCACGGGCCGCGTGACCCTGGAATGGGCGCCGGTGCGGGACCGCAATGAAGCACTGGATTGCCGCATCTATGCTATGGCGGCCGCGCTCGCCGCCGGGATCGACCGCTTCGACGACGAGCGGTGGAACGAACTGGCCCGGCGAACGGCGTTCGCCAAGCGCGAAGGCCGGCCGTCGCTGGCCCCACCCCCGACGCCGGCGACGATCAAGAGCCGGTGGATGGAAGGAGGACGCCGCTAGAAACACCCTCCGGTCGGTAGTGTCCTAATTTCAGGCCTGTACGATGCGCCCTTGGGTGTTTTCAACGATCACTTCCAAGTAGCGCCCATCTTCCAGGTCTAGAGTGCAGCGTTCCCCGACATAGGCAAACAGGTCTGCGTCCAGATCGATTGGCTGCACCGACCCTACCATGTCCTTGAGGCCCTCAAGTAGCTCCCCGTGGCCCGCGTCGTGAACCTCCACAAAGTTGTTGATCCGAACGCTTACCTCCATTGGTTGCTGGTTCGGGTGACGTAGGGTGCCTGAACCAGTCCACTGTCCCGTTTGCTTCACAGATTTGGTCATATTCTCTCCCTGTGCTCTGCCACGATAGCCGCCCGCACAGCATCCTGCGGGCTCCGAATGCCCGCTAGATGTATGGCGGCTGAGCTTTGGTCGCCAGAAGGGCCTGTGACCGCACCACGAATTGAGTTGTTCTAAACTAGGACGCCGCCTCCCGGTCAAACGGCTTGACAGGGTGCTGGCAACTACAGTATGCCTACTTAAATATTTCAGTACGGGAACTGATGTGTCGGACCCCGCACTCGATTTCTTGAACGGGAAAACCTTCACGGCCCACCAGCTGTGCGTCGCGGCCAACATCAACGCGACCTCACTGACCAACATCATTAACAAGACGAAATTGGAGTTGTGCTCGCGTCGGACAAGACGCGGCAGGGCACGGCAGTTCTGCCTCGTTGACTGCTACGCCATCGTGATCATGGACCGTCTCACCAAGCGAGTACGGGATTACGGCGTCGCAGCTGACGCGGTGAATGACCTGATCTTCGAAACGGCCAGACAGTTGATGTTTGGCGGTGAGCTATCCTACCGAACAGATAGGGAATTAAAGGACACATTTTGCAAGGATATTTACCAATGCACACCGGAGTTACATTATCGCAACTGCAATAACCCTTACTATCTTATTGATACACGCGAAGGGGAATGGACAGTAAACAGAGATTATAGCCCCTTTATTGAAGGCCGAGAAGATGGCGCTATTGTGTTTGATATCACATTCATGCTCCGAAAATTTGATTTCAATTTAGCGCGGCTCTGCGGTTTCCCAGTCGAGAAGCATTACGGCCCCCCCTCCGCCGAGAGTTTAGTCAGAACATTCATGGACGGTGTTCTGTCGGCTATGGACTCGCCTGAAGAGAGCGAGGACGGCAATGATTAAGGCCCTTGCTCGCCGCTTTTTCGGTCGCACCCAAACCCGCTCCCTCGATGCCGCTGGCGGCGGGCGCCGTTGGGAGAACGCCGGCCGGATCGACAGCACCAACGCGGCCATCTTCGCCGGCGGGCAGACGATTCGCGCCCGCGCCGGCCATTACGTGAGGAACAACGGATGGGCCGCGTCCGGCGTCACGGCCATCGTCGCCAACGCTGTCGGCACCGGAATCCGGCCGCAGTCCGAACACCCCGACCAGGCCCGCCGCGCCGAAATCGACCGCTTGTTCGCGGACTGGTCGGGCAGCGCCGATGCTGCTGGGATTACCGACTTTTATGGACTCCAATCCCTCTGCCTGCGAGGCATGGTGGAGGCCGGCGAGGCGTTCCTGCGTTTGCGCGTCCGCCTGCCGGGCGACGGCTTGCCGGTGCCGTTGCAGCTGCAAGCGCTCGATCCCGCCCAAGTCGATCCGGCCTTCCACCGTGACCTCGCCGGCGGCGTCCGCATTCGTGCCGGCGTCGAGTTCGACGCCATCGGCCGCCGGGCCGCCTACCACATCTTCCGCGACCACCCGGGCGACCCCTTCGCCACCCGGTACGACACCGCCCGCGTCCCGGCCGCCGATGTGATCCATCTGTTCACGTTGCTGACGCCGGGGCAGGTGAGGGGCGTCAGCTGGCTTACGCCGGTGTTGCTGCGCCTGCACGAGCTCGACGGATTCGAGGACGCGCAACTGGTCCGCCAGAAAGTGGCGGCCCTGTTCTCGGGGTTCATCATCGACCCGACCGGAGCCGCCGAAGGCTTCACCGGCGACCGCACCGGCGAGGTCCTGCAATCCGGCCTCGAGCCGGGGACATTGAAGGTCCTGCCGCCCGGCTTCGACATCAAGTTCGCCGACCCCGCCGAGGCCGGCCGCACGTACAGAGATTTCGTCCGCACCCAACTGCGCCACATCGCCAGCGGCCTCGGCGTCACCTATGAGCAGCTGAGCGGCGACTTAGAGGGGGTCAACTACTCATCCATCCGCGCCGGCCTCATCGAATTCCGGCGCCGCGTCGAGGCCCTCCAAAGCCAAGTCATAATCCACCAGCTGTGCCGGCCAATCTGGCGCCGGTTCATCACCCTCGCCGTCCTGTCCGGTGCCCTACCGGCGCCGGGCTTCGACCGTGACCCGGCGCCCTGGCTGGCTTGCAAGTGGGTGCCCCAGGGCTGGGAGTGGGTGGACCCGCTCAAGGACGTGCAGGCGGACCGTCAGGCGGTGGAGGCCGGGTTCAAGTCCCGCGCCGAGGTCATCGCCGAGCGCGGGCGCGATCCCGAGCGCGTGGACGCGGAAGCCGCTGACGACCAGGCCCGGCGCGAGCGCCTGGGCCTCGCCACACCGCCGCCCGCCACTGCCTCGAAACCGGAGACCGCCGATGCCTGACACCCCGCAGACGATCGACCTGTTGACCCGACGCGCGCCGACGGCGCCGGCGACGGCCGACGACACCGAGCGGACTGTCGAGGCGACCTTTTCGACCGGCGCCGCCGTTCGCCGCCGCGATTTCGAAGGCGAGTATGTCGAACGCCTGGAAGTCAGCGAGCGCGCGATTGATCTCTCCGCCATCGTCGGCGCCCCGGTCCTTGATAACCACAACCGTTGGGCCGTCGAGGCGATCCTGGGCAGCGTGCAGTCGGTCCGCATCGTCGGCGGCGAAGCCCGCGCGGTGCTCAAGTTCTCGCGCCGCGACGCCGTGACGCCGATTTGGCGCGACATCGTGGACGGGATCATCCGCAACGTCTCCGTCGGCTACACGGTCGAGACCTGGGAAGACTCGTCCAATCAGGCGAACGGCGTTCGCCAACGGACGGCGACCCGCTGGACCCCACGCGAGATTTCCCTCACCGGCGTACCGGCGGATGCCGGCGCCACCGTCAGGACCAAGGAGGACACCCCTATGACGGACACCGCAGCCGCCCCCGCGCCGGGCACCGAACAGGCGCGACCCCAGCCGCCGACGGCGGCCGACCAGACCCGCGAGACGGAAATCCGGGCCATCGCCGCCGTCGCCGGCCTCGACGCCGATTTCGCCGACGGACTGATCGGCCGTAACGCCAGCGTCGATGACGCCCGGCAGGCCGCGCTCGAAGAGTTGGCGCGCCGGGCTGGCCCCGAAGTGCGGACCCACGCGCCGCCGCGCATCATCGCCGGCGCGAGCCACGACGACCCGCGCGTTCGCGCCGAGTGGATGGGCGAGGCGCTGTATGCCACCATGACGCCCGGCCACACCCCGAGCGAGCCGGCCCGCCAGTACGTCGGCATGGGCTTCCGGGAGATCGCCGGCGAGGTCCTGCGGCTCAACAATATCTCCGTCACCGGCCTGTCGCCGTCCTCGCTGATCGAACGTGCCATGGCGACCGACGACTATCCGCACGCCCTCGGCGACACCGTGCACCGCTTCGTGCGCGCCGGCTACGAGCCGGCCCCATCGGGCCTGTTGATGGTTGCCGCCGAGCGCACGGCCCCGGACTTCCGCGCCAAGAAGTTCGTCGTGATCGGCAACGCCGGCACCCTGGACCCCAAGCCCGAAGGCGCGGAAGTCCGCTACGGGTCGCTGGACGAGGCGCACGAGCAGCTGCAGGTCACGACGTTCGCCAAGGGCCTGGTGCTGACCCGCGAGGCCCAAATCAACGACGATCGCGGCGCCCTGCAGGACATGGCGCCGAAGCTGGGCCGCGCGGCCCGCGAGACTGAGGCCGACCGGGCGGTGACGGTGCTGACCAGCAATTCCGGCGCCGGCCCGACCCTGAGCGACACCAAGGCGCTGTTCCACGCCGACCACGGCAACCTCGCCGGAACCGGCGCCGCCATCAGCGAGACCACGCTGTCGGCGGCCCGCCTGGCCATGCGGAAGCAAACGGGTCTCGACGGAAAGCGGATCGACGTTGCCCCGCGCTACGTCCTGGCGTCGCCCGACCAGGAAACGACGGCGCAAAAGCAGCTGACCGCCATCCAGGCCAACGCGGTCAACGACGTGAACCCGTTTTCCGTCCTCTCGCTGCTGGTCGAGCCCCGGCTGACCGATGCCAACCGCTGGTATCTGGTCGGCACCGCCGTGGACGGCCTGGTCGTCGTGCGCCTGGAAGGCCGGCCCGGTCCCCAGGTCGAATCCATGATCGACTTCGACACCAAGTCCCTCAAGTTCACGGTCCTCAACGACTTCGCCGTCGGGTGGATCGAGTTCAGGGCGTGGTACTCGAATCCTGGAGCGTGATCGGTGGCCGATCTCGCCCAGCTGATCGCGTGGCGCGACGCGCTGTTGGAGGCCCGCGCGGCGGGCGTCCGCAGCGTGTCCAGCGGCGACACGGAGACCACCTTCGGCTCCGACCGCGACATGGCTGCGGCGATCGCCGACCTCGAGCGGCGGATCGCCATCGCCGAAGGCCGCCGCGTCACGGACGTACGGATTTCATCGAACAAGGGAGTCTAGCGATGAAGAACTTTATGCAAGAAGGCGACATCCTCACGGTGCCGGCCCCCACAGGCGGCGTCTTGTCGGGGGCGGTGGTCCTCATCAACAAGATGGTGGGGATCGCCGGCACGGACGCGGCGGAAGGCGCCGACGTGGCCGTGCGGGTGGAAGGCGTGTTCTCGGTCGCCGTGAAGTCGGCCGATGACATCGCCGTTGGCGACCTTCTCTACTGGGACTCGACCAATACCGAGTTCACCAAGACCGCCACCAGCAACACCAAGTCCGGCTATGCCACCAAGGCGGCCGGGGCCGGCATCACGGCCGGCGAGATCAAGTTGACGCCGGGCGTCGGCTGACAAGCCCGTTGACGTCCACCACGTGGAAGAGGACGATGACATGATGGTGCTCACAACACCGAACCAAAGGCGGTCCCGCCCCGTCAGCGCGGGGACTCATGCGCTCATGTCCGGGGTCCGGCGGGGTATGTCCAGGCTCCGGCTAAAGCTCGTCGGGCACGACCTTTGGCGTGTTGTGAGCCCCGGACGCCAGCGCCGATCGCTGGCCCCACGGCTGAATCAGCCGGAGCGAGGAGCATGAAAATGGACACCAATCGCCATACACACGACACGCCGCAGGCCGCACAGCCCGAGCAACCATACGACCATCACCCCGAGGACCCCGTGTTGGAAATGGCCGCCCGGGCGGCCTGGCTCTACGAGGCGTCGTTCGAACTATTTGAGCAACACTCCAGATGCAGCGTTCAAGAGAACCGGGATTTCTTGTTAACCCGGGTCCGCGAAGCGGAATGCGCGCGCGAGGTCCTGATCGAAGGTATGAGTTACGTGCGCGCGAGCACGCTTCAAGGGGCGACAATCCAACTGAGACTCGCGGTCATGGCGGCAGACCGGCTCGCGATAGACGACTGTGACTCTAAGGACGCCCTCATCGCCCAGCGCCTTCTCCGCCTGGTCCTTCCCATCGTGGAGCGAGCCGCAGGACTCGAACGCGACGACTACGGCGGCGATCACATGATCATCGAAGCGACCGACGACACGGGCTTCACCAAGTGGCCGTCCACCACGCCACCCAAGCATTGAGGCCGCGATGACCGTTCACGACTGCACCGTATCCCGGCTCCCGAAGCTGCTGTCCGAGCGTGAGGCGGCGGAGTATCTGCGGGCGTCCGTGGGGACGGTGCAGCGTGAACGCCGGCGGGGCCGGCTCGGATACACCCAAATCGGCGCCCGCATCTTCTACACCGAGGAACAGCTGGTCGCGTACATCGACCGGCGGAGCATCCAACCATGTCAAGAAAACGGAACGACCGACCGGGGCAAATCGGCGAGTACTGGCTGTCACGACGGCCAAACAGCCCCATGTGGTGCCGGACCTGGTTCGACAACGCCACTCGACAGACAGCTCGTGCATCGCTCGGCACAGAAGATTTTGAGCAAGCGAAGCTAGCCCTCGCCGCCTGGGTGCTGGCACATGGTCCGATGGCGGAACAGCGGCCGGATGACGTGCCCCTGGAGACGTGCCTGGTCCGCTACTATGAGCACCAGGCCAAGCAGCTGCGCAGCGCCGACCAGGCCCGCCACGGCCTGAGGAAATGGTGCGTATTCTTCGCCGGCGCGCTGGTTTCGGAAGTGACGCCGGAACGTCAAAGGGAGTTCGTCGCGTCGTTGCGCGCGCAGGGTCTGTCGGACGGCTATATCCGGCGCATCCTGGCCAACGGGCAGGCGGCGCTCAATCGCGCCCACCGCGAAGGCGAGATCCGCACCGTTCCGAAGATCCTCCTCTCGCTCGCGCAAGAGGCGGATCCGCGCGAGCGCGTCGCCAGCATCGAGGAAATGGCTCGGCTGTGGAACGCCGCCGACCTCGCGCACCAGCGGCTCTACCTGTTGCTGGCGATCGGCACCCTGGCCCGCCCGGAGGCGATCTTGCAGCTGACGACGTTCCAGGTCGATTGCGACAACCGCCTCATCCGGCTCAACCCGCCCGGCCGCCGGCAGACCAAGAAGCGCCGGCCGACGGTGCCGATGTGCGACACGCTGCTACCCTACCTTCGCGCCATCCCGCCCGGCCCAGTGGTGCAGTGGCAGGGCAAGAGGCTCGGGAGCATCCGCACGGCCTTCAAGCGGATAAAGGCACGAGCCCGCCTCGACCTTCGCCGGCAGCGGGCGATGGAGGTTCGGGCGCTGCGGGATATGGACGATCGCAAGGCCGCCTGGTCGGCGATCGGGGAGGCCCGCGCGGCGGGCGACGCCTTGATGGAAATCTCGCCGTACACGATCCGTCACACGATGGCGACCGAGCTTCGCCGGCGCGGCGTGCCCGTGTGGGAAGTAGCCGGCTTCCTCGGTCACACCAGCGGCTACAAGACGACCGAGCGTTACGCAAAGTTTGGCCCGGACCACCTGGCGGGGGCCGTCCGGGCCATCGATGACTACTTCACAGACCTGAGCGCGACATCCGCGAGCCTCGCCTCTGGTCCCGACAAGGCCAACGTGCGTTTGAGCTGCGTGTTAGCAGGTCCTCGAAAGGTGGTGGAGCCGAGGGGAATCGAACCCCTGACCTCTACAATGCCATTGTAGCGCTCTCCCAACTGAGCTACGGCCCCGCGCCCGCCGGATGTGCCGGCGACAGTCCATCGAAGGGGCGGCAAGGTACCGAGCATCGCCGGCCCAAGGCAAGGAAAAACACCGGTGCCGGGAGCCCACGGCGGACCGATCCGCGCGTCTATCGGTTACGGCTTGTCTTCGACGTCCTCGTCGATGTGTTCCATGACCTCGGAGACGTCGTCGTCGTCCTCGCCCAGGTCCGAGGCATCCTCGATCAGGCCGTCCTGATCCCCGGCAATGCCCTCCTCCAGCGGCGCTTCCTCGTCATCGGGCGCCGCGGCGTCCTCGGCGTTCTCGGTCACGGCGTCCGCCTTGGCGTCCGGGGGCTGCTGCTCGACCTCGGCCGGCGCCGGCTCGCGCTCCTTGACCACGGCGACCCGCCGCGACTTGGGATGGCGGTCGGGCTCGTAGACGGTGTTGCAAATGGGGCACGTCGCGGGATCGCGGCCAAGATCGTAGAAGCGTGCACCGCAATTGTGGCACTGCAGCTTCTTGCCCCACTCCGATTTTGCCACCCGTTCGCCTCCGAGGGTCCGGTCGATCCCGCCAATGCCATTGCCATGTTCGCCCGGCCCTGTCAAAAGCAAATGCCGGTGGCCCGGAAAAAATGCCGTGGCCGCCGCCATTGGGGATCGAGGACCGGCCAGACATGTCGCTGATATCCCGTCGCGCCGCGCCCGTGGTCGGCAGCGTCGCCGTGCCCGGCGACAAGTCCATCTCCCACCGGGCGCTGATTCTCGGCGCCTGCGCCGTCGGCGAGACCCGCGTCGCCGGCCTGCTGGAAGCCGACGACGTGTTGCGCACCGCCGCCGCCATGGAGGCCCTGGGGGCCCGGGTGGACCGGCATGGCGACGGAGACTGGCGTTTGTGGGGGCGCGGCGTCGGCGGTCTGGCCGAGCCGGCCCGGGTGCTCGACATGGGCAACTCGGGCACCGGCGCCCGCCTGCTCATGGGGCTGCTGGCCAGCCATCCGTTCACCGCTTTCCTGACCGGGGACGAATCCCTGTGCCGACGCCCCATGGCGCGGGTGATGACGCCGCTCCGGCAGATGGGTGCCGCCTTCGTGGCCCGCTCCGGCGACCGGCTCCCCCTGGCCGTCACCGGCACCGCGGCGCCGGTGCCCATTGCGTATACGCTTCCGGTGGCCTCGGCCCAGGTCAAGTCGGCGGTTCTTCTCGCCGGTCTCAACGCGCCCGGGACGACGCACGTCACCGAGCCTGCCCCCACCCGGGACCACACCGAAAGCATGCTGCGCCACTTCGGCGCCGAGGTGCGCGTCGACGAGAGGGCTGACGGCGGCCGCGACGTCTCCGTGGTCGGCCAGCCGGAGCTTACCGGCGGCGCCCTGGCGGTGCCGGGCGACATCTCGTCGGCGGCCTTTCCGCTGGTGGCCGCCCTCCTGGTGCCGGGATCGCGGGTGACCCTGACCGGCGTCGGCGTCAACCCCCTGCGCTGCGGCCTGATCGAGACCCTGGTCGACATGGGCGCCCGCGTGACCCTGGACAACCGGCGCCGGGAGGCGGGCGAGCCGGTGGCCGACATCACCGCCGAGGCCGGTCCCCTGGTCGGCGTCGAGGTCCCGGCGGCGCGGGCCCCGACCATGATCGACGAGTATCCGGTTCTGGCGGTGGCCGCCGCCTGTGCCAAAGGAACCACGCGCATGACCGGTGTCGGCGAGCTGCGGGTCAAGGAAAGCGACCGGCTGGCGGCCGTGGCCCGCGGCCTGACGGCCTGCGGCGTCACCGTTGAGGAGGGCCCCGACAGCCTCACCGTGCACGGCACCGGCGAGGCGCCGGCGGGGGACGCCAACATCGCCACCGACCTGGACCACCGCATCGCCATGGCGTTCCTGGTTCTCGGCGCCGCCAGCGCGCGGCCGGTGGCGATCGACGATGCCGGTCCCATCGACACCAGCTTCCCGGGCTTCGCCCCGTTGATGAACGGGCTGGGGTGCCGCTTGGAGCCCGCGACGCCGTGATCATCGCCATCGACGGGCCGGCGGCGGCCGGCAAGGGCACGCTGGCGCGCCGCCTGGCGGAGCATTTCGGCCTCGCCGTGCTCGATACCGGCCTGCTGTACCGGGCCGTCGGCCTGGCGACGCTCCGTGCCGGGGCCGACCCGACGGACACGAACGCCGCTGCCGCGGCCGCCCGGGCCCTGGCACCCGAAGACCTGGGCGATCCGGCGCTGCGCGGCGACGAGGCGGCCAGCGCCGCATCCAAGGTCTC
Organism: Rhodospirillales bacterium; assembly: GCA_028277795.1. Taxonomy (GTDB): domain Bacteria; phylum Pseudomonadota; class Alphaproteobacteria; order Rhodospirillales; family JANQFP01; genus JANQFP01. Next base: position 17,204 of record JANQFP010000239.1, read on the forward strand.
GGCCCTGCCCGAGGTGCGGGCCCTGCTCCTCGACTTCCAGCGCTCCTTCGCCAGCCACCCGCCGGACGGCGCCGCCGGCGCGGTGCTCGACGGCCGCGACATCGGCACCGTGGTCCTGCCCGACGCGGACGCCAAGCTGTTCGTCACCGCCAGCCTGGAGGTGCGCGCCGCGCGCCGCCTTAAAGAGTTGCGGGAGCGTGGCCTCGAAGCTATACATAGCCGCGTCCTGCGGGACATGAAGGAGCGCGACGCGCGCGATTCCAATCGCGACGTCTCGCCGCTGGAGCCGGCCAAGGACGCCTTCGTCCTCGACACCAGTGACAAGACCGCCGACGAGGTGTTCGCGGCGGCCGTGGACTTCATTTCGTCGCAGGTCCGTTCCGGGTAGGCGCGCGGCGCCGCGGCCGGAACCCCGAAAACCCGGCACGTCCGTCGGCTCTGGGGCCAGCGGGCGCGCGACCCGAGGCAAGACCGCCGGACCCAACCGGTCGGCCAGAAACGGTAACGGATGAAGGACATGACGCTTATGGCTTCAGCGGAGACGAGCACCCAGGGCGCCGAGCCGGCGCCGGACACCGGCGAGCGTTTCGCCGATTTGCTCGACGAGACCCTCAAGGACAGGGAGGGATTCGAAGGCGAGGTGGTCCGGGGCACCGTCCTCAGCATCGACAACGACATGGTGCTCATCGACGTCGGACTGAAGTCCGAAGGAAGGGTTCCGCTCAAGGAATTCGGCCCCCAGGTCGAGGATGGCGGCCTGCAGCCGGGGGACTCGGTGGATGTCTTCGTCGAGCGCTACGAGGACCGCGACGGCGTCGTCCTGCTGAGTCGCGAGAAGGCGCGCCGCGAGGAGGCCTGGACCCAGCTCGAGAAGGCTTTCGCCGGCGGCGAGCGCGTCACCGGCACCATTTTCGGCCGGGTCAAAGGCGGGTTCATCGTCGACCTGCAGGGGGCCGTCGCCTTCCTGCCCGGCAGCCAGGTGGACATCCGCCCGGTGCGCGACGCCTCGCCGCTCATGGGCACGCCCCAGCCCTTCCAGATCCTCAAGATGGACCGCAGCCGCAACAACATCGTGGTGTCGCGGCGCGCCGTGCTCGAGGAGACCCGGGCCGAGGCCCGCTCCGAGCTCATCGCCAACCTCAAGGAGGGCCAGGTCCTCGAGGGCGTGGTCAAGAACATCACCGACTACGGGGCCTTCGTCGATCTGGGCGGCGTCGATGGCCTGCTGCACGTGACCGACATCGCCTGGCGGCGCATCAACCATCCGTCGGAGGCCCTGCAGATCGGCGAGACCGTGAAGGTCCAGGTCATCCGCTTCAATCCCGAGACCCAGCGCATCTCGCTGGGCATGAAGCAGCTCGAGGCGGACCCCTGGGAGGGCGTGGAGCTCAAGTACCCGGCGGGCTCCAAATTCACCGGCCGGGTCACCAACATCACCGACTACGGCGCCTTCGTCGAGTTGGAGCCGGGCGTCGAAGGCCTGGTCCACGTGTCCGAGATGAGCTGGACCAAGAAGAACATCCATCCCGGCAAGATCGTCTCCACCAGCCAGGAAGTGGAGGTCATGGTGCTGGACGCCGACCCCGACAAGCGGCGCGTCAGCCTCGGCCTCAAGCAGTGCATGGCCAATCCGTGGGAGGCCTTCCTGACCGACCATGCGGTGGGCAGCGAGGTCGAGGGCGAGGTCAAGAACATCACCGAGTTCGGCCTGTTCATCGGCCTGCCCGGCGATATCGACGGCATGGCGCACCTGTCGGACCTGTCGTGGTCGAAGCCGGGCGAGGAGGCCCTGGGCGACTACAAGAAGGGCGACGTGGTCAAGGCCAAGATCCTCGACGTGGACGTGGACAAGGAGCGCATCAGCCTCGGCATCAAGCAGCTTGCCGACGATCCCTTCGAGAGCGGGGTCAGCAATTTCAAGCGGGGCATGGTGGTCACCGGCACCATCGCGGCGGTGGTCGACACCGGCATCGAGGTGACCGTCGGCGACGGCATCCCCGGCTTCATCCGCAAGGCCGAGCTGTCGCGGGAGCGCAGCGAGCAGCGCCCCGACCGCTTCGCCGCCGGCGAGAAGGTGGACGCCAAGATCACCCAGGTGGACCACAACACCCGCCGCCTGGTGCTGTCCATCAAGGGCCGCGAGATCGACGAAGAGAAGAAGGCGATGGCCGAATACGGCTCGTCGGATTCCGGTGCCTCCCTCGGCGACATCCTCGGTGCCGCCATCAAGGAGAAGAAGGAGGCCGTCGAGAAGGCCGAACGCAACGCCACCGACGCGCCCGGCGAGGCGGCCGAAGACGCCCCGGCGTCGGCCGAGTCGGACGATGCCCCCGAGCCGGCGGCATCGGACGAAGGCGAGGACAAGCCTGCGTCTTGACCGGCGGCCCGGCGCACCGGGCGCAATAATAGGCCCGCGCGGCGTTTGAGCGTCACCGCCTCCGCATGACATGACCCGCAGGGGCATGTCATCGATGGGGGCGAAGGGAAGAGCGGACCCGCCATGTCGCTGGATGCCGACCACCTCATCGACCGTCGACGCCTCAAGCGACGCCTGACCGTTTGGCGGCTGGTGGCCATCGTGGCCGTTGTCGCCGCCGTGATCGCCGCCGTCGGCCGGATCGGCGCCTTGGAGGAGGAGGCCTACGTCGCCCGCCTCGACGTCAACGGCCTGATCGTGGACGAGCCCGAACGCGACGCCGCCCTCGCCGCCGTCGCCGAAGACGACCTCGCCAGGGCCCTGGTGGTGCGCATCAGCAGCCCGGGCGGCACCGTGGTCGGCGGCGAAAGCCTGTACCGCAGCCTGCGCGCCGTGGCCGCCGACAAGCCGGTGGTGGCGGTGATGGGCGAGATGGCCACGTCGGCGGGCTACATGACGGCCCTCGGGGCCGATCACATCGTCGCCCGGTCGAGCACCATCACCGGCTCCATCGGCGTCATCATGCAGACCATGGACCTGACCGGCCTGCTGGCCAACATCGGCGTCAAGCCCGAGGCCATCAAGAGCCGGCCGCTGAAGGCCCAGCCCAATCCCCTGGAACCCCTGACGCCCGAGGGGCGGGCGGCGTCCCGATCCCTGGTCCTCGACGCCTACGAGATGTTCGTCGACATGGTGGCGGAGCGCCGCAACCTGCCCCGGGACGCGGCCGCCGCCGCCGCCGACGGCCGCGTGTTCACCGGCCGTCAGGCGCTGGCCGAGCGGCTGGTCGACGCCATCGGCGGCGAGCCGGAGGCGCGCCGCTGGCTGGCCGAGACCCACGGAATCGAGCCCGACCTTCCCGTCCACGACGTCGAGGTGGCGGACGATGACGACCTGTTCGTCGAGCTGGTCCAGACCGTGACGGGAAAAGCGCTGTTTTCTGAAAGACTTAGACTTGACGGCCTGATCTCACTTTGGCACCCTGGGTGGTGACGGTTGGCGCAACGACACGCCGGGGCCCGTTCGGGGCTCCGGGAGCGGGAAAAATAACCCGCACGCCGACCGCGGGAAGGGAGAGGGGCATGACCAAGTCGGAGCTGATCGCGCGCCTGGCCGAGGCCAATCCTCATCTCTACCAGCGGGATGTGGAGCGCATCGTCACTACCATTTTCGATGAAATCACCGCCGCCCTGGCCCGAGGCGACCGGGTGGAGCTGCGCGGATTCGGGGCCCTGTCGGTCAAGCAGCGGGACTCGCGGGTGGGCCGTAACCCGCGCACCGGCGAGGCGGTCGACGTGGCGGCCAAATTCATTCCCTATTTCAAGACCGGCAAACAGCTGCGGGACAAGCTGAACACCCGGTCCTGACCCCAACCGCAACGCGATTTGTTTCGGCGGCACTATTCCGAGTCCCCTTTTTTCAAAAACCATGCTACGCAGTAGGGATGTGCCAAAATGGATTCTTAGGAGGAGATCCGTGGCTAACTTCCTGTTCTGGATCGTCATGCTGCCGCTTGCGGTGGTCGTCATCGTGTTCTCGGGCGCCAATCCCGACCCGGTCGAGTTGAACCTCTGGCCGTTCCCGTTCACGATCAGTCTTCCCCTGGCCATCGTCGTCCTGGCGAGCGTGGCCCTGGGGTTCGTATGGGGTGGCCTGATCGCGTGGATCGCCGGCGGCCGCAATCGCACCCGCGCGCGGTCGGAGGCGCGGCGGGCGCGGTCGGCCGAGCAGGAGGCCGCCGCCCTGAGGAAGAAGAGCGAGCGCTTGGAGTCGGCATCCAAGACTTCCGCCGGGGGCGCGCAGGCCGCAGCCTGACGGCTGGCGGGCTGTGATCGCCCGTGGCCGTGGAGGTCAAGATCTGCGGCCTGATGGCGGCTGAGGCCGTGGCGGCGGCGGCGGCCGGGGGGGCTCGCTTCGTCGGCTTCGTGTTCTACCCACCGTCGCCGCGCAGCCTCGATCCGGCCGCCGCCGGCCCGCTCGTCGACACGGCGCCCGCCGACGTGGTCCGGGTCGGGCTGTTCGTCGACGCCGATGACGCCGACATCGCCGATGTCCTGGCCCACGTCCGCCTCGACATGCTGCAGTTCCATGGCCGCGAGCCGCCCGAGCGGGTGGCCGCCATCAAGGAGCGGTTCGGGCTGCCGGTTATGAAGGCCGTGCCCGTCGCCGGCGAGGCGGACATCGAGCGCGCGCGGGGGTACGAGGTGGTCGCGGACCGCCTTCTGTTCGACGCCCAGGCGCCCCCTGGCGCCACACGGCCCGGCGGCAATGCGCTCGCCTTCGACTGGGCCCTGATCAGCGGCGTGACGTGGCGGCGGCCGTGGATGCTGGCCGGCGGCCTGGACGCGGCCAATGTGTCCGAGGCGGTGCGCGTGAGCGGCGCCGCCGCCGTCGACGTGTCGTCGGGGGTCGAGGATGCCCCCGGGGTCAAGAACCTGGACAAGATCCGCGATTTCCTGGAGACGGCGCGGGCCCTCTGATCCCGGCGTGGCGGGAAGCCCGCGCGGTGCGTGGGCGGGCCAAGAAATCCTGTGTGCCTGCCCGGCACTGGCCTATATTGACGCCCGTTTGGACGCAGTTTGGGCTCCACCGGTCATGGAAAGCCTCAACACCTACCGCGCCGGACCCGACGACCAGGGGCATTTCGGCATCTACGGCGGCCGGTTCGTCGCCGAAACCCTGATGCCGCTGATCCTGGAGCTGGAGCGTGCCTACGACGACGCCTCCCGGGACCCCGCGTTCGCCCGCGAGATGGGCTACTACTTCAGCCAGTACGTGGGCCGGCCCAGCCCGCTGTACCTGGCCCAGCGCCTGACCGCCCACCTGGGCGGGGCGCGCATCTACTTCAAGCGCGAGGACCTCAACCACACCGGGGCGCACAAGGTCAACAACTGCATCGGCCAGATCCTTCTCGCCCGGCGCATGGGCAAACGGCGCATCATCGCCGAGACCGGCGCCGGACAGCACGGCGTGGCCACGGCCACCGTCTGCGCCCTGTTCGACCTTCCCTGCGTCGTCTACATGGGCGCCAAGGACATGGAGCGCCAGGCGCCCAACGTCTTCCGCATGCGCATGCTGGGGGCCGAGGTGCGGCCCGTCACCTCGGGGTCGGGGACCCTGAAGGACGCGTTGAACGAGGCCCTGCGCGACTGGGTGGCCAACGTGGAGGACACCTATTACCTGATCGGCACCGTTGCCGGCCCCCATCCCTTTCCGGCCATGGTCCGCGACTTCCAGGCCATCATCGGCGAGGAGGTGCGCGAGCAGATGCGCGACGCCGAGGGCCGGCTGCCCGACAGCCTGGTCGCCTGCATCGGCGGCGGCTCCAACGCCATCGGGCTGTTCCATCCGTTCCTCGACGAAAAATCCGTGCGCATGATCGCCGTCGAGGCGGCCGGCGAGGGCATCACCACCGGCAAGCACGCGGCCAGCCTGACCGCCGGCAGCCCCGGCGTCCTGCACGGCAACCGCACCTACCTGCTGCAGGACGGCGACGGCCAGATCGAGGAGGCCCACTCCATCTCGGCCGGCCTCGACTACCCCGGAATCGGCCCCGAGCACGCGTGGCTGCGCGACGTGGGCCGCGTCGAGTACGTGTCCGCCACCGACGACGAAGCGGTGGAGGCTTTCCAGCTCTGCACCCGTCTGGAAGGCATCATCCCGGCCCTGGAGTCGGCCCATGCGGTGGCCTACGTGACCCGCGCCGCCGGCACCCTGCCCAAGGACCATTCGATGGTGGTGTGCATGAGCGGCCGCGGCGACAAGGACCTGGACACCATGTCCAAGCACATCGGCGGCGGCCCATGACCGGGACCACCCGCATCGACCGGCGGTTCGCCGCCCTCAGGGCCGAAGGGCGCGGTGGTCTGGTGACCTTCGTTACCGCCGGCGACCCGGACGCCGAGACGGCGCTGGCCATCCTCAAGGGCCTGCCCGGCGCCGGCGCCGACGTCATCGAGCTGGGCATGCCGTTCAGCGACCCCATGGCCGACGGGCCGTCCGTCCAGGCGTCGTCCCAGCGCGCGCTGGCCAGCGGCATGACGCTCGCCGCCGTCCTCGACATGGTAAGTGCCTTCCGCGCCGGGGACGACGAGACCCCCATCGTGCTGATGGGATACTTCAATCCCATTTACGTCTTCGGGGTGGATGCCTTCCTGGAGCAAGCCCGCGCCGCCGGCGTCGACGGGCTGATCATCGTCGACCTGCCGCCGGAGGAGAACCGGGAGCTGTGCCTGCCTGCCCGTGCGGCCGACCTCAACTACATCTTCCTCGCCACGCCGACCACCGACGACAAGCGCCTGCCGGTGGTGCTCGAGCACGCGTCCGGGTTCGTCTACTACGTCTCCATCACCGGCATCACCGGCACCGCCTCGGCCCTGGCCGCCGACGTCGGCGCCGCGGTCGAGCGCCTGCGCCGGCACACGGACCTGCCCGTCGCCGTCGGCTTCGGCATCCGCACGCCGGAGCAGGCCGCCGAGATGGTGCGCAGCGCCGACGCCGCGGTGGTGGGCTCGGCCCTGGTCAACGCGGTGGCCGAGAACCTGGACGACGACGGACGGCCCCGGCCCCACTTGGTGGACACGGTGCTGGGTGTGGTCGGCGACCTGGCCCGCGGCGTGCGCGGGGCCCGCATGGAGGGGGCGGCCCAGTGAACTGGCTCAAGAACCTGGTCCGGCCGAAGCTCCTCGACCTGGTGGGGGCCAACCGGGAAGGGCCCGACGATCCCTGGCGGCGCTGTCCGCGGTGCGGCCAGATGCTGTTCCACCGGGACGTGGAGAAGAACCTCAACGTCTGCCAGCACTGCGATCACCACATGCGCATGGGCGCCGTCGAGCGCCTGACCATGCTGTTCGACGAGGGCACGGGCCAGGTGATCGAGATGGCCGACGACATGGCCATCGATCCGCTCAAGTTCCGCGACCGGCGCAAGTATGCCGACCGCCTCAAGGAGGCGGGCGCCCGCACCGGCGCCGCCGAAGCCGTCACCGTGGGCCACGGCCGCATGGGCGGCACGGGCGTGGTGATCGCGGTTCTCGACTTCGAGTTCATGGATGGCACCATGGGCATGGCCGTCGGCGAGGGCCTGATCGCCGCCGCCCGCCTGTCGGTGCTCCAGGACGTGCCGCTGATCGTGGTGTCGTCGTCGGGGGGCGCACGGGTGCAGGAGGGGATCTTCGCCCTCATGCAGATGCCGCGCACGGCCATCGCCGTCGACCACGTGCGCCAGGCCGGGCTGCCCTACATCGTGGTTCTCGCCGATCCCACCACCGGCGGGTCGTCGGCGTCCTTCGCCATGCTGGGCGACGTGGCCATCGCCGAGCCCGGGGCGGTCATCGGGTTCGCCGGACCGCGGGTGACCGAGCAGACCATGCTGGACGTGGCCGCCGACGGCGCCCAGCCGGCCGAGACCCTGGCCGATCACGGCATGGTCGACATGGTGGTCCATCGCCACGACCTGCGGAAGACGCTGGTCCGCATCGTCCGCCTGCTGCGTGATCGGACGCCCACGGCCGAGGTGGTCGCCCTGCCCGGGGCGGCGAACGACGCCGCCGAAGAGGGCCAGGCCGCTGGATAACGCCGCCCTCCTGGACCGCCTGAGCCGCCTCCATCCCAAGCTCATCGACCTGTCCCTGGATCGCATCCGGCGGCTGCTGGAGCGCCTTGGGAACCCCCACGACGCTCTGCCGCCGGTGGTCCACGTGGCCGGCACCAACGGCAAGGGCTCGGTCGTCGCGTTCATGCGGGCCATGCTGGAGGCCGCCGGCTACCGGGCCCATGTGTACACGTCGCCCCACCTGGTGCGTTTCAACGAGCGCATCCGGGTGGCCGGCGAGCCCATCTCCGACGCTGCCCTGGAGGCCGTGCTGGAGGACTGCGAGGCCGCCAACGGCGGCGACCCCATCACCTTTTTCGAGATCACCACGGCGGCGGCGTTCCTCGCCTTCGCGCGGACGCCGGCCGACGTGGCGCTGCTGGAGACCGGCCTGGGCGGGCGGCTGGACGCCACCAACGTCGTCGAGAAGCCGGCCCTGACGGTGCTGACGCCGGTCTCCATGGACCACCAGAGCTATCTGGGCGATACCCTGGACAAGGTGCTGGCCGAGAAGGCCGGCATCCTCAAGCCCGGCGTGCCCTGCCTGTTCGCCTCCCAGGAGCGCCGCGCGCCGCGCCTGCTGGCCGAACGGGCCAAGGAGCTGGACGTGCCGCTGGTCCGCGAGGGCAAGGACTGGCACGTGCGCACCGCCGGGGACGGGATCGTTTTCGAGAGCGAGGCCCATACCCGCACCCTGCCGGCCCCGGCCCTGCCCGGCGCCCACCAGGTGCGCAACGCGGGGCTGGCCATCGCCTGCCTCGACCGGCTGCCCGGGTTCACCGTGCCCGACGCCGCCCTCGGCCTCGGCCTCAAGGGCGTGTCGTGGCCCGGCCGGCTGCAGCGGCTGACCCGCGGCCCCCTGGCCGACCGCCTGCCCGAGGGCTGGGAGCTGTGGGTGGACGGCGCCCACAACCCGGCCGCCGCCCGCGTCGTGGCCGCCCACGCCCGCCGCTGGCGCGACCGGCCGCTGCACCTGGTGGTGGGCATGATGAGCGGCAAGGACCCGGTCGCGTTCCTGAAGCCTTTCGAGGGCAAGGTGGCGTCGCTCCACACCGTCGCCGTCCCCGGCGAGCCGGGCACCCTCAACGCCGAGGAAGTCGCCGGTGCCGGCCGTGCCCTTCTGATGACTGCCGACCCGACGCCCGGCGTGACCGAGGCCGTGGACGCCGCCGTTGCCGCCGCGGCGGGCCCGGCCCGCATCCTGATCTGCGGCTCCCTCTACCTGGTGGGCTCGGTCCTGGCGGAGAACGGGTAGGGCGTCACCCCTCGGTGGCCCTCGCCCCCTTCACGCGGCCGGCGTCAGGCGCTCGACCTTGATGCGGTGGGCGGTCTTCATGGCTTGGGCGAGGTCGTAGGCGGCCTGGAGACGGACCCAGGTGTCGGCGCCGCCGCCAAACGCCTTGTCGAGTCGGATCGCCATTTCGGGCGAAATACCGGACCGGCCGTTCACGACGTCGGACAACTGCTTGCGGCTGACTCCCAGTTTCCTTGCCGCCTCGGTGACGCTGAGGCCCAGAGGCTCCAAGCAGTCGTGGCGGACCGAAAGCCCCGGATGGGGCGGGTTCTTCATCGGCATGGCTCGGTCCTCCTAGTGGTAATCGATCAAATCCACATCCCGGGCATGGCCGCCCTCGAAGCGAAAAACGACGCGCCAGTTGCTTGAAACCGTGACCGCCCAGAAGCCCTCGAGATTACCCTTCAGCGGGTGCAACCGGAATCCGGGCAAGTCCATGTCGCCCACTCGAGACGCCGAATCAAGACGTGCCAGAATGCGCTCGATCTTGTCCGCGTGATCGGGCCCCACCTTGCGCCGCTCACCTCTCTCGAAGAGCAGCTTCAGGCCTTTGTGGCGGAAGCCAACGATCATTTCCGCAATGTAACGTGTCACCACTCACTTTACAATACGCACCATTTTTCTGCCCGCGTCCGTGGTTTTTTCCCAACAACCCGGATCACGGATTGATTGGTTGAACCGGGGAGAACGGGAGTCTCGTTATCCTGCCGCCGCGCGGGCCCGGGCTTCCGCGGCCAGGCGGACCAGTTCGTCGCGCGTCGATTGGGCGTCGGTCACCGGGGCGGCGAAGGGGAGGCGCGCGTGCCGGTGGCCGGCGCGGAGGTCGGCGCCCTCGGGGTCGATGGCCACCATCTCCCAGGGGCCGGGGCGACGGCCCAGCAAGGCCGTGGCGTAGAGCGCGATGGCCTCGGCGTGGTCGCGGTTCATGTGGGCGAGCACGTCGGGCTCCCGGTCCGCCATCGCCGCCGCGGCGGCCGGGTCGACCACCAGGTCGCCGGCGTCCATCCACCGGGCGCGGGCGAAGCCGCCGACGAAATGGCCCCGCTCCACCGTCATGGCGTAGACGTGGAAATCGGCGAACCCGGCATACAGGCCGGCGCCGGGGTGGCGGGCGAGGAACCGGCGCCGGTGGCGATCCTCGGGGCTCTTCGCGACCCGGCCCATGACGGTGAGCCGCGGCCCCGTCTGCGGGTTGGCCTTGCCCGAGGCGTCCTCGAACAGCAGGGCGGCCCGCGGGTCCCGCGCCAGGTTGCGGCTGTGGTCGGCCAGGTCGGACAGCAGCAGGACGGGGCTGGCGTCGGTGTCGCAGGCCACGGTGACCAGGGAGGCGTACGGCGCGCCGTCGTCCATGGTCGTGGCCAGGGTGGCGCTGCGGGCCCGGCGCATCAGGCCGCGGGCGGCGGCCGGGGCGGCCTCGGCCATGGTCGGCCTACGTCTCGGCGACCGGCGCCTCGGCGGGCGCGACGGCGTGGCGCAGCACCATGTCGCGCAGGGTGACGATGCCCACCGGCACGCGCCGCCCGTCGACCACCAGGGCGCGCGACAGGCCGAAGCGGACCAGCAGCTTGACGCCGTTCTTCACCGTCATGTTGACGGGCAGGGTGATGACCGGCTTGGACATGACCTCGTAGACGTTGACCCGGTCGGGGGCGCGGCCCCCGGCGATCACGTCCCGCGCCACGTCGGTGACCGTGAGCAGCCCGAACTCGTCGGTCTCGTCGCGGCGCTCCACCGCCAGCGAGCTGACGCCGAGCTCGCGCATCAGGGTCATCGCCTCCAGCACCGTCTGCTTGGCGCCGATGATCTGGATGGGCTGGGTCATGATGTCGCCGACCCGGACGTGCTTTTCCTCGGTCATAGGTCTTCCTCGATCTCGTCGAGTATCTTGGGGGCCTGGCTCTTCATGCCCACCGCGTCCTCGATGGCGAGCTGGAAGGCGATGCCCGCCCCCGGCTCGTCGTCGAAATGCGCCGCTTCCGCAATGGTCTCCAGGATCATGCGCGCCTTGGGTGTCGCCACCAGGAACATGACCACGTCGCGCTGTCCGGTCAGGTCGAGGCCGAGGAAGGTCTTCTCCGGGTTCAGGCCCTCGCCGCGCACGCTGGTGATGACGGTGGCGCCGGTGGCGCCGGCGTCGCGTGCCGTCTTGAGCACCTGCTCCGTCTTTTCGTCGGCGACCAGGGCGACGATCAGTTTGAGGTTCATGGCGTCGTCTCCTCTTGCTTCCTGCCTTTGCCGCGCTTGAGCCACGCCGTCAAGAGGGCATATGCCATCACCGACATGATGGGGAACAGGCTGGCGAAGGCGATGAGGCCGAATCCGTCGATCAGGGGATGGCGCCCGGGAATGGTCGAGGCCAGTCCCAGACCCAGGGCGGCGACCACCGGCACCGTCACCGTGGACGTGGTGACGCCGCCCGAATCGTAGGCCAGCGGGATGATGGAGCGGGCGGCGTACACGGTCTGCACGATCACCACCACGTACCCCGCCATGATGTAGAGCGGCAGCGGCGTCCCGGTGACGATGCGGAAGGCGCCGAGCGCGACGCCCACCGCCACGCCGACCGCCACCGCCAGGCGTAGGCCCATGGCGCTGATGGACCCGCCCGAGACCTCCTCGGCCTTCAGGGACACCGCGATCAGGGCCGGCTCGGCCACCGTGGTGGCGAACCCGATGGCCGCCGCGAACGCGTAGACCCACAGGTAGTCGAGCCAATGGGGCGCCGCGCCGACGCCCGCCGCACCATAGAGGAACTGCGGGTCGGTGAGCTGCTGGGCCATGGTCTTGCCGAGCGGGAACAGGGCCTCCTCCAGGCCGACCAGGAACAGGGTCATGCCGGCCAGCACGTAGGCGAAGCCGATGATCACCCGCTGCGGGTTGGGCGGCCGGCGGCGGATGACCAGGAACTGGAAGACCACCAGAACCAGGGCGATGGGGAACACGTCGCGGAGGGTGACGAGCGCGGTCACCGCGGTGTGGGTGAGCAGCTCCATGTCACACCACCATGCCGAAGACGAGGACGAAGATCATCGGCGTCAGGCTGGCAAACGCGATGAGCCCGAAGCCGTCGACCAGGGGGTTGCGCCCGCGGATGGTGGTGGCCAGGCCGACGCCCAGGGCGGTGACCAGGGGCACGGTGATGGTCGACGTGGTGACGCCGCCGGAATCGTAGGCGATGCCGACGATCTCCGGCGGCGCGAAATAGGTCAGCACGATGACCACGCCGTAGCCGCCGATGATCAGGTACTGCACCGGCCACCCGCGGAGGATGCGGAACACGCCGATGACCAGGGCCGCCCCCACCGACGCCGCCACCGTCAGGCGCAGGGACAGGGCGTAGTCCTCCATGGCCTCCGGCGTGCCCTCGATGGCGCCGGCCCGGCCGGCCACCTCGGCCGCCTCGCCGGCCACGGCGATCAGCGCCGGCTCGGCCACCGTGGTGCCGAAGCCGAGGCAGAAGGCGAACAGCAGCAGCGCCGACAGGCTGCCCTTGCGGGCGAACGCCACGGCCAGGGTCTCGCCGAAGGGGAACAGGCCCATCTCCAGGCCGCGCACGAACAGCATCAGGCCGACGATGACGAAGACCAGCCCCACCAGCACCCGGTCCAGGTTGGGGAAGGGCTGCTGGACCACCACGATCTGGAAGAAGGCGATGACGGCGACGATGGGCGTCAGGTCACGGGCCGCCGCCACCAGCAGCGGCAGCAGACGGCGTGGAACCTGGATCTTGAGCGCCACGGATGACCCCCGAAACTCGGCGCCGGGCCCCTCTTGTCCCTGTCCCCTGCGCCGTGGCCGGAACCCAGTTTGACCCAACCGGCGCGGCAAATCCATCCCCGCTCCAACACCCGCGCGCCGCGGAGACCATGGCTGAGGGGAGAAATGCGGGTTAGGATGGGACCGTTCATGGAGCGGACGACGAGGCGCGGCCGTGCACGTCCATACCCTTGAGACCTGGCGCCACCAGCACCGCTTCTTCGACGAGGCGGCCGCCGCGGCCGGCCAGCGTCGGGTGGTGTGGGTGGTGGTGCTGACCGCCGTCACCATGGTGGCGGAGGTGGCCGCCGGCTGGCTGTTCAACTCCATGGCCCTGCTGGCCGACGGCTGGCACATGGGCAGCCATGCCGCGGCCCTTGGCATCACGGTCTTTGCCTACGGCTACGCCCGGCGCCACGCGGACGATCGCCGCTACACCTTCGGCACCGGCAAGGTGGGGGTCCTGGGCGGCTTCGCCAGCGCCCTGGTGCTGGCGGTGATCGCCGTGCTCATGGTGTGGGAATCGGCGGACCGCCTGATCCATCCCCTGACCATCGCCTTCGACCAAGCCCTGGTGGTCGCCGTGGTCGGGCTGTTGGTCAACCTGGCCAGCGCCTGGCTGTTGATGGGGCGCGCCGGCGGCGGGCACGCCCATGCCGACGCCCATGCGCACGACCATGCCCTGCGCGGCGCCACCCTGCACGTGCTCGCCGACGCCGTCACCTCGGTGCTGGCCATCGCGGCACTGCTGGCCGGGCTGCTGTGGGGCTGGGTGTGGGTGGACGCGGCGGTTGGAATCATCGGCGCGGTGGTCATCGGCCGCTGGGCTTACGGGCTGCTGCGCGACACCGGCGTCGTCCTGCTCGATGGCGCCGCCGGCGAGGAGCAGACCCACGCCATCCGATCGGCCATCGAGGCCGACGCCGACAACCGCATCGCCGACCTCCACGTGTGGTACGTTGGGCCGCGCCACTTGGCCGCCATCGTGTCGGTGGTCACCCACTATCCGCGGCCGCCGGAACACTACAAGGCCCTGCTCGCCACCGTCCCCGACCTGGTCCACCTGACGGTCGAGGTCTGCCAGTGCCACGACGACCCCTGCCTGCCCGACGCCGGCCCTGCCGAGACGCCGCACCAAAACTAGTGACCGGGATCACAGACCGCGGGGCGGCGATTCCCTACAATGAACCCAGAGTTGAGTCGCGTTCACGGACAGGAGAGTGGGATCATGTATGGGACTGCCGATCTGCGGCTTGTCGCCAGGAATCATGATCGACCGGAGGTCGCGCCCGACGACGCGGCGAAGATCTTCCAGGGCAGGCGCCTGGTGGCCTTCCTTTCCCCCCACAGCACCGGCAACATCGTGACGCCCCTGGTGTCCGAGTTGGAGCCTTTGCGCGGCGCCGCCCACCCCTCGCGCGGCGACGTCATCGTGGCCGTCGAGCGGGCCCTGGCGGTCTGATCCATCCCCGGAGCCCCGCCCCCCGGCGGGGCTCCAAGCCACCCACCGGACGCTCCCCGAGTGACGCGCGTCACAGCCCGATCGCGCGCAATCGCGTATGATTCGCGCCTATCGATTCGGGTTCTTCGACAGGGGAGTGGAGACATGATCGAGACCACAGATCTGCGCCTCGTCGCCAGGGATCATGACGACCCGGAAGTGGCGCCCGAGGACGCCGCCAAGATCTTCCACGGCAAGCGTCTGGTCGGCTTCCTGTCGCCCCACAGCACCGGCAACATCGTGACCCCCGTGGTCGCCGAACTGGAGCACCTGCGCGGCGTCGCCCACCGCTGGCGCGAAGAGGTCATCGTCGCCGTCGGCGCGGCGCTGGCGGCGTAATCCGACTGCGGAGCCACTTCTCCAAGCGAGGCTCGGTTCTATTCGACACCATATCAGTAGGCAAGTAACCGGAAGGCTGGCGCCACCCGAGCCGGCGCCAGCCTCCCGAGAGGCCAATTTCTAGTCGACCAGAGCCTTGGAACGGAATCGAACCCTTCCAGGGGAGACACGACATGGAGCTTGCCCCAGAGCATTCCTGTCATCGTAGCGGCTCGGGCACCGATGACGTTCGCGCTCCGAAAGTCTTCGCTTTACCTCCTACTCGCTCAACCCGGGGAACGCCAACGCGCGGCCTCATCTCGCCTGCCGCGTTCCCCTTTCTCTGGCCCGGCAGTCACCTCAATAGTTTGGTCAAGGCGACTACCTCCATCCGGGAACGAGATGCACCTGCTCACGTATGCAGGTGGAAGCTCAGGACCCATTCCCCGGTGTCTGGGTCCTGAACCATGCGCCTCTTGCACAGCTTTTTGTTGCGCGGGTCCGGGTAGTGGTCCTGAAACGTATCGCCATATGCCTCTACCAATTCAGCGTACTCAAGGTATGCGTGGATCTTTGACCGGCCTCGGACTTCGCCATGCGTCCCACCCATTCAATGCCCTCCCGGGTCGCAGTCTGCATCAGAACTCATTGAACGCTTTCAGCAGTTTCATAGTTGCCGGCATGTCAAGCTCGTCGCCTTCATACCGGCATTCGTAAAGCCCCTGAAGGTTCGAAGGCAGGTTTACGCCGTCCTCGACAAGGAGGACAAATTTCTCACCATATAGGGCCATTGCAGCGCCAATCTCGATGAGGACGTTTCCGTTTATCTGCGGGACCTCGCTGCCTTCCCCGTCAAAAAGCACGCCTTCGGACCCGACATGAATCACTGCGGCGCAGCAGGTCCTCATGTCATCCATCACCTTCTTGGGGACGGGCTTGGCGGCAGTCTCGTTCTCCTGTGCCACGACTGGTTCGAACTTCCCGTAAGCCACGATCTCCTTTACCTGATCCAGAATCTTTCTGTTCTTCCCGTGGGTGATGAATACGCGGTCGCCCTCCCGCGTAGCGCCTTCCGCAGGTCGCATATCGGTTTCTTCGAGCGAGGCGTCGCCTGCGTATTCCGGCTCGCTGCCTCCAGGGGTCCCCTCGGCGGCGGGGGCGTGCCAAACTGGAACTGTGACCGATCCACCGACGAAAGCCCGCGTGGCGTCGCCGTCGAAGTCGAACCGAGTCCGTTGACCCTTTCGGCCAATAGTGACCTTGCCGAGATCGGCGCCCTCCGCCGCCTGGAAGAAGCACACCGCTTGATCGTTAAGGATCCTCTCCGAGTCGGAAACCTCGCCCCTGAAGTGCTCGTGCCAATGGGCTGCGACTTCCGTCGCCGTGGTCGTAGTTTCGCTACGATGCGCAGCTCGTTCCACCACGGCAGCGTATGGCGGCACGTCGCGGATGACATCGCGGAGCACGCCGCTTCTATAAGCACCGGCGTCTTTCACGGCCCTGCGTCCGCGTTCCGTGAGCTTCATCCGGGTGCCGTTGTCCTCTATGAGCCCCCAGAACTTCAGGGCATTGAGCTTTCGTGCATCAAGGCGCTTCTTGTCTACGACGGCCTTCGCCTCCGCAGTGGTGGCGCCGGTGGGTTTGGTCGCGAGGTATCCGCATACGGCGTCGATATCCTCGAGGGTCGTACGAATCGGAAGAGACATGAAAACCTCCATTTCTCTGCGCCTAATATAAGAGGCATAAAAATGGAGTCAAGGGTAAGCGCATGAGGCAAGATTTTGAGTCGAGAAAACGCCAAACACCAAGATGTGGGAATCGGTGATTCCGTCTTAACCGGAGTGGTTGCGGGTAAAGCGGGCGCACTTGAGCGGAGGAAGCTCGAACAGGCTGCTTGAGACTTTCGCCGAATGGAGCGCCAGTCTGGAACAGTCTTCCCTCGCTGACGGGCCAGGGCCAGTGGGGGAGTCGAAATAACACTTAACTTAGTGTTGTTTGTAGCTTGACGGTTTGTACGGTTTTGCCGTACAATAAAAACAATGCAAGTCAGAAGCATCGCGCACAAAGGGCTGGAACGTTTCGTCGAAAATAACGACAGCCGTGGACTGCGTGGTGACTTGGTGCCGCGCATCCGCCGTGTCCTGACCGCGCTGGTTTTGGCTCCTGATCCCGAGCGCATCATCGGTCCGCCCGGCTGGCGCATCCATCGGCTCACGGGCGACCGGACCGGGACGTGGAGCATCAGCGTTTCCGGCAACTGGCGGATCACTTTTGAGAGCAGGGACGGAGAGATCTGGAATTTGAACCTGGAGGACTATCACTGATGAACGACCCGATCAAAATCGGCATGAGCCCCAGCCATCCTGGCGAGTTTATTCGTGAGGAAGTGCTGGAACCGCTCAAGCTCAGCATCACCAAGGCCGCCGAAATCCTTGGCGTACGGCGCGCGACCCTGTCTGACTTGATCAATGAGAAAGCGGGCCTGTCGCCGGAGATGGCTCTGCGCATTGAGAAAGCGTTCGGCCTCGACATGGAGACCATGCTGCGTATGCAGGCCTGGCACGACAGTCATGTCATGCGGGGAAAGGCCGGAGAAATCGACGTGCAGCGTTACAATCCGGCGCAGTAGACAGGCCGCGCCGCATTTACGCTTGTTGATCTGGCTCAAATGCCCGATCAACTCAGAGAATTTGACCCCGGAGGATTCAAGCCCGAAAAAAGATTTAAAATCAGACTGCTAGGCAAGAGCAGCATGTTGTCTGCTGAAACGGAAAGAAATTTAACCATGAGAATCAAGATATTGTGAGGTGGCGCGCCCGGCAGGATTCGAACCTGCGACCCCCAGATTAGGAATCTGGTGCTCTATCCGGCTGAGCTACGGGCGCGGCGGCACGGTTATAGCACAGACCGGCCGCTGCCCGCTCAGTCGTCGTTGCCGAGGATCACGTTCAACGGGATGGAGTAATAGAGGATCGCCGATTCGGTGCCCGGGTTCTCGTCACCGATGCTGGCGTTGGAATAGTGCGACACGGCGACGCCCAGGCGCGACCGGTTGTCGAACCGGTAGGCGAACTCGATCTGGGAGCGGAACTCGAGCTCGTGGCCCAGGTCCAGGTCGGAGCCGCCCTGGTTGTAGTAGCCCGGCGCGATGCTGGGGGTGACCACGAAGCGGCGGCCGAAGAAGATGTCGAGCAGGATGCCGGCGTGGACCAGCACGCTGCCGTCCGAGGTCCCGGCCACGGCGCCGAAGGGCTTGATGTGCCACAGCTTCCAGTCGGAGCGGTATTCCAGGCGGAACTCCGCCGCCTCGTCCTTCTGGCGGTTCCAGTCGAAGTAGCCGCCGCCGATGGAGATGAAGTCGGGGTCGTCGGCCCGCGCCGCCGGCGCCGGCGCCACGACCGCGGCGGCGACCGCCACCGCGACGGCGGCTGCGAGTGCTCTGCTGCCCACGACCTCCCCCTGGCCAAGCCCCTGCTAGACGGCACGCATCTTATGGCAATGCCGATGGCGTTCAAGGACTTTGCCGATTTCGCCGGGGCGCCCGGCGGCTGACCGGAGCGATCGTGGTCATCCGTTCTCCCTCATTGCCGGGCTCGGTCCGGCAATCCATGGACCCCCGGGTCAAGCCCACGGCTGTCCGGTTCAGCAAAACCGGTGGTGTCCCTACGAGGTCGAACAAGCAGAAGTCGTCATGCCCGTGCTTGTCACGGGCATCCACGTCCTTGTTTCGAGAACCGAAGGCCGATCGAAGACATGGATGGCCGGGTCGGAGCCCGGCCATGACGTGTTGAGATTGAACGTCTTCGCTTGCATATCTACCATCGGGCGCTCTCGCGTCTAAACCGGACAGCAGTGGTTCGAGCCCGGGGGTGACGAGAGGATGAAGGCCAATCCCGGGGGTGACGAGCGGGTCGAGGCCAAGCCCGGGGGTGACGAGCCGGTGGAGGTCAAGCCCGGGTCTGGCGAAGGGGTGGAGGCGAGGCCCGGGGGTGACGGGAGGGTGAGGGGCAGTCCCGGCAGCGACGGCAAGGGAATGGCCGCGGCCGGACCCGGCCCGCACTGACCGCCGCCCCATCCGTTCAAACGCCCCTCATCCTTTGCTACCATGCCGGCCCTGCCGAGGGGGGAGCATCGATGCTCGACTGGGTGTTGGGCCGCAAGTCCGGCAAGACCGGGTCCAAGCTGGCCAAGGGCAAGCGCCCGTCCTACGAGAAGGCCAAGACCATCGCCGCCAAGGGTGACACCGAGGCGCGCCGGGTGCTGGCCTCGTTCGAGGACCTGGAGCCGGAGCTGCTGTACTTCTTCGCCACCGACCGGGCGCCGGAGGTGCGCCGCCAGGTGGCCGAGAATTCCGGCACCCCGCTGCAGGCCGACCTGCTGCTGGCCGAGGACGGCGACGGCGACGTGCGCCAGGAGCTGGCCCGGAAGATCGGCCGCCTGGTGCCCCAGCTCACCCCCGACGAGAACCAGCGCCTCACCGAGATGGCGTTGAAGATCGTCGCCATCCTGGCCCGCGACGACCTGCCGCGGGTGCGCGCCGTCATCGCCGAGGAGCTGAAGCAGGCGTCCAACATCCCCAAGCCGCTGGTCATGCAGCTGGCCCGGGACGTGGAAGAGATGGTGGCCGCGCCGGTGGTCGAGTACTCGCCGCTCCTCAACGACTCCGACCTCATCGACCTGGTCACCAGCGGCCTCGCCGGCAAGGCGCTGATCGCCGTGGCCCGGCGCCGCGCGGTGTCGAAGCCGGTGTCCAAGGCGGTCTACGACACCCACAGCGTCGAGGCGGTGCAGGCGCTCTTGGACAACGCCACCGCCGACATCGCCGACGAGACCATGGAGAGCATCGCCGAAAGCGCCACCGAGCGGCCCGAGTGGCACGGCCCCCTGGTCGACCGCGACAACCTGCCGGTGCGCGTGGTGCTGCGGGTCGCCGGCTTCCTCAGCTCGGCCATGCTGGAGGTGCTGGTCAAGCGCAACAAGAACCTGGAGCCCGAGCAGCTTGAGGAGCTGAAGACCACGGTGCGCGACCGCATCGCCCGCGGCGATTTCCCCGACGACGCGGTGCCCTTCGAATCGGCCGAGGACCGGGCCAAGCGCATGCACCAGAAGGACCGCCTGAACGAGAAGGTTCTGCGCAAGGCCATGAAGGCCGGCGAGCACGCCTTCGTCCGCCACGCCCTGGTGCTGATGAGCGGCCTGCCGCGGCCCCAGGTGCAGCGCATGCTGAACGACCACAACCCGATGGCCGTGGCGGCGCTGTCCAAGAAGGCCGGCCTGACCATGAAGACCGCCGAGATCGTCCAGAAGCGCATCGCCCGCATCAAGCCCAACCTGATGCTCCAAGCCCGCCCCGACGGCGGCTACCCCCTGACCGAAGCCGACGTGGAGCGCATGCTGGAGACGTATGGGTGACGGGGGTGTGGCGGCGGTGTGGGGTACCGGCGCCGGCATTTGCGACACGCTTTCGGCCTCCGTCACCCGACCCGGCATCCCTTCGGGATTGATTCCACGGGCCTTTTTCGGGCACGAACCGTCGATAGGAACGTGCGCCTGCCGTAGATTTGTCAGCAAATGTAAGCATGATCCTGGAAAATTATTATAAAACAAGGCTTTGAGATTTCATTTTTTGCGATACGCCAGCCGTGTTGTCCGCACGACTTGACAAAGATAGAGAAATAGGTATAATATCACATTATCTAGGAATAATCAACCTTGCGCGTCGACGCCCTGACGTGGCGAGGTCGAAAATGGGGAACTGGCGAGACTTTGGGTCTGACTACTGGCTTTTTCCGCTGACCGATTGGGCATCGGATCGCCACCAAGTGACCGAGACCCAGATACCACCGGGCTCGGTTCACGATGGCCTGGCCCTGCATATGCCCGAGATGCGAGTGGCTCTCGACATCGGGGCTACGGAAGGCTAACTTGTCAACTAAAATGTCAATATGTTTCGCTATCACTTGCTCAATGAAAAAGTATATGATATGCTCAATTTAGATGGAGGTTGATATGTCCGATAACGTGGTCCGGCTACCTCGCCCCCGCAGCGCCCGACAGGGATTGGGGCGTTTGGGGCTTTACCTGCGCGTGGGCTTTAACCAGCACGCGGAGTTGGCGGAGGTGATTGCCGGGGGTGAGAACGACTTTCATGGCCTTGTGATAGAAGCGCAGCATTCTGAGCGTCACGCTGAACTGCGGTCGCGCGCTCTTCATGCTGGGATGGATGTCGTCCTAGATCCGAAAACCCCTGCAATGGCACTGCCGGGCGGATATAGCCGCAGCTTGACATCGCTGCCATGGGCTGCGGACGCGCACCACACAGCAAGGGATTTTGAGGGGGACGCCGGGAGGGCAATTTCTGAAGGAATTGGCCGTTTCGCCCTAGAGAACCAGTTTACCCAGGTCTTGGGTCCGACACACTTGCTCAGCGGCGCAAACGACAAATGGCTGCGCATCGACATAGCAAATATGACGCATCTGCGCAGATTCTTAGAGTCTGGCCGGAAAAGCGTTGTATGATTTCAAGCCCTTGCAATTCTCCGGGTGAGGAGTTGGATGCTGGTGATCATGAGCCAGGCTTCGGCGCTGGC
>JANQFP010000240.1 GCA_028277795.1 Rhodospirillales bacterium
CGCGGCGTCGCGGGCCTCGACCGTAGTCCCGGCTACGCTCTTCGGCCCGCTCCTGGCGGGACGGCCGCCGGGACCCGACGCAGGCCGTGGCGGATGTCAGAAATGCGGGCTAATCCCGCAGCACCGCCACGCCGGGCAGGACCTTGCCCTCCAGCCATTCGAGGAAGGCGCCACCGGCGGTGGACACGTAGGAGAACTTGTCGCCGACCCCGGCGTGGGCGAGGGCCGCCACCGTGTCGCCGCCGCCGGCGACGCTGACCAGGCTGCCGGCCTGGGTGAGGCGCGCGGCTTCCTGTGCCACGGTGTTGGTCGCGGCGTCGAACGGGGTGACCTCGAATGCCCCCAGGGGGCCGTTCCACAGCACCGTCTTGCACTCGGCGAGCTGGGCCTTGAGGGACTCCGCCGACCCGGGACCGGTGTCCAGGATCATCTGGTCGGCGGGCACGGCGCTCACCGGCACGGTATCGCTCGGGGCGCCGGCCTCGAAGGCGCCGGCCACAACCACGTCGTCGGGCAGGATCACCTGGCAGCCGGCGTCCTTGGCCTTGGCCAGGATGGTATTGGCGTTGTCGGCCATGTCGTGCTCGCACAGCGACTTGCCGACGTTGACCCCCTGGGCGTGGAGGAAGGTGTTGGCCATGGCGCCGCCGATGATCAGCTTGTCCACCTTGGCCACCAGATTGCCGAGGACGTCGAGCTTGGTCGACACCTTGGCGCCGCCGACCACCGCGGCCACCGGGTGCTGCGGGTTCTCCAGGGCGCTTTCCAGGGCCTCCACCTCGGCCTGCATGAGGCGGCCGGCCGCCGACGGCAGCCGCTGCGCCAGGGCGTGGACCGAGGCGTGGGCGCGGTGGGCGCAGGAGAAGGCGTCGCTGACCAGGATGTCGCCCTGCTCGGCCAGCTTGTCGGCGAAGGCCGGGTCGTTCTTCTCCTCCTCGCCGTAGAAGCGCACGTTCTCCAGCATGGCCACGTCGCCGTCGTTCATGGCGTCGACCACCTGGGCCGCGTCGGGACCGACGCAGTCGCTGGCGAAGGCGACCGGCTTGCCCAGCGCCGTGCTCATGGCATCGGCCACCGGCTTGACCGTGAACTCGGGCTTCTTCTCGCCTTTGGGGCGGCCCAGGTGGGTGACGATGATCACCTTGGCGCCCTTGCCGGTCAGCTCGTTGATGGTCGGCACCGTGCGGTCGATGCGGGTGGTGTCGGTCACCTGGCCGTCCTTCATGGGGACGTTGAGGTCCAGGCGCAGCAGCACCCGCTTGCCCTTAACGTCCAGCGTGTCGATAGTCCTGAATGTCGTCATGGCTGGTCACTACGCTCCCCCTGGAGTGACGTACGGTCGGGGCGGCCGGTGTCGCGGCCGAGGCGCGGGAACAGGCACGACATCCCGCGGTCAGGTCCCGGTCGCGGCGGTGCTGGCGGAGGCTCCCCGGTGGATGGTCTCGGCCGATCGGCGCGGCCGATGGCCGCATGTTATGGGGCCACGGCGGGCAAAAGGCAAGGGGGGCGTTCGGGGGTGACCACCGGGTCCGGCGCGGGCCCCCATGCGGCGGCCGGCGGCGCTCAGTCGTTGGAGCGTCCGGTCCGTGAGCCCAGTTGATCCATGTAGGCCCGGTACTCCTCCAGGGTCTTGAAGAAGGCGCCGGGGTGGGCGGTCTCGGCCACCTTCATCAGCCGCTTTTCGACCACGTGGGACGGTACGGAGTCCTGGGTCAGCATGGCCATGGACGCGCTCACCTGGTCGCGGATGCTCTCCAGCCGGGACACCGACTCGGTCAACGCATGCTCCATGCGCTCGACCAGCGTCAGCAGCCCGCGGTTGTCGTCCTCGGAGGCGGTCAGCTGCTCTTTGACGTCGCGCAGCTCGTTCTGCAGGGTGACCCGCTCGTCGACCTCGCGGTCCAGATCCGCCTTGACCGACTCCAGGGTCTCGGCGAGCGCGTCCCGCTCCACGAGCAGGGTCTCCAGCTTGGCACTGAGGGATTCGAGTTTGGTGTTGGCAGCGGCCAGCAGCGCCTTCAGTTCGGTTTCCGTGGCTGCCATCGCCCTAGGTCTCCTGCCTGCGCGCGACCGACGCCCTACGGGCGCGACCCGCGGAATTACCGGACAGACCTCCCGGACACCGCCCTGTCTGGCGCTGTCACCGGCGGTCGACCGCCCTTAACGGAACCGCTACTGGACAGTATATCCCAGCAGCGCATATCCCCTGACTATTCAAACGTATAGCCGAATTATACGAAAGCATGAATTGAAAAAATCCGACAGCGATCACCATGCCTGCTCAACCGCCACGGGCGGCCACCGTCCACGCCATTCCCGGTCTGGCGGACCCGCCGAAAGCCGGGTAGGGTTCGGCGCAGTTGCCGCCATTGCGGCCCGAAGGCGGAGTCCGGGGCCGGAGTCCATAGATGATCTGGACCAACCCCATGCCGAACGCGCGTGCCACCGTGGCCCGGGGGCTGCTCGCTGTGCTGTTGGCGGTCGCCGCGGCGGCGGCCGGCCCGGTCCCCGGGGCGGCCCAGGACATCCGGTTCCTGCGCATCGGCACCGGCGCCACCGGCGGCACCTATTTCCCGGTCGGCGGCCTGATCGCCAACGCCGTCAGCAATCCGCCGGGGTCCCTGCCGTGCGAGAAGGGGGGGAGCTGCGGCGTACCCGGCGTCATCGCCGCCGCCGTGTCCACCCAGGGGTCGGTGGAGAACGTCACCGCCGTCGCCGCCGGCACCCTGGACCTGGCGCTGACCCAGGCGGACATCGCCTTCAACGCCCATTTCGGCCGCGGCGCCTTCGCCGGCCAAGCGCCCCTGACCAAGCTGCGGGCGGTGGCCCACCTGTACCCGGAGGCGGTCCATCTGGTGGTGCGCCGGGATGGCGGCATCACCTCGGTGGCCGACCTCAAGGGCAAGCGGGTGTCCGTGGGTGAGCCGGAATCGGGCACCCTGGTCGCCGCCCGCATGGTTCTCGACGCCTTCGGCATGGCGGAGTCCGATCTCACGGTGCTCTACGAGAGGGTGGGCAAGTCCGGCGACATGCTGGCCGGGGGCGAGCTCGATGCCTACTTCATGATCGGCGGCTATCCCATGACTGCCATCGCGCAGTTGGCCGAGACCACGGACGTCGGGCTGGTCCATATCATGGGCCGCGAGGCCGACGGCATCCGCCGGGCCCACCCCTTCATCGGCGCCGACATCATCCCCGAGGGGGTCTACAAGGGCGTCGGGGCGACGGTGACCCTCAGCGTCGGCGCCCAACTGGTGGTCTCGGCCGAGGCCGATGCGGACCTGGTCTACGGCATCACCCGCGCCCTGTGGCACGACAACACCCGCCGGCTGCTGGTCAGCAGCCATCCCCAGGGCCGCCAGATCGAGTTGCACAAGGCCCTCGACGGCGTCGCCATCCCGCTTCATCCCGGGGCCGTCCGGTACTACGAGGAGGTGGGCCTGATTCGCGCCAGCGTCCACTGACGCGGCCGCCGCGACATGCGAGGAGGAGGGGACGTGCCCACCTATCTGACCGACGATGACGACGGCGCGGCAATGCCGCTGACCGCACTGCGGCCGGGCGATCTGGACCCCTGGCTGGACGGCCGTCCCGAGTCCGAACGGCGCTGGGTGCGCGCCGCCGGATTCCGGGCCAAGTCGGCCAGTGCCTGCCTGCTGCCCGGAGCCGACGGCGGCCCGGCGGGAGCCGTCGCCGGCCTGGGTGACGACGGCTCCCTGTGGGACTGGGCGGCGCTGCCGGCCACCCTGCCGGCTGGCGTGTACCGCCTGGATGCCGACGGCGCCGACTGGGACGCCGACCGGGCGGCCTTGGGCTGGGCCCTGGGCACCTACGCCTACACCCGCTACCGGGACAGCGACGCCCGCTTCGCCACCCTGGTGTGGCCCGCCGGCTGCGACCGCGCCGCCGTGACGCGGGCGGCCCAGGCCACGGTCCTGGTCCGCGACCTGATCAACACGCCGGCCGAGGACATGGGGCCGGAGGAGCTGGCCGATGCGGTCTACTCCGTGGGCAACCGCCACGGCGCCACCGTCGAGGTGACGGTGCTGGACGACCTGCGCGAACGCTACCCTTCGGTGCATGCCGTGGGGCGGGCCAGCGACCGGGCGCCGCGGATGATCGACATGACCTGGGGCCACGAGGCGGCGCCCAAGGTGACCCTGGTCGGCAAGGGCGTGTGCTTCGATTCCGGCGGCCTCGACATCAAGCCGGCGGCCGGCATGAAGCTGATGAAGAAGGACATGGGCGGGGCGGCCCATGCCCTGGGTCTGGCGCAGATGGTGATGGCGGCGGCGTTGCCGGTGCGCCTGCGGCTGCTGATCCCGGCGGTGGAGAACAGCATCTCCGGCTCGGCCCTGCGGCCCCTGGACGTGATCACCACCCGCGCCGGGCTCACCGTGGAGATCGGCAACACCGACGCCGAGGGGCGGGTCATCCTGGCCGATGCGCTGGCCGAGGCGGCGGCCGAGGAGCCCGCCCTGCTGGTCGACCTGGCGACCCTGACCGGCGCCGCCCGCGTCGCCCTCGGCGCCGACCTGCCCGCCCTGTTCTGCAACGACGACGACCTGGCCGCCGACCTGATGGCCTTCGGGCGGGTGGAGGACGACCCGCTGTGGCGGCTGCCCCTGTGGCGGCCCTACCGCCGCGACATCGAGAGCCGGGTGGCCGATCTGGTCAACGCCACGGACGGCGGACTGGGCGGTGCCATCACCGCCGCCCTGTTCCTCGAAGCCTTCGTCAAGCCCGCCGCGCCGTGGGTCCACGTGGACCTGATGGGGTGGAACACCAAGGGGCGGCCGGGCCGGCCCGAGGGTGGCGAGGCCATGGGGCTGCGCGCCCTCTACGCCCTCATCTACGACCGGTTCGGACGCACTCCGGTGACGCCGCCGGGGGCCTGACGGGTCGTCGCGGAAACCATCGCCGGGGCCGGACCGCGCGGCGAAATCCGGACCCGCGATCCCGGCTACTCCTCCCGTCCGCTGCGGCCGGCGCGCCGGAAGCGCTGCAGGTAGGTGGGGACGATGGCTTCGGCCGCGGTGGGCGTGAGGCCCAGGTCGGCCAGGGTCAGGGCGCCCTCGGCGACCACGTTGTCCGTCTCCAGGAGCGTCACCTGGTCGCGGGTCAGCAGCGGCGACGGCATCTTCTCCAGGAACCACGCCTCGATGCGGGCGACCGCGAAGGGGATCGGCACCAGCAGTCGGCGGCGCCCGGACTCGGCCATCACCAGCTCCATGATCTCCTTGAAGCTGTAGGTGCGGGGCCCGCCCAGCTCGTAGGTCTTGCCCTCGGCGCTGGGGTCGGTGAGGGCCATGTCGACGGCGGCTGCCACGTCGCCCACGTAGACCGGTTGGAAGCGGGTGCCGCCATCGCCGTACAGGTCCACCTCGACCACGGAATGGGGCCCGAACAGCTTGACCCGCGGGAACGGCGGGCAGCCGAACACCGGCAGCGCCGGCGTCAACCGGGCCATGCTGGCGAACATGTTGAAGAACTTGTCCTCGGGGCCGAACACCACGCTGGGACGCAGCACCGTGGCGTCGGGAAAGGCGGCACGCACCGCCTCCTCGCCGGCCGCTTTGGTGCGGCCGTACTCCGCCGCCGAGTCCTTGTCGGCGCCGATGGCCGACATCTGCACCATGCGCTTGGCGCCGGTGGCGGCGGCGGCCTGGGCGATGGTGGCGGCGCCCTCCACGTGAATGCGCTGGAAGGTGCGGCGTCCCCACTCGGCCAGGATGCCGACCAGATTGACCACGGCGTCGGACCCGTCGACCACCGCCGCCACCGCGTCGGCGTCGGTGATGTCGGCGGCCATGGTCACGATCTGGCCGGGGTCGCCCAGGGGCTGCAGGACCTGGGCCGCCTCGCGGTCGCGGGCGGCGACGCGGATCACGGCACCGCCGGCGGCCAGGCGCTGGACTACATGGCGGCCGATGAAGCCGGAGCCCCCGAACACCGTGACTACGCCCTGGGCCATGGTGGCCGCCTCCTTATGATTTGCGAGGTTCTCAGGTGCCGTCGGGCCGGACGCCGGCCGACCCGGCACCGACCCAAGCCCCTAGAGCCCGTCCGAGAGGTTCATGATGCTTTTCAATGCCTTGAGTTTGTGCGCCGGCAGGAGGAGCGGGCGCCGCGATGCTGGAGCATCGCCAGCGCGACCCGACGCCCCGGCGCGCAAACTCAAGGCACCCGAAGGGCGAACCGGAAAGGCGGCCCTGCGGC
>JANQFP010000252.1 GCA_028277795.1 Rhodospirillales bacterium
CGAGCACCATGGCGTTGGCACCACTGCCCTTAGCCCACATTTCTCACATCCGCCACGGTCTGCGTCGCGTCCGGGCGGCCGCCCGCGGCGTCGCGGGCCTCAACCGCAGCGCAGGCTACGCTTTTCGGCCCGCTCCTGGCGGGGCGGCCGCCGGGACGCGACGCAGACCGTGGCGGATGTGAGAAATGTGGGCTAAGGGCAGTGATGCCAACGCCATGGTGCTCGAATCCATGATCAGCCCGAGGCCGGCGACCCTCGGGGCCAATCGAGGGAACGCGTCGTCAGCCAGGCGGCGCCCATGATCAGGATGGCGCGGATCAGCGCCGCGACCGCGACTCGGACCGCCAACTTCGGATGAGCACGGATCGATTCCCTTCGGCGTCCACGGGCGGACTCACATGGCGGACGCGGTGGCGAGGCCGGCCAGGAAACGCTCGGCGGAGCCGGCCCGCAGCAGGGCCAGGGCGCAGCCCAGGGTCCGGTCCTCCCGATCGCCGACCGGCTCGCAGGCGCTCTCCGGCACGGTGGCGGCGGCCACGGGCTCGTCGTCCGCCTCCTGGGCCGGCAGGGCGTGGGGCAGATCCGCTTCGCGCCGATGGTTGGCTTCGGCCCCGCCGTCGGCGGGCTCCGTGGCCTTCGGCTCCGGGGCGGGGACGAGCAGGATGTCGGGGACCACGCCACGGGCCTGGATGGCGCGGCCGGAGGGGTCGTAATAGAGCGCCGTGGTCAGGCGCAGCGCGCCCTCTATCGGCATGGGCATGATGGTCTGCACCGAGCCCTTGCCGAAGGAGCGCAGCCCCATGACCGTGGCTCGCCCATGGAACTTCAGCGCCGCCGCCACGATCTCCGAGGCCGACGCCGAGCCGTCGTTGATCAGCACCACCATGGGCAGCCCCTCGGCCAGGTCGCCGGAGCCGGCCTCGTGCGCGTCCTCGCCACGGGTGTTGCGGCCGCGGATGGACACGATGCGCCCGTCCTCGAGAAAGGCGTCGGCCAGGTAGGTGGCCTGATCCAGGAGGCCGCCGGGGTTGTTGCGCAGGTCGAGCACGATGCCCGTGAGCCGGCCGCCGGCAGCTTCGCGGATCTCCTCGATGGCCCGCTCGACGCCGTCCTCCACCTTCTCGGTGAAGCTCACCACCCGGATGTAGCCGATGTCGCCTTCGGTCCGCCAGCGGACGCTGCGCACGTTGATGACGGCGCGGGTGATGGTGACGTCGAAGGGCGCCACCCCGGCCCGCTGGATGGTGAGCCGGAGATCGGTGCCCGGTCGGCCGCGCATCAGGCGCACCGCCTGCATCAGGTTCTTGCCCTTGATGGGTGTGCCGTCCAGGTGGGTGATCAGGTCGCCGCTCTGGATGCCGGCGCGGAAGGCCGGCGTGTCCTCGATGGGCGACACCACTTTGACGGCGCCGGTCTCGTCGTCCATGGTCACCTCGATCCCCAGGCCGCCGAACTCGCCGGTGGTGGCGATCTGCATCTCCCGGTATTCCTGGGGATTGAGGTAGATGGAATGGGGGTCCAGCGACGCCATCATGGCGTCGAGCGCGCTTTCCACCAGCTCCCGCGGCGGCAACGAGCGGGGCTCGGCGCCCAGGTCCTCGACCCCCTTCACCGCGGCGTCGATCAACACGGCATCGGCGACCGGGTGCACGTAGGAGGCGCGCGCCCGCTTGAAGGTGTCGCGGAAATGCCGCAGTTGGCTGGTGTCGTCCACCTGCGAGGCGTAGCGCGCATAGACGTTGCTGAACCGTTGCAGCTCCTGGGCGCCGGATTCGGGCAGGCCGTAGGAGTCCCCGGTGATGACCGAGATCAGGCGCCCCAGCGGCGTATCGCCGTTGACGCAGCCGCTGAGCCACGGCGACAGCAGGATCCCGGCGACCAGAGCGGCGACCAGGACGAGCCCCTGCGGCACGCGGCGCCAGCTAGGCACGACAGACGAACTCCGGCGGATGGGTCATGGGGCGTCTCATGCTTCGGTTTCGATGCGGGCGACCAGTTCGGCCAGGACCGTCTCGGCGTCGGCGTTGTCCACCTGGCAGGTGCCGGCGTTGCGGTGCCCGCCGCCGCCGTAGTCCAGCATCAGCTGCCCGATGTCGAGATCGGAGGCGCGGTTGAGCACCGACTTGCCGACCGCGAACACCGTATTGAGCCGGTGCAGGCCCCACAACACGTGCATGGACACGGTGATGTCGGGGAACAGCGCGTAGACCACGAACCGGTTGCCGGCGTAGATGACCTCCTCGCCCCGCAGGTCGATGACGCCGAGACGGCCGTGCACGGTCGTGCAGCGGCGGACCTGGTCGGCGAAGCGCTCCGCGTGCTCGCGATAGAGGTCGACCCGCTCCTTGACGTCGGGCAGGGCCAGGATCTGGTCCACCGTGTGGTCGCGGCAGTGCCCGATCAGCTCCATCATGAGCTGGTAGTTGGACACCCGGAAGTCCTTGAACCGCCCCAGCCCGGTGCGCGCGTCCATCAGGTAGTTGAGCAGCACCCAACCCTCGGGCTCGAGGATCTCGGGTTCGTCGAACTGGCCGGAATCGCTCTTGTCCACGGCCGCCATCAGCTCCTCGGAGATGTCGGGAAAGGCCGACTTGCCGCCGTAGTGCTCGTAGACCACCCGTGCCGCCGACGGGGCCTCCGGGTCGATGACGCAGTTGTCGGGCATGGCCTCCATGCGCACGGTCTCGCTCGCATGATGGTCGAAGGCCAGGTGGACGCCCTTGACGTAGGGCAGGTTGGTGGTGATGTCGTTCTCCGAGATGAGGATGGTGCCGTCCTGCATGTCCTTGGGATGGACGAACTTGATGTCCTCGATCAGGTCCAACTCCCTGAGCAGGACGGCGCAGACCAGGCCGTCGAAATCGCTTCGCGTAACCAGGCGGAACTTGGTGGCGGTCATCCGCCGACGCCTCCGGGCAACCGTCGTGGGCTCGCAGGCATCCTAACGCGCAATTGTCATATTCGCCATGGGCTTGGGCGGATGGGGCCCGTGACGGGTCAGGCGGGACGCAGCTCGTGGGCAGTCCACAGGGTGGCGGCGAACAGCAGCACCGCCACCGCCTGATGGGCCGCGGCCAGGGGCACCGGCACCACCAGCAGCAGGGTCGTGATGCCCAGCGCCACCTGGACAGCCGCGATGACCGCCAGCAGGTGCGCGGCCCGCCGGGCGCGCACCGCCGGCACCGTCCGCGCCCGCACCCAGAACAGGGCGACGGCGACGGCCACCGCCATGGCCAGCACCCGGTGGTCGAACTGGACGGTGGTCACGTCCTCGAAGGCGGCGATCCAGAACGGCTGGGTGTCGTAGATCCCCGACGGCACCAGTTCGCCGTCCATCAGGGGAAAGGTGTTGTAGGTGAGCCCGGCATCGAGGCCGGCGACGAACCCTCCCGAGAGGATGGTGACGAACACCAGACCAACCAGGGCCACGGCCCCCCACCAGAGGCCGTGGCGGGCCCGGCCTTCGCCCGGGCGCGGACGCGGCGACAGCATGCCCAGCGCCACCCACAGGATGTAGCCGATGATGACCAGGGCCGCGCCCAGGTGGGCGGTCAACCGGTATTGGCTGACGTCGGGCCGGTCCACGAGCCCGCTTTTGACCATGTACCAGCCGAGCACCCCCTGCAGGCCGCCGAGCACGAACATGGCCGCCAGGTGCAAGGCCAGGCGCCGGTCCACCCACCCGCGCAGCGCGAACACCAGCGCCGGAATCAGGAAGGCCACCCCCATCAGGCGGCCCCACAGCCGATGGACGTATTCGAGCCAGAAGATGCCTTTGAATTCGGCCACCGTCATGCCGATGTTGACCTCCCGGTACTCGGGGGTCTGCCGGTAGAGGTCGAACACCGCCTCCCATTCCGCCGCCGTGAGCGGCGGCAGCCAGCCGGTCACCGGCCGCCAGTCGACCATGGACAGGCCCGAATGGGTGAGCCGGGTGAGGCCGCCGAGGACCACCATGAAGAAGACCATGGCGCCGATGACCAGCAGCCAGACGGCGACGGCGGTGGCCCGCCGGCGGTCGGCGGCGGCCCCCGCGTCGCCCCAGCCGCCGCTGTCGCCGCGCGGAGTCACGCCTTGGCCAGCCACGACTGCAGGGACTCGACGAGGGTCCGGGCGGTGTCGGCGTCCAGCTCCAGGTCGGTGAACCGTTTGCGCTCGCGGATGCGCAGCCGCACCATGGGGAAGCCGCCCTCGTAGACCACCTCCTCCACCTTGACCTGCTTGTTCCACGGGGCCTCGATCTCGGCGATCTCGGTGACGGATTCGTGGGCGCTCACCATCCCCTCCCTTCGGACCCGATGTCCCGCAAGGCCGTGCCGGCGACCCGGTCGTAGTAGCGGCCCCGGTAGACGAGCCGCCGCCGTCCCGCCTCCGGATCGTCCTTGAACCGCCGGCGGTCGTGCAGGACGTTGTTGCACACCAGACCCTGGCCCGGCGCCATGCGGTGACGGAAGACGTAAGGCGAATCGCTACCCAGCAGAGCGCCCAGCCACGCCGCGGCGGCCCGGGTCGGGCCGTCGTCGCGCCACGCGATGTTGCGGGTGCGCTCCGTGTAGTTCATGTGCAGGCAGCCGGTGGCCGGGTCCACGGCGAACACCGGATTGGTCCGTGCCCCCCGGATCTCCTCGCCGTCGGCCTCGTTGGGCGGGATGGTCAGGGCGGCGGGGTGCATTAGCGCGGCGACCAGGGCCGGGTCCTCGTCGCGCATCAGGATGTAGGCGATCTCGTGGTCCATGAGCCCGTTGTCGCCGCCCTCCGCCGCGTCCTGCGCGCAATGGAGGACGATGCCGCGAATCCACTCGTGGGGCAGGTTGTAGTAGCCGTCCGTGTGCCATTTGAGGGGCCGGTCCGTGTAGGGGATGTAGCGCCGGCGCTCCCCGCCGTCGACCACGCGCAGTGGCGTGATGGCGTCCTCGTCGGCGCACAGGTTGGCGTCGAGCCGCAACAGCCCGAACCGGGCGCCGACCCGGCGCAGGGTCTCCTTGCCCGCTCCATCCCGGCGGCGGGACGCATAGAGCGCCATGTTGGCCTTGCGGAGTCGCGCCAGCATGGCCCCGTGCTCGGCGTCGGTCAGGGCCGCCGGATCGTCCACCTCGACGATCAGCTCATCCGCCGACGCCGGGTATCCGGCCAGCTTGGCGTCGCGCCAGCGCCGGTAGGCG
Organism: Rhodospirillales bacterium; assembly: GCA_028277795.1. Taxonomy (GTDB): domain Bacteria; phylum Pseudomonadota; class Alphaproteobacteria; order Rhodospirillales; family JANQFP01; genus JANQFP01. The sequence continues at coordinate 5,163 of JANQFP010000252.1, forward strand.
TCGTCGTCGGCCAGATCGAAGGGGCCGCCGGCCGGCGGCGGCGCTGGGGATATGGGTGCCTGTCGACTCATCCTTGCCCGACCTCGGCGGGGCCGCACGTCCGCCGCCCCACACTGTATATAAGCATATTGCAAAATACAGCGGAATTCCTGCGGTCAATCGGCGTCCGCAGGGGCCGCCCCGGCGCCGCCTCAAAAACCCCTAAACGGAGAAGGGGTATATTAGATCGTATGAATATACAGTTCCCTAGACCGCGCGTATTTGATATAGCTAATCAATCGGGAGTGCCGATGGGACCATCGCGGCGGGGTTTTGCGGACGGCTTCCCAATGAACGGAATGGCTTGAGCGGAAAAGAAACCTGTGGATTCACGACGCCATATTAGATTACATTAATATATTCCTCGGCATCCGTCGCGGGAGTATCGCCGGCGCAGAACACGCAGGCCAACAAGAGCACGAACACCGAGACCAGAAGCGTGGAGGACGACGTCCAACAGGAGCAGGAGGAATCCTGTAAACGACTGGACGGTTCAATGATTTGAACCATCCCGCCGGGGCCCATGTTCAACCGGGTCGCTGCGAGGGGTCGCCGGGACGACCGGTGACTCGGGTGCCGTCTCCCGAGGGAGTCCGACGGAGGCGGTGGAGCCGACGGCAGGATCGCGAACTTAAAGAGGGTTCGAGTCCCGGACGACGGGACATTTCCCGAGTTGCCCGGCCGCCGGGCCGGCATGGTGAACTGGAAAAAAGAATTCTGCGGAGGTCATTCCATGGCGAAACAAATGCCTGACACCCCTTTGCTCGATCAGCTCGAAGACGGGCCGTGGCCGAGCTTCGTGACCGGCCTGAAGCGGCTCGCCAATTCCGAGGACAAGCCGTATGCCGGCATGATGAAGGACCTGCTGGGCCAGCTCGAGTTGTCCTACGAGACCCGCAAGGGTTTCTGGAAGGGCGGCGTGGTCGGCGTGCGCGGCTACGGCGGCGGCGTCATCCCGCGGTTCTCGGAAGTGGCCGACAAGTACCCCGAGTCGTCGGAGTTCCACACCCTGCGTGTGCAGCCGCCGGCTGGCATGCACTATGACACCGCGACCCTGCGCACGCTGTGCGACATCTGGGAGGAGCACGGCTCCGGCCTGATCGCCTTCCACGGCCAGAGCGGCGACATCATGTTCCAGGGCGCCACCACCGAGAACGTGCAGAAGGCCTTCGACGCCCTCAACGACTTCGGCTTCGACCTGGGCGGTGCCGGCGCCGCCGTGCGCACGTCCATGAGCTGCGTCGGGGCGGCCCGCTGCGAGCAGTCCTGCTACAACGAGCAGAAGGCGCACCGCATGTGCATCGCGGCGACGCTCGACGACATGCACCGGCCGTCGCTGCCCTACAAGTTCAAGTTCAAGTTCTCGGGCTGCGCCAACGACTGCGTCAACGCCACCCACCGCTCCGACTTCGCGGTCATCGGCACCTGGCGCGACGACATGAAGGTCGACCAGGAGGTCTTCAAGCAGTACGTGGCCGAGCGCGGCCGCAAGGAGATCAACGACCAGGTCATCAACATGTGCCCGACCCGGGCGCTGAGCATGAACGACGACGACACGCTCGACGTCGACAACAAGAGCTGCGTCCGCTGCATGCACTGCATCAACGTGCTCACCAAGGCGTTGTCGCCGGGCGACGACAAGGGCATCACCATTCTTCTCGGCGGCAAGCGCTCGCTGAAGATCGGCGACCTGATGGGGACGGTCATCGTGCCCTTCATGAAGCTGGAGACCGAGGAGGACTTCGAGGCCCTGGTCGAGCTCGGCACCGAGGTCATCGACTTCTTCGCCGAGAACGCCCTCGAGCACGAGCGCATCGGCGAGACCATCGAGCGCATCGGCCTGGCCAACTTCCTGGAGGCGCTCAACCTGGACGTGGACCCCAACATGGTCAACCACCCGCGCACCAGTTCCTACGTCCGCCTGGACGACTGGGACGAGGAAGCGGAGAAGTGGTACCGGCGCAAGGGCGTCCGCCCGGAAGCCGCCGAGTAAAGGGCCACGAACATCGCCATGGACACCGGCGCGCGGCGGCCCCGACCGCGGGGCCGCCGGCAGCCGGGGCAGACGAGACGGAGGAATGGAGGACAGCATGAGTGAGGCCGAAGCCCCCCGCATGCCCATCGAGAGCGGCGTACCGGACCCCATGCCGTTGATGCATCCGCTGATGCGGAAGAACTTCGGTGCCTGGGCCTGGCACGACCGTCCGCGGCCCGGCGTCCTGCATCACGTGGCCAAGAGCGGCGACGAGATCTGGACCGTCAAGGCCGGCACCCCGCGGCAGAACGACGTCTACACGGTGCGCCTCCTGTGCGACATCGCCGACGAGTACGCGGAAGGCCACGTGCGGTTCACCGCGCGCTCCAACATCGAGTACATGGTGAGCTCGTGGGACAAGGTGGGGCCCCTGATCGACAAGCTCGAGGAGGAAGGCTTCCCGGTCGGCGGCACCGGCAACTCGGTGTCCATGATCTCCCACACCCAGGGCTGGCTGCACTGCGACATCCCGGGCACCGACGCCTCGGGCGTGGTCAAGGCCCTGATGGACGAGATCATCGACGAGTTCCGCAACGAGGAGATGCCCAACCGGGTGAAGGTCACCACCTCGTGCTGCCAGATCAACTGCGGCGGCCAGGGTGACATCGCCATCAACGTCCAGCACACCAAGCCGCCGATCATCAACCACGACCTGGTGGCCAACGTGTGCGAGCGCCCGGCGGTCATCGCCCGCTGCCCGGTGGCGGCCATCCGGCCGGCCTTGGTCAACGGCAAGCCGTCATTGGAGGTGGACGAGAAGAAGTGCATCTGCTGCGGCGCCTGCTACCCGCCGTGCCCGCCCATGCAGATCAACGACCCGGTCAACTCCAAGCTCGCCATCTTCGTCGGCGGCAAGCACTCGAGCACCCGGACCAAGCCCACCTTCCACAAGCTGGTGGTGGCCGGCATCGAGAACAACGCGCCCCGCTGGCCCGAGGTCGCCGACATCGTCAAGAAGATCCTGTACGCCTACAAGGAAGGCGGGCGGCCTTGGGAACGCATGGCCGAATGGATCGACCGCATCGGTTGGCCGCGGTTCTTCGAGGAGACAGGCCTGCCGTTCACCAAGCACCACCTGGAGGACTGGCGCGGCGGCCGGGCGGCCCTGAACGCATCCGCCCAGGTGCATTTCTAGACCCGTCAGACAGCGACAACGATTCGGGGGGAAGAAGCGGCGATGAAATTCGGCATTTTGGTCAACGAGGGTCCGTTCACCCATCAGGCGTCGGACTCCGCATACCAGTTCGTCAAGGCCGCGTTGGACAAGGGGCACGAGGTCCTGCGCGTGTTCTTCTATCACGACGGGGTGAACAACGGGAACAAGCTCTCCGAGCCCCAGGCTGATGACCGCAACCTGATCAAGTTGTGGGGCGAGCTGGCCAAGGAACACAAGATCGACCTTGTCGTGTGCATCGCCGCTGCCCTCCGCCGGGGGATCAAGGACGACATCCTGGCCGACGGATTCCGCATCTCCGGCCTGGGCCAGTTGGTCGAGGTGGGGATCGCCGCCGACCGCCTGGTCACGTTCGGCGACTGACGCTGGGGGGGAAGGACAGATGGAAGACGAATTCGAAGGCACGTTCGACACCGAAGGCGTCATCAAGAAGTTCATGTTCGTCAATCGCAAGGCCCCGTACGGCACCATCTACGCCCTGGAGAGCCTGGAGACGGTGCTGATCTCGGCCGCCTTCGAGCAGGACACCTCCGTCGCCTTCGTCGACGACGGCGTCTACCAGCTCAAGAAGGGCCAGGACACGACCGGCATCAACATGAAGAACTTCTCACCCACCTACCGGGCCCTGGAAGGCTACGACGTGGAGAAGCTGTACGTGGAGAAGGAGTCGCTGGAGGCCCGCGGGCTGACCGAGGACGATCTGGTGGTGGATGTGGAAGTCCTGAGCGCAGAAGAACTGTCCGAGCTCATGGACGAGCAGGACGTGGTCCTGTCGGCGTGAGCGGAGGAACGCACCAATGATGCACACGGTCAACAAATCGCCCTTCGAGCGCAACGTCCTGGACAGCTGCCTGCGGCTGGCCAAGAAGGGCAGCGTGATCCTGCTTTACGAGGACGCCGTGTACGCCGCCGCCGCGGGGACCACGGCTACCGATACCGTCAAGGCGGCGTCCAACGAGTACTCGTTCTACGTCCTGGGGCCCGACCTGGCGGCCCGGGGAATCACCGAGGATCAGGTGGTCGACGGCGTCAACGTCGTCGACTACGGCGGGTTCGTCGATCTCGTCGTCGAACACGGCCCCGTCCAATCCTGGCTCTGAAAAAGAAGGGAGAGTTTGGGAGCACTCCGACGAGAGGAAGGAACATCCGCATCCCGGACGATACCGGGAACAGCGTCAGTCATGGCAGAAGGAGACCGCGAACATGGCTTATCAAATCGAAGGTAAGACCATCGAACACGACGAAGAGGGGTACATCACCAACATCAACGAGTGGACGTCGGACCTCGCCGGCATCATCGCCAAGGACGAGGGCATCGATATGACCGACGAGCACTGGGAGGTGGTGAACTTCCTGCGCGACTACTACAACGAATACCAGATCGCTCCCGCCGTCCGCGTGCTGGTCAAGGCGATCAAGAAGAAGTTCGGTCCCGAGAAGGGCTCCAACAAGTACCTCTACGAGCTGTTCCCCTACGGGCCGGCCAAACAGGCCTGCAAGATCGCCGGTTTGCCCAAGCCGACCGGCTGCGTCTGAATACCGGGTGCGGGGGGTGGCCTGCGCCGCCCCTGGCAACCCGCCCTGAACCGGTGCGGAGATGTCTCTCGTAACCGTCGCATACGCCGTCGCGTTCTATCTGGCGACGATCATCTTGGTTGGGGGGCTGATCTACCGGATTCGCGAATACGCGACCGTCCCGTCGCCATTGAAGATTCCGACCATGCCGGCACCCCTGACGCCCATGGGGGCGTTCTGGCGGGTGGTCCGGGAAGTCATCTTCTTCGAGAGCCTGTTCAAGTCCAACAAGTGGATCTGGATCTTCGGCGTCCTCTTCCACGCCGGCTTGGCTGTCGTGCTGATCCGCCACCTGCGGTACTTCATCGAGCCGGTATGGTTCTGGGTCGTCCTCATCCAGCCGTTCGGGGTCTATGCCGGATTCGCCATGGTCGCCGGCCTGTTCGGCCTGTGGGGCCGGCGCGTGGTCGTGGACCGGGTGCGCTACATCTCCAGTCCGTCGGATCACCTGATGCTGGCCCTGCTGGTCGCCATCGGCATCAGCGGGCTGATCATGCGGTACGTGACGCGCACGGACGTCATCGCGGTCAAAGCCTTCTTCATGGGGCTGATGCGTTTCGATTGGCAGCCCCTGCCCACCGAACCGGTCCTGCTCATTCATCTGGGGCTGGTCGTCCTGCTCATGGTCTTGTTCCCTTTCAGCAAGCTCCTGCACATCCCGGGCTTGTTCTTCAGCCCGACCCGCAACCAGTGGGACAACGCCCGCGAGAAACGGCATCTGGCCACGTGGGCGGCCCCCATGGACGCGCAGCGAGACACCTGACCGAACCAACACATACGGGAGACCGACCGTGGCAAAAGAAGAATTTCAGGTTCCGGAGGTCAGAGAGCACCTGGAGATCCCGCCGGTGGTCGAGGGGGCCATGGCCCACAGCCAGCCCTTCGTGGCGGCGGCCGACCATCAGTCCCTGCTCGGCTATCCGGAGGAGCTGGTCGACGGCTGGGAGGACAAGGCGGTCGAGAAGATGGGGGAGATGGCCAGGAAGTACCGCTCCTTCCGGGTCTTCCTCGACGCCTGCGTGAAGTGCGGCGCCTGCACGGACAAGTGCCACTACTACCTGGGCACCGGTGATCCCAAGAACATGCCGGTGGCGCGCCAGGACCTGCTGCGCCAGGTCTACCGCCGCTACTACACCCTGGGCGGCAAGCTGTTCCCGGGGCTGGTCGGCGCCAAGGACATGAGCAAGGAGATCTTCGACGACTGGTACAGGTACTACCACCAGTGCTCCCAGTGCCGCCGTTGCTCGGTCTTCTGCCCCTACGGCATCGACACCGCCGAGATCTCCATGGCCGCCCGCGAAATCATGGACTCCGTCGGCCTGGGCCAGAAGTACTGCAACGAGATCATCGGCAAGGTGCACAAGATCGGCAACAACCTGGGCCTGCCCCTGCCGGCCCTGGAAGACACCATGGAAGGGCTGGAGGAGGACGTCGAGGAGGACACCGGCGTCGCCGTCAAGTACCCGGTCAACGTGGAAGGCGCCGAGGTGCTGCTGGTCACACCGTCGGCCGACTTCTTCGCCGAGCCCCACGTGGACGGCCTGATCGGCTACGGCAAGGTCTTCCACCAGGCGGGCGTGAGCTGGACGGTCAGCTCGCACGCGTCCGAGGCGGCCAACTTCGCCCTGTTCACCGGGTCCTACGAGCACATGTTCAAGATCTCCAACCGCATTCGCGAGGCGGCGCTGGAGCTGGGCGTGAAGCGGATCGTCTTCGGCGAATGCGGGCACGCCTGGCGGGTGGCCTACAGCTTCCTCAACACCCTGGCCGGCCCGTGGGACTTCCTGGACCCCAGGTACCCGGTGCCCCAGCACATCATGGAGTTCACCTACGACCTGATCCAGCGCGGCGGCATCAACCTGGACCCTGAGGCCAACGACGACAAGGTGGTGACCGTCCACGATTCGTGCAACGTGGCGCGGGCCTCGCGCATGGGCACCCGGCCCGGCGATCAGTTCGCGTATCCGCGCGCCGTCATCAAGGCGTCGGTCAACAGGTTCGTGGAGATGGACCCCAACACCACGATGGAGGCCACGTTCTGTTGCGGCGGCGGCGGCGGGCTGCTCACCGACGACCTGATGGAGCTGCGGGTCAAGGGGGCGCTGCCGCGCATGGAGGCGCTCAAGGAGGTGGTCGAGCGCGACGGGGTCACCCACATGGCCGCCATGTGCGCCATCTGCAAGAGCCAGTTCACCAAGGTCCTGCCCTACTACGGCATGGGCATGGACATGGTGGTCAGCGTCCACCAGCTGGTCAGCGAGGCTATTCAATTGGGGACCAAGGACTGACGTCCGACCATCCGGGGGGAATGAGTCGGAGGCCGCAGCCGAGGCCAACCAACGACGGGCGAGAGAAGAAACCGAGGAGAACAGGACCGTGACCGCGCCGCAGAAGAAGACCGAAACCGAGTCCACGAACCTCAACTACCGTCGCTACCGGGAAGGCGACAGGAACTACGACGAGTTCACGGAAAAGATCTTCCAGGCGGGCTGGAGCCACAAGTGCCCGACCTATGTCCACCGAACCCCCCCGTGCCAGGGAAGCTGCCCGTCGGGGCACGACATCCGCGGCTGGCTGGGCATCGCGCGGCAGATGGAGAAGCCGCCGGTGGAGGACATGGTCTGGCAGGAGTACGCCTTCCAGCGCATGGCCGAGGCCAATCCGTTTCCCTCGGTGATGGGCCGGGTGTGCCCGGCGCCGTGCGAGGACGGCTGCAACCGCAACGAGGTGGACGACTTCGTCGGCATCAACGCGGTCGAGCAGTATGTCGGCGACTGGGCCATCGAGAACAACCTGAACCTGCCCAAGCCGGAAACGGAGTCCGGCAAGACGGTGGCGGTGATCGGCGGCGGTCCGGCCGGTCTGTCGGCCGCCTTCCAGCTCCGCCGCCGCGGCCACGGCGTCACTGTCTTCGAGGCCCACGAGGCCCTGGGCGGGATGATGCGCTTCGGCATCCCCGGCTACCGGACGCCGCGCGACATGCTGGACGCCGAGATCGGCCGCATCATCGACATGGGCGTCGAGGTGCGGCTCAATACCCGCGCCGGCACCGACGTCAGCATCGCCGACCTGGAGCGGGATTTCGATGCCATCTTCTGGGCCGTCGGGGCGCAGAACGGACGCCCCCTGCCCGTCCCCGGGTGGACCGACACCCCCAACTGCCTCACCGGCGTCGACTTCCTGGAAGCCTTCAACAAGGGCCGCCTGCAGTATGCGACCAAACGCATCGTCGTGGTGGGCGGCGGCGACACCTCCATCGACGTGGCCTCGGTGGCCCGCCGCCTCGGTCACATCACCCAGAGCAACCCGCACGATCTGCCGGAGAGCGCGGTCCTCGGCTACGTCGCCCACGACGTGGTGGGCACCGCCGCCCGCGAGGGCGTCCAGGCGACCCTGACGTCGCTGTTTCCCGTCGAGCAGATGACGGCGGCCGAACGGGAGCGCGAGGACGCCCTGCGCGAGGGCGTGGACATCCGCGGCGGCGTCATGCCCGTCGAGGTCGTGGTCGGCGACGACGGCCGCGCCACGGCCCTCAAGATGTGCGAATGCGACATGGACGGCATGAAGCCCATCCCACGGGAAGGCACCGAGTTCGAGCTCGAATGCGACCTCGTCGTCTCGGCCATCGGCCAGATGGGCGACTTGGCGGACGGCCTGGAGGAGCTGGACAACGGTCGCGGCTTCATGGAGGCCGATGCCGCCTACCGCATCAAGGGCCGCGAGGCGGGCCGGGACAAGCACTTCGCCGGCGGCGACATCATCCGCCCGCACCTGCTGACCACGGCCATCGGCCAGGGCTCCATCGCCGCCGAGGCCATCGACCAGTTCCTGTCCGAAGGCGAGACCGGTCGCCGGCCCAAGGTGGACGTGCACCACTTCAACCTCTTGGACGAGTTGCGCCAGCGGCACCTGGAGCCCGAGGAGTACGACCACACGCCGAGCCGCGGCACGTCGCTCGACTCCTTCGCCGTCCACAATTACGAGGACCGGGCGGCCCACGAGATCATTCCGCACCACGAGCTGTTCCTCGGCCACTTCGGCTACGAGGCGCGCAACCGGCGCAAGGAGATCCACATCTCCGCCAACGAGGTGCTGGGCAACTTCAAGGAGCGCATCGTCGGCTTCACCGAGGACGAGGCCATCGCCGAGGGCGGCCGCTGCATGAGCTGCGGCATGTGCTTCGAATGCGACAACTGCGTCATCTACTGCCCGCAGGACGCCGTGTTCCGGGTCAAGAAGTCCGAGGTGGCAGTGGGCCGCTACGTGGACACCGACTACGCGAAATGCATCGGCTGCCACATCTGCGCCGATGTGTGCCCCACGGGGTACATCGAGATGGGCCTAGGAGAATAGGCCAGGACCGGGGGAAGGGGCGTCGCCGCAACCGGGTCTGCCGCGGCACGCCGTTTGGAGAGAGGACGTTTTGGACAGCGTGTTTCCACTCGCACGCGGTCGACGCGGACGGAAAGTGACAACAACAACGGATAACCGGATCATGCCCCACGATCGCCGCAGACCGCGTGCCACATGGGGGGTAAGAGAACCATGACCGACCCTGGGCTGACCTACCGCCGCTACAAGGATGGCGACAACGAGCACGTTCCCTGGGATTCCGACGTCATCCAGCTCGGCGAATCCTACAAGTGCCCCACCTACGTCCATCGGGCGCCGCCGTGCCAGGGCAGTTGCCCGTCGGGCCACGACATCCGTGGCTGGCTCGGCATCGCCCGCGGCCTCGACAAGCCGGCCGACGGACGGCCGTGGCAGGAATACGCCTTCGAGCGCATGGCCGAGGCCAACCCGTTCCCCGCCGTGATGGGCCGCGTCTGTCCCGCCCCGTGCGAGGACGGCTGCAACCGCAACGAGGTCGAGGAGCAGGTGGGCATCAACTCGGTCGAGCAGTACGTGGGCGACTGGGCGCTGCAGCACGGCCTCAAGCTGCCGGCCCCCGGCCCCGACACCGGCAAGAAGGTGGCCATTGTCGGCGGCGGCCCGGCCGGCCTGGCGGCGGCCTATTTCCTGCGCCGCAAGGGCCACGCCTGCACTGTCTTCGAGGCCTACCACAAGCTCGGCGGCATGATGGTGTTCGGCATCCCGGGCTACCGCACGCCCCGCGACGTGCTGGACGGCGAGATCCAGCGCATCGTCGACCTGGGCGTCGACGTCCGGCTCAACACCAAGGTGGGCGTGGACGTCAGCGTCGAGGAGATCGAGAAGGAGTTCGATGCCGTGTTCTGGGGCATCGGCGCCCAGTCCGGCAAGGCGCTGCCCGTCCCCGGCGGCGAGGCCCCCAACTGTGTGAGCGGCGTCGCCTTCCTGCGCGCCTTCAACGAAGGGCGCCTGCAGCACCTGGCGGGGCGCGTGCTGGTGATCGGCGCCGGCGACACGGCCATGGACGTGGCCGCCGTGGCCCGCCGCATCGGCCATATCCAGCATGCCCACGAGCATGACCGCCCCGAGCAGGTGATCCTCGGCAACACCGTCCACGACGTGGCCACCGCCGCCCGCCGCGAGGGCGCCGACGTGTGGATCGTCTACCGCCGTCCCATCTCCAAGGCGCCGGCCACCGAGCACGAGCTGCGGGCGGTGAAGGCCGAAGGCGTCGAGATCCACGAATGCCTGGCCCCGGTCGAGGTGATCCGCGACGCGGAGGGCAAGGCCACGGCCCTCAAGGTGGTCCCCGTGGACTGGGAAGAGGGCAAGATGTTCCCGCGCAAGGGCGAGGAATACGACATCGAGTGCACCCTGGTGGTCGGCGCCACCGGCCAAGCCGGCGATTTCACCGGGTTCGAGGACCTGGACAACGGCTGGGGACTGATAAACGCCGACAGCTACTATCGGACCACGGCCCGCGACGGCCATTTCGTCGGCGGCGACATCATCGAGCCGCACCTGCTCACCACCGCCATCGGCCACGCCTCCATCGCCTGCGAGAGCATCCATGACCACATCTCCGGCGACGAGCTGAAGAAGCGGCCCAAGGTGGACGTCCATCACTTCAGCCTGCTCAACGAGCTGCGCTCCCGCGGCATGGAGCCGGGCGAATACGACCACACCCAGGTCCGTGGCACCGACTCCGCCGCCTTCGCCGTCCACAACTACGAGGACCGCTCGAGCGCCGAGATCATCCCCCACGAGGAGCTGTTCCTGGGCCACTTCACCCATACGCCCATGCATCGGCGGTCGGAGGTGGACATCGATTCGTCGAACGTGCTGGGCAACTTCCAGGAGCGCTTCGTCGGGTTGAGCGAGGACGACGTGGTCGCCGAGGCCGACCGCTGCATGAGCTGCGGCATGTGCTTCGAGTGCGACAACTGCGTTATCTACTGTCCGCAGGACGCCATCTTCCGCGTCAATAAGGAGCAGCTTGCGGTGGGCCGCTACGTGGACACCGACTACGCCAAGTGCATCGGCTGCCACATCTGCATGGACGTCTGTCCCACGGGCTACATCCAGATGGGGCTGGGAGCGGATTAGATCATGACGGGAGCAGGCCGGTTCATTCTTGCCATCGCCGCCGTCGCCGCCGTGTGGGCGGCGGTGGCGGCCCCCGCCGCCGCCGAGGGCCGCGTGCCCCTGCCCGTCCTCGCCGCCGGCAAGGGGGACAAGTGCGTCGAGCCGACCGACATCATGCGCCGCTACCACATGGAGTACCTCAAGCACCAGCGGGACGAGACCGTGCACGGCGGCATCCGCGGCGCCAAGCACAGCCTGGTGGACTGCATCGAGTGCCACGCCGTCCCCGACACCGCGGCCAACGGCGTGCGCACCATCCGGCCGTTCTGCGACCAGTGCCACGAGTACGCCGCGGTGACCATGGACTGCTTCGGCTGCCACACGCCAAAGGCGGCCGATGCCACGGAGGGGCCAACGCAATGACCGAGACACGGGAGCCCAGGAGCCACGACGCCGTCGACCGGGTGCGGCGCCGCGTCCTCGCCGCCGCCGCGACCTTCGCCGGTGCCGCGCTGGCGCCGGGGGTGCGGCTGATCAGCCCGGCCCCGGCCGAGGCGGCGACCGGCCCCGTCACCGACAAGGTGCGCTGGGGCATCCTCATCGACACCAACCGCTGCGACGACTGCGACGTCTGCGTCGAGGCCTGCAAGACCGAGAACGGTTGGCATGGCCATGGGCGCCCGCGCACCGACCCCCAGTGGATCCGCAAGGTGACCCTCCACGACCGACAGACCGGCGCCACCCACGACCTGCCGCTGATGTGCGTGCACTGCCAGTACCCGCCGTGCGAGGACGTGTGCCCGACCGGGGCGTCGTTCCGCCGCGCCGACGGCATCGTCCTGGTGGACAAGCACACCTGTATCGGCTGCCGCTACTGCATGATGGCCTGCCCCTACAAGGCGCGCTCCTTCGTCCACGAGGACGTGACCGACCAGAAGAGCTACATGCCCCGCGGCAAGGGCACCGTCGAGTCCTGCACCATGTGCGTCCACCGGGTCGACTCGGGCCGCATCCCGGCCTGTGTGGAGGCGTGCGGCGGCACGGACGGCAAGGGCGCCATGGTGTTCGGCGACCTCAACGACCCCGAGAGCGACATCTCGCGGGAGGCCGGGCGGCACATGGTCACCCGTATCCGGGCCGACCTGGGGCTCGATCCCGGAGTCCTCTATCGGGGGATTTGACCCGCGCGGGCCGTGACGGCCAAGGGAGCGAAACGACAATGAGAGAAATCCCGTTCAGCCCACTCCCGGGACGCAGCGCCGAGTACTACACCCTGCTCGGCTGGTTCGCCCTGATGGTCGCCGGCGGCCTCGGCGGCGCCTGGTACATGGAGCACCACGGCCACTGGGTCACCGGCATGAGCAACGAGATCGTGTGGGGCACGCCCCACGTGTTCGCCGTGTTCCTGATCGTCGCCGCCTCCGGGGCGCTGAACGTGGCCTCCATCGCGTCGGTGTTCGGCCGCGTCCACTACAAGCCCCTGTCGCCCCTGTCGGCGCTGGTGTCGCTGGCCCTGCTGGCCGGTGGGCTGGCGGTGCTGGTCCTCGACCTGGGCCGGCCCGACCGCCTGATCGTGGCGATGACCACCTACAACTTCAAATCCATTTTCGCCTGGAACATCTATCTGTATACCGGCTTCTTCGTGGTCGTCGGCATCTACATCTGGATGATGATGGAATGGCGGATGAACAAGTACAAATCGCCGGTCGGCGTGTTCGCCTTCCTGTGGCGCCTGACCCTGACCACGGGCACCGGCTCCATCTTCGGCTTCCTGGTCGCCCGCCAGGCCTACGACGCGGCGATCATGGCGCCCATGTTCATCATCCTGTCCTTCACCTACGGCATCGCCATCTTCTATCTGGTGGTGGTCTCCACCTACACCTGGAGCGAGCGGCCCCTGGGCGACTTCGTCATCCGCCGCATGCGCAACATGCTGCGCATCTTCGTGGCGGCCGGGCTCTACTTCGTCATTGTCTTCAACCTGACCAACCTGTACGCCACCGAGCACCATGGCGTCGTGCGGTTCATCCTGCTCGATGGCGGCGTCTACACCACGTTGTTCTGGGTTGTTCAGGTGTTCCTCGGCGGTATCGTTCCGCTGGTCATCCTGTTCCAGCCGGGCCTCGGCCACAACCGTCAGGCCATCGGCCTGGCCGCGGCCCTGGTCCTCGTCGGCGGCGTCTGCCAGATGTACGTGACCATCATCGGCGGCCAGGCGTATCCCCTGGTCCTGTTCCCCGGCATGGACGTGTCCAGCAGCTTCTTCGACGGGGTCGTGGCGTCCTACACGCCGTCCCTGCCCGAGCTTCTGCTGGGCCTGGGCGGCATCGGGCTGGCGCTATTGATCGTCACCTTGGCCGTCAAGCTGCTGCCGTTCCTGCCCGACAGCCTGGCCGACGCCGACATGGACCGGCGCTTCCACCCGGACGAGCACGCCGCCCACTTCGACGAGGACGACGAGGAGGAAGAGCCGCAGCCGGCCACCAAGGCCGCCTGAGGCCGATCCTCGACCGGCGGTCGGGGCCGGCACCGAAACAACACGGCCCGCGCAAGGAGTGGCCATGACCCAGGTTGTCGTCTCGGCGGCCCACAAGTCGTCCGGCAAGACCACCATCGCTGTTGGTCTGTGCGCGGCGCTGGCCCGCCGCGGCCTGGTGGTGCAGCCGTTCAAGAAGGGACCCGACTATATCGACCCCATGTGGCTCGCCGCCGCCGCCGGGCGGCCATGCCACAACCTCGACTACTACACCATGACCGAGCCGGAGATCCGGGCCACCTTCTCGCGCCACGCCCACGGCGCGGACATCTCGGTGATCGAGGGCAACAAGGGGCTTTACGACGGCCTCCACCTGGACGGCAGCACCTCCAACGCGGCCCTGGCCGCCGTCCTCGGCGCCCCGGTGGTGCTGGTCATCGACGCCCGCGGCATGACCCGCGGCATCGCGCCGTTGATCCTCGGCTATCAGGCTTTCGACAGGGATGTCCGCATCGCCGGCGTCATCCTCAACAAGATCGGCGGCAGCCGCCACGAGGGCAAGCTCCGGGCCATCATCGAGCATTACACCGACGTCCCCGTCATCGGCGCCGTTCACCGCGACTCGCGCCTGCAGATCGCCGAGCGCCACCTGGGCCTCATCCCCAGCAACGAGACCGCGGCGGCGCGGGCCAAGATCGACACCGTGGCCGACGCGGTCGCCGAAGACGTGGACCTGGAGGCCGTCCTCGCCGTCGCCGCCACCGCCGCGCCCCTGGCCGCGCCCACGGTGCCGCGGCCGGCAGCGCAGTATCGCGACGTGGCCATCGGCATCGCCCGGGACAGCGCCTTCGGGTTCTACTATCCGGGCGACCTGGAGGCCCTGGAGGCGGCCGGCGCCACCCTGGTGCCCATCGACATGACCGCGCAGGTCCGCCTGCCGCCCGTCGACGGGCTGTTCATCGGCGGCGGCTTCCCCGAGACCCATATGGCCGCCCTGGAGGCCAACGGCGCATTGCGCGCGGCCGTGCGCGAGGCCCTAGCGGCAGGGCTTCCCGCCTACGCCGAGTGCGGCGGTCTCATGTACCTGGCCCGGTCGCTGACCTGGAACGGCGAGACCCGGTCCATGGCCGGCGTCATCCCCGGTGACGCCGTCATGCACCCGACCCCCCAGGGGCGCGGCTATGTGCGCCTGCGCGAGACCGGCCGCGGCCCGTGGCCCCTGGTCGACGGCGCCGGCGCCCCCGGCGAGCTGCCGGCACACGAGTTCCATTACTCGCGCCTGGAGAACCTGCAGGGCCGGCCCGTGTTCGCCTACGAGGTCCTGCGCGGCTACGGGATCGACGGCCGGCACGACGGTTTGGTTATCGGCAACCTGCTGGCCAGCTACACCCACCTGCGCGACGTGGAGGCCAACCGCTGGGCCCAGCGGTTCGTCGCCTTCGTCCGCGCCCGCAAGGCCGCCACCACGCCCGCGGTGGCGGCGGCGACCACGGGATAGGCGGCCATGGACGCGCGCATGCCCGCAGGAGCTCCGACAGCACCGGTGGCCATCGTCGGCGCCGGTCCGGGGGACCCCGAGCTGCTGACCCTGAAGGCCCTGCGTCTCCTCGAAGAGGCCGATGTGGTGGTCTACGACCGCCTGGTCACGCCCGCCGTGCTCGACCTCATCCCGGCCGGCACCACCCGCATCTTCGCCGGCAAGGCGGCACGCAACCACCACATGCCCCAGGGCGACATCAACGACCTGCTGGTCAGCCTGGCCCGCTCGGGGCGCCGGGTGGTGCGGCTCAAAGGCGGCGACCCCTTCGTCTTCGGCCGCGGCAGCGAGGAGGCCCAGCACCTGGCCCGCAACGACATCCCCTTCGAGGTGGTGCCCGGCATCACCGCCTCGGCCGGCTGCTCGGCCTATTCCGGCATTCCGCTGACCCACCGCGGCCTGGCCCGCGGCGTGCGCTTCGTCACCGGCCACCGCCAGGACGGCAAGACCCTGGACCTCAATTGGGACAGCCTGGCCGATCCCGACACCACCCTGGTCATCTACATGGGGCTGACCAACGCCCGCGAGATCGCCGAGAAGCTGATCGAGGCCGGCCTCCCCGGCAGCACCCCGGCCAGCGCCATACAGAACGGGACCACGGCCAAGCAGCGCACCATTCTCACCACCCTCGCCGACATGCCCGCCTGCCTGGAACGCTCGGCCATGCAGGCCCCGACGCTGATCGTCATCGGCCGCGTGGTCGATCTGGCGCACGAGCTGCGTTGGTTCGCCGAGGCCGTCGACTGCGACGACGGCGAGACCACCGCCCATGGCTGACCCGGCCGACCCCCTGCGGCCCCAGGCGGCGCCCCAAGACGCCGCCCTGATCCTGGTCGGCCACGGCTCCAAGCTCGACCCGGGCAGCGCCCAAGCCACCGTCGACCACGCCGAGGCCATCCGCGCCCGCGGCCTGTTCGCCGAGGTGCGCGTCGCCTTCTGGAAGGAGCCGCCGTACCTGCACGAAATCCTGGCCACGGTATCGGCGCCCGAGGTCTACGTCGTGCCCAACCTGGCCTGCCGGGGATACATCACGTCCGAGGTCATCCCCGGTGAAATGGGCCTCACCGGGCCGGTCACCGAGCGCCTGACGGCGGCCGGACGCCAGCGCATCTACCAGTGCGACCCGGTCGGAACCCACCCCCGCATGGCCGCTGCCATCGCCGCCCGCGTGGCCGCCCTGGCCCGCCACGTGGACATCGCCGCCGACGACCTGTGCGTGCTGCTCATCGGCCACGGCAACACCCGCGACCAGCGGTCCCACATCCAGACCCGCGCCGTCGCCGACGCCCTCGACAACATCGGAGTGGCCGCCGAGACCCGGGTCGCCTTCCTGGAGCAGGAGCCGCGGGTGGAGGACTGGGCCGGGCTGGGCACCCGGGGCTGCGTCATCGCCATCCCCTTCATGATCTCCAACGGCCTGCACGGCGCCCGGGACGTTCCCCAACGCCTGGGCCTGGACGCGGACACCCCGGAAATGGCCCGCATGGGCGCCGACGGCACCCCGGCTGGCCCCTACTACCTGCGCGGCCGCGCCTTGTGGTACTGCCGCGCCATCGGTGCCGAGCCCGTGGTCGCCGACATCATCGTCGACCAGGTCGCGGCCTTCCGGCGCGCCCGGACCGCCTAGAGCACGGCTCGATCAAAATGATCAGATTTGATCGAAAGATCGCGCCATAATCCATTGATATAAAGACAAAATATCTCCGATCGAATGAGTCCATTTGATCGGATTTTCCTCCAACGCACACCCTCCTCACCCGGCCATTCTTCGGCGCACCGCATGCGGTGCACCGATACCCGTCATGCGCGGGGCGAATTGCTGCAATGCAGCATCGAGGGCTGACTTTTTTCCATTGCCCCGCCATATTGAAACCCGAGGTTATAAGCGAGTCGCACCCATTCGCGGCAGACCTGGAGGGCAGACCATGTCGACGACCATCGGCGTAGCGCCCCGCCCAACGGGCGTTCGGCGTCGAATCCACTCACCCGACCGGCGCGCCACCGAGGCCGCCGTTCCCGAGCCCTCCGTCGACGCCCTGCTCCGCCAGGCCTTCGTGCTGACCCCGGCCGACCGTGATTGCCTCGCGTCCGACGGAATCCTGGGCCACCGGGGGCCAAGCGCCACCGAGGACGGCCTGGACCAAGCCGCCACCCCGGCGCCCCACCAAGAGGCCGCCTGACCTCAAGTCCTGTCGGAAACCGCCGCCGGCGCGGCCGGCGGTGTCGCGTTAGTCCGTCGCCGGGCCGGGCCGTCTGTCCGTCTGCGGCGGCTTCAGCGAGGGTGCCAGGCGCCGCCCGGCCGCCTTCAGGCGCTCGCGCGCCGCGGCCATGGTGGCCAGCACGTCATTGACGCCGATCCCGTCGCGCTGCAGCACGGAGCCGAAGATGGGATCGGCAATCAGATCGGCGACAGGCGGCTCCCAGCCACCGAACTGCAGCCGTCGCAACATCGTCATCTCCCCGGGTGTCTTACGCACGTCTCGTGACACAGTCTACGCCACCCCCACGACACTGCCATGACACCTCGGCGAATCCTCTATGACAGGCATCGACCCCTCCCCCGTCATACCCAAGGGACCGCCGACCGGTCGTCCAGGCGTTGGAGGCCCAGGCCCTTCGCTGCGGCGACGGCCTCCCGGACCTCGACCGCGCTCGGCCGCCGGCCCAGCTCGGGGAACTCGCCGGCCCGATAGCACGGGCGGTACTGGGCCATGATGTTGATATAGGTGCGGGGCGACAGGGCCTCGGCCACGAACCGCAACACCTCGCGGGTCCCGGCCAAACCGTCGGGCAGCACCAAATGACGCAGCAGCACCCCCCGCCGGGCGATGCCGTAATCGTCGACCGACAGGTCGCCCACCTGCCGGTGCATCTCCTTCAGCGCCGCCTGGTTGACCACCACGTAGTCGCGCACCTTGGAATACTTGCGGGCCACCTCGGGGTCCGCGTACTTGGCGTCGGGCATGTAGATGTCGACGATGCCGTCCAGCAGCGCCAACGCCTCCGGACTGTCGTAGCCGCCGGTGTTGTAGACCAGCGGCAGCCGCAGGCCGGCGGCGGCCGCAGGCACCAGGGCCTCGATGATCTGCGCCACCACGTGGCTGGGGCTGACGAAGTTGATGTTGTGGCAGCCCCGGTCCTGCAGGGCCAGCATCATGCCCGCCAGTTCGTCGGGCCCGACCTCGATGCCGTGGCCCTGCCAGCTGATGTCCCAGTTCTGGCAATAGAGGCAGCGCAGGTTGCACCACGAAAAGAAGATGGTGCCGGAGCCGCGGCGGCCGCTGAGGGGCGCCTCCTCACCGTGGTGGGGGGCGAAGGAGCTGACCACCGCCTTCTCGCCGGTGCGGCAGACGGCGCCCTCCATACCGGTGGTGCGGTCGACGTGGCAGTACCGGGCGCAGAGGTCGCAATCGCTCAGGCGCTCGCGGGCAAGCCGAGCCCGCTCGGCCAACTCTCCCGAACGGAAGAGGGCCACGTACCCCGGCTCGAACCCGCCTCGCGGTGCGGCGGATGCGATGTCGGCCGATGGTTCAAACACGGTCGCCTCCCGTGGCCGGCGCCCCCACCGTTGGGCCATTTTACGTCCGGCCCGATACCGATACCGGCGACGAGCGCCGTCGCTTCGCCACCCCATAACGGGAAACCGACAGCGGTCCGCCGTCAAGAAAAATTAACGTTGGGGCCGTAAACCGGTCACGTCGGATCGCTACGATTGCGGCCTACGGACCGCGAGGTAACCAATGATGTACAACATCGGTGACGTGGTGACCGTGCGCGGCGTCGCTGGGCGGGCCTATACCGCCAAGATCGACTGGGTCGGCATCGACGGCCTGGTATACCGCGTGACCCCGACCAACAAGGACGAATGGCCTGGCTGGGTGCTGGCCAAGAACATCGAGGGCGTCACCAGCCGCCGGGTGCCGCCGCCGCCGCGTCGGGCCACCCCCCAGGGGTTCGGACCGCGTTAGACGCCGCGCCGCTGCCTTACTTGCTGGTCGCCACGTAGACGCCGTCCCAGGGCGTGGACGGCGGGTCGATCTTGTATTCGGCGATGCGTTCGGCGCAGACGTCGTAGAAGCCGGACAGGTTGAAGTCGTTGACCAGGCCCCGACACGCCTCCAGGCTCTTCATGGCGCCGTCCCAGTCCATCGCCCGGTAGGCGGCCAGCATCTCCTCGTGGGCGCTCTTCAGGGCCTTGAAGGCGTTGCCCTGGGCCACCTGCTCGTCGCCGACCACGGTGTAGATACGCACCGCCTCGGTCTTGCCCTTCACCTTGATCAGGTCGAGCTCCAAGGCGGCCAGGTCCGTGCACTGCACATAGGTGTTCTCGCCGACGACCAGGTCCACCGCGTAGGTCTTGCACTGGCCCTCGAGGCGCGAGGCCAGGTTCACGTTGTCACCCAGCACCGAGTAGTCGAAGCGCTGGTCCGACCCCATGTTGCCGACCACCACGTCGCCCGAGTTGACGCCGATGCCGATCTTCAGGGGGATGTGTTTGCGGCCTTCCGCCTCGGCCTCGGCCTCGATGCGCTGGTTGAGGGGCTCCATCTCGGCGTTCATGACCAACGCCGAGATGCAGGCGTGGCGGGCATGATTCTCGTCATCCAGGGGCGCATTCCAGAAGGCCATGATGCAGTCGCCCATGTACTTGTCCACGGTGCCGTGGCGGTCGAGGATGACCTTGGTCAGCGGCGTCAGAAGCTTGTTGATGAGCCGGGTCAGGCCTTCGGCGTCGAACTGCTCGGAGATGGTGGTGAAGCCGCGCACGTCGCAGAACAGCATGGTCATGTTGCGGGTCTCGCCGCCCAGCTTGAGCTGGTCCGGCTCCTCGGCCAGCTTCTCCACCATGGCCGGCGCCAGGTAGTGGCCGAAGGCCGTGCGCACCTGGCGTTTCGCCGCCTCTTCCTTGGCGTAGTTCATGTAGGTAAGGAAGGTGTAGAGCAGCAGGATGCACAGGATGGCGTAGACGGCGTCGAACATGATGCGCTGCTCGGCGAACAGGTACCACGAAGTGGCCCCGGCGCCGCCCGCCGACAGGAAGAACAGGAGCATGGTCCACTTGGCCCCGATGCGCGGCACCAGCCAGATCATCAAAAGGCCGCCGACCATGAGGAAGGTCAGTTCGGCGGCGTCGATGAAGTTGGGCCGCGCCAGGTAGGCGCCGGTGACCGCGGCCTCGATGAGCTGGGCATGGACCTCGACCCCGGGGATGACCCGGTCCACCGGCGTGGCCCGGATATCCAGCAGCCCGACGGCGGAGGTGCCGAGGATGGTCAGCTTGCCCTTGATCTTGGCCGGGTCCGCGGTGCCGGCCAGGACGTCGCGGGCGGGCACGTACTTCTCCTTGTCGGACTTGGAGAAATAGGGCCACACACGGCCGTTGCGGTCGGTGGGGATCTTGAGGCCGCGGGCGATGCCGATGGCGTTGACCCCGGCCGCATTGGTCTCCACCAGGATGTTGGAGCGCCCGGTGGCCACCCGCAGCATCTCCACGCTCAAGGACGGATAGAGGTCTTCGTTGAAGACGAACAGGGACGGCACCCGGCGCACGATGCCGTCGGGCTCGGGCACCAGGGAGAAGATGCCGTGGCCGGTGGCCTCCTTCTCGAACACCCGGACGTTGCGCACCAGGGCCTGGAAGGTGGGCAGGTACCGTTGCGGCTTGGGCCCCTTGAGGGCCACCGTGCGCTTGACCGGCGGCTCGCTCTGGGATTCCAGGGCCTCCCAGTAGCCGGCCTGGCCCAGCACCACGCGGCTGCCCTTGACCACCTTGGCGAAGAACTCGTCGTTGCTGGGCAGGCTCCTCAGCTTCTCCTTGGTCTCGTCGTCGAGGCCGTAGACGGACTCCGCGATGTCTTCCGGATTCATCCGGTCGGGTTCGGGAAACACGACGTCGAAGGCCACCAGCACGGCGCCCATCTGCATCAGGTTCTGCACCATCTGGCCGACGATGTTGCGCGGCCATGGCCATTGCCCGACCTCGGCCAGGCTTTCCTCGTCCAGGTCGATGATGGTGACCGGCCGGTGGGTGACCTCGCGCGGCTTGACCTTCTGATAGACGTCGAAGGTCTTCACCCGCAACAGCTCGACCGGATAGGGGTCGGTGACGTAGAGGACCATGAACATGATCAGGAGCAGCAGGCCGAGAACCCGGTCCAGGCTGAAGGCGCCGCGCCACCAGGCCTTGCGGCTGGGCCGCTTGCCGCCACCCTTGCCGCCCCGGCGGAAACGGCCGAACAGGCCGGCCGACGGGGACGGCTTTTCCGGCTCGGAGGCCGGGCTCGCCTCGGCGGTCCGCAGGGCGGCCGCCGCGTCCTGACCGTCGCTGCTCATGGCACACTCCCGCGTTCGCATTAGCTTGACCGCCAGCGGCCGACCCGGTCAAGCCGTAATTGGCCGGCCCCCGGCACCGGGCGAACTACAATCATTCTCTGGCCACCCCGCGCGGCGCCGCGTATAGTCGGGCGGAATCCGGCAACCGAACGGCCGACCGATGCCGTTGGATCGGTCGATTTCGTTTGATGAGTGCTCCCTCCCCCCGCGCCTGGCTCCAAACCTTCCTCAAGCCCCTCGCACCGACGTTCCGCGAAGTGGTCGTCATGTCGCTGTTCGTCAACCTGCTGGCGCTGGCGGTGCCGGTGTTCGTGCTGCAGGTCTACGACCGGGTCGTGTTTCATGCCGGCATCAGCACCCTGCAGGGGCTGGTGGTGGGCATGATCCTGGTGCTGGTGTTCGACTACGTCCTGCGCCAGGCGCGGGCGCGGGTCATGCAGACGGTGGCGTTGCGCGTCGACGTGCTGATCGGGCGGCGCCTGTTCGACAAGGTGGTGGCCTTGCCGCTGCACGTGCTGGAAGGCAAGCCGGCGGCCCACTGGCAGTCCCTGTTCCGCGACGTGGACGTGGTCCGCAACACCCTGTCCGGGGCGTCGGCCCTGCTCATCGCCGACCTGCCCTTCGTGGTGCTGTTCCTGGTGCTGGTCTTTCTCATCGCCGCCCCCATCGCCTGGGTGCTGCTGATCATCCTGCCGGTGTTCATGTTCGTCGCCTGGCGCTCCGGCAACGTGATGGCGGCGGCCAACCGGGCGGAACGCAATTCGACCAGTTCCCGCGATGCCCTGGTCGCCGAGATGATCACCGGCCGCACCACCATCAAGGCCCTGGCCCTGGACCGGGCCATGCGTCCGGTGTGGGAAGCCAAGCACGCCGACAACATCGAACAGGCCATCCTGCGCGGCGCCCGCACCGACGGCTATTCCAACCTGGGCACCTCGCTGACCATGGTGTCGTCGCTGGCGCTGACCACCGTCGGCGCCGTCGCCATCATCAATCAGCAACTGACCATCGGCGCGCTGATCGCCACCAACATGCTGAGCGGCCGCCTGCTCGGCCCCCTCAACCAGCTCGTCGCCCAGTGGCGCACCTACTCCAGTTTCCGTGAAGCCGTGGCCCGCCTCGGCGAGCTGTTCGACGCTCCCGAGGAACGGCAGGTGAGCGAGATCGAGATGGGTCGGCCGAAGGGCGAGATCGAGGTCGAGGACGTCTCGTTCACCTATGCCGAGGACCTGCCCCTGGTGGTCGACAACGTGCGCATGACCATCCCGGCCGGCGGCATCCACGCCCTGGTCGGCCGCAACGGCAGCGGCAAGACGACCCTGCTAAAGCTGATCCAGGGGCTGTACGGGCCGACCAAGGGCCGGGTGCTGCTGGACGGCGCCGACCTCGCCCAGTTCTCCCGCGGGCAACTGGCCACGTGGATGGGCTACGTGCCCCAGGAGTGCGTGCTGTTCGCCGGCAGCCTGCGCGACAACATCGCCCACCGCATGCCCGAGGCCAGCGACGACGACATCATCCGCGCCGCCACCGCGGCCGGCGTCCACCGCTTCATCATCGACCTTCCGGACGGCTACGGCAGCGACATCGGCGAGGCCGGCCAGCGGCTGTCGGGCGGGCAACGCCAGCGCATCGCCATCGCCCGGGCCCTGGTCGGCGACCCGCCGGTGCTGCTGTTGGACGAGCCGTCGTCGAGCCTGGACCGGCAGGCCGAGAACGAGCTGCGCAAGACCCTGATCGACATCGCCAAGGAGCGCACGGTGGTCATGGTGACCCACAGCCCGGCCCTGCTGTCCATCTGCCACGACCTGGTGGCGCTGGACAAAGGCAAGATCGCCCTCGCCGGCCCGGCCAACGAGATCCTGCCGCGCCTGTTCGGCTCCCAGCGGCCGCGCGCCGATTCCAACGAGCGCCGCCAGGGTGACCGCCGCGAGGGCGACCGCCGGAGCAACCCCGACGGCGTCCCGCCGCCGGAGGGCGAACGGCGGCAACAGGCCGACCGCCGCACGCCGACGCCTCCCAAGGCGCCGGCCGGGGCCGCTTCGTCGGCGGCCCCGGCAACGGCCCCGGCGGCCGCCGCGCCCGCCGCCGCGGCGGCAGCGGCCTCCCCGGCGGCGGCCGGAATGGATGGCAGCAAATGACTACCCAAACCGCCGCACCGGCGCCCGAGACGCCACCGACCAATCCCCTCGACGACCTGATGACCCGCCATCCGCTGCCCACCTGGCGGCTGCTGGCGTGGCCGGTCATGATCCTGCTCGCCCTCCTGGTGGTGTGGGCCAACTTCGTCGAACTCGACGAGGTTTCGGTAGCCACCGGCGAGGTGGTGCCGAGCGGGCGGTTGAAGGTCATCCAGCACCTGGAGGGCGGCATCGTCGAGGCCATCCACGTGGCCGAGGGCGACGTGGTCGCCGCCGGCGACCCCCTGATCCAGCTCGACCTGGCCACTTCGGGAGTCAACCGCGAGGAGCTCCAGGTGCGCCTCGACGGCCGCCTACTGGCACGGGCGCGGCTGCGGGCCGAGGCCAGCGGCAAGGCGTTGTCCCTGCCGGAGGACGTGGCCGCCCGCCGTCCCCCCCAGGCCGCCGCCGAACGCAAGGCGTTCGACGCGCGCAAGCGGGAGCTGACCAGCACGCTCGGCGTGCTGCGCGGCCAGGTGCGGCAGAAGGAGCTGGAGACCGAGGAGCTGGGGTCGCGCAAGCGCTCCGTCGAGAAAAACCTCGAGCTGGCCCGCGAACGGCTGAAGCTTTCGGCCTCGCTGCTGGCCGACGGGCTGGTGCCGCGCATGGAGCACCTGCAACTGGAAGCCGAGGTGGAGGACCTGGAGGGCGAGCTGCAGGGCCTGGTGTCGAGCATCCCGCGGGCTCAGGCCGCCGTGGCCGAGGCGCGGGAGCGGGTGCGCGAGGGCGAGATCCGTTTCCGCCGCGAGGCCCAGGAGGAGCTGGGCAAGACCCAGCAGGCCATCGCCCAGATCGAGGAGCTGCTGGCCGAGGCCACCGAGCAGCGGGTGCGGGCCGAGATCAAGAGTCCCATCGACGGCGTGGTCAAGAACCTGCGCTTCAACACCATCGGCGGCGTGATCTCGCCCGGCGAGGCGATCATGGAGATCGTGCCCACCGGCGACCGCCTGGTCGTCGAGGCCAAGCTCAACCCCACCGACCGCGGCTACGTCCAGGTGGGCCAGGAGGCCGTGGTCAAGGTGACCACCTACGATTTCGTCCGCTACGGCGGCCTCGACGGCGAGGTCATCCTGGTCGCTCCCGATTCGAGCACCGACCCCAACACCGGCGCGCCCTACTTCCGGGTCGTCGTCGAGACCGACAAGACCTACTTGGGCGACGAGGTAGGGCGGCTGCCCATCACGCCCGGCATGCAGGCCACGGTCGACATCCACACCGGCGAGAAGTCGGTCACCGACTATCTGATCCGGCCGGTGCTCAAGATGCGCCACGAGGCGTTCCGCGAGCGCTGATCCCGGCGTGCCGACGGCATTTCAAGAACTTATTATTTTTCAATCCTTGCTGTATAACACTTGGGGTGTGGGTTGATCCCGGCACACCGACCGGGTGACACGCGGCCATGTGGGCCGGAGCGCTGTCGCGGTGGTGCCGGCCGGGCCCGGGGGAAGCGGCTGCGAGGAGCAGGGTGACGGATGTCCATTGCGACGATTCTCGGCGTGGTGGCCGCCTTCGCGTTGTTCGTCGGAGCGATCATCTACAGCACCGACAACTACTGGGTCTTCCTCAGCCTGCCCAGCTTCATCATGGTCGTCGGCGGCACCATGGCGGCGACCTTCATCTCGTACGAGCCACGGTACGTCCTGCTGTCGCTGAAGCTGATCTGGCGCATCGTGTTCTCGCCCAAGGTCAGCCGCAATGTGCTCAAGTCCGAGGTCGGGCGGGTCATCCGCTGGGCCTACACGGTGCAGAAGAGCGGCATCCCGGCCCTGGAGACCGAATCCAAGAAGGCGGTGCGCGGCGACCGCTTCCTGCGCTTCGGCATCGACATGGTGGTCAGCGGCTACAACGGCGAGGAAGTCCGCGAGATCATGACCAACACCATCGAGACCACCTTCGTGCGCAACACCGTGCAGGTGGCCATCCTCAAGGCCATGGGCGCCGCCTCGCCGGCGTTCGGCATGATCGGCACCCTGGTCGGCCTGATCATCATGCTGGGCAAGATGGGCGAGGACCCGACCCAGCTCGGTCCGGGCCTGGCGGTGGCCCTGCTGACCACGCTGTACGGCGTGCTGTTCGCCCGCCTGGTCTACCTGCCGGCGGCGAGCAAGATTCTGCAGCGCGAGGAGATCGTGCGATTCCGCAACTACCTCGTGGCCGAGGGGCTGGCGCTGCTGGCGGACCGCAAGAGTCCCCGCTACATCCAGGACAAGATGAACAGCTACCTGGATCCCTCCATCCACTTCAACATCGACAAGATGAAACGGTAGCCGCCCGGACGAGGCGACGAGGACACGGGACCGATGGCCGCGCCCAACTGGAAGAAGAAACCGCCCGAGGACGAACCCGAGGACTGGCTGGTCACCTACGCCGACGCCATCACCCTGCTGATGGCGTTCTTCGTCATGCTGGTCTCGTTCTCCAAGATCGACATCCCGCTCTACGAAAAGGTGGCGGCGGGGATCAGCGAGGAGATCGGCAAGCAGGACCATCAGGCCAGTCCCACCGAGCTCCTCAAGATCGACCTTCAGGACGTGGTCTACACCCTGGAGGCCGACGAGGTGGTGGAGGTGGACACCGACGAAAAGGGCATCGTGCTCGAACTGGCCAGCTCGGCCTTCTACAAGCCGGGCTCGGCGGACATCCGCGACGAGGCCTTTCCGGTGCTGGCCAAGATGGCGCAGGCCCTGTCGGCGCCGCGCTACCGCAACTACGTCATCGAGGTGGAAGGCCACACCGACGACGACCCCATCAGCACCTTCCAGTTCCCCTCCAACTGGGAGCTGTCGTCCGGGCGCGCGACGCGGGTGGTCCGCTTCTTCATCTCCCAGGGCATCGAGCCGAGCCGCCTCAAGGCCGCCGGCTTTGCCGAGACCCGCCCCAAGGTGCCCAACCGCACGGCCGACGGGGCGCCGATCCCCGATAACCAGGCCGAGAACCGCCGCGTGGTGGTGCGCGCCTACCCCATGTCCCTCGAGGAACGGGAGGAGCAGATGCGCTTCATGGGGATCGAGGAGTTCGTGTCCGGCGACGCAGAGCGCGCGCCGCGGACCCCCGACTTCATGCCGCGCGGCCAGGGCGTGCGTACGACCCGCTGATACCCGCGCGCCTTCGAGCCGACTCGCGAAGCGCCGTCATCGCACGTCGGAAAGCCCGCGCGGCGGTACAATGCTGAACGTCGAAGCAGGAAATCGTTTTTGGTCAGCCGGTGAACGGCTCGTTCGGCGCCGTCACTTCAATACGTCGGCGAAGGGCTCGTCGGGCATGATCACCTCCATGCCACCGCTGTCCAGCTTGAGGTGCATGCCTTCGCGGGCAACCACGCAACCGTCCCAGGTCGCCTTGGCCTCGGCCTCGAGCTTGGCCATGAAGGTATCGTCGTGGTCGGGCTCGTGGTGGAAGATGATCAGGTGCTTGCAGCCGGCCATCCGGCACAGGCGCATGCCCTCGTTCCACGTGGAGTGGCCCCAGCCCCGATGGGCCGGGTACTCGTCCTCCGTGTAGGTACAGTCGTAGATCATCAACTCGGCGCCCTCGATCAGGCCGAGGATGTTCTGATCGGGCTCGCCCTCGACGTGCTCGGTGTCGGTGACGTAACACGCCGCCTT
Organism: Rhodospirillales bacterium; assembly: GCA_028277795.1. Classification (GTDB taxonomy): domain Bacteria; phylum Pseudomonadota; class Alphaproteobacteria; order Rhodospirillales; family JANQFP01; genus JANQFP01. Next base: position 32,570 of record JANQFP010000252.1, read on the forward strand.
GCCGCCGTGCTCGATGCGGTATCCGGTGGCCCCGTTGGGGTGGTTCAGCGGCGTCGTTACGATGCGGACGTCGGGATAGAGCTGGAACGTGTCGCCGGCCTCGAAGTCCTCGAACCGGAGCGTGGCCTGCATGGCCTCCAGGGGCACCGGGAACATGGGGTTGTTCATCTGGGTGGACAGCACCCCCTGGACGCCGCCGGCCTCCTTCAGGTGGCCGGCCATGATGTGGATGGCGCAGTTGGGGTTGTAGGCCGGGGTGAAGAAGGGGAAGCCGTTGATGTGGTCCCAGTGGGTGTGGGTGAGCAGCAGGTGGGCGGTGCGGATGTCGCGCTCCAGGAAACCCTTGCCCACTTGACGGATGCCGGTCCCGGCGTCGAGGACGAAACGGTGCTCGCCGACGCCCACTTCGATACAGCTCGTGTTCCCCCCATATCGGACATGGTTGGGCGAAGGGCAGGCGATGCTCCCCCGCACCCCCCAAAATCGGACCCTAAAGATCATTACTCCCGCTCCGCCGAAACGCCGGCGTGACGCATCCTTTCCCGGCCGGACGACACCGCCGTGACGGATGCATCAGCGCAGCTCCCTCTGTGCCCTCAATCGCTTAAGATATGATGAATATGGGTATGGAACTGTGATGAAGGTCACACTTCCACAAAATCGATCGGGGTGCCAACGTTTAATTCGAGCTGCTGGTCGGCGCGGCCGCGGTTGACGGCGATCTCCACCAGGCCGTTGGCGTTCTCGTACCAGAACGCGTGGCCGGGGGGCACCTCGGAGAACGTTTCGGCCCGGGTCAGGGTCGCGCCGCCGACGCGCACGGCCGCCGTCGGCGGCGCCTCCGAGAACCGCATTCCGGTGACCGCGTTGCCGAAGCCGTCGATGTAGATCACCTCATGCAGGTCGTCCGGCCAGTCGAGCCGGCGCACGTCGTCCACCGGGCGCTCGAAGCCTTCGGGCTGCTCGTCGTGGGCGACCCGGGCGGCCAGGGGCGCGAACAGGTCGCGCCCATGGAAGGTGCGCGACAGGCGCTCGGGGCGCCAGGTGATCTCCCACCATCGTGCACCGTCACGGGCCCGCCGGATCACCATCTCGAACAGGCCGTTGTCCGGGCCCACGTACCACCGGCCGTCGACGCTGAGCACACCGGGCGCCCGCTCGCCCCCGACCCCGGGGTCGACGACGCACAGGAACACGGTGCCGCGCGGGAACTCGTGGGTGTAGGCGGGCAGCAGATAGGCCGCCGCCCGGGGGTTGTGGGCGGGGGCGTCGGCGAACAGGCTGATCACCTCGACGCGGGGCGCCTCGCGCCGCAGGACCGCCTGCATCTGGCCGACGTAGGGGCCGGCCAGCCCGAAGTCCGTGAACAGGACAATCATGAACCGAGGCTTAGCGCGGTTGGCCGCCCCCGGCAAGAGGGCGGCGGTTCACCGCGGCGCGGACGGTCAGTCGGCGCCGGCCGCCAGCATCGCCGCCTTGACCTTGTCGAAGGCGCGCACCTCCAACTGGCGCACCCGCTCGCGGCTGATGCCGTAGATGTCGCCCAGCTCCTCCAGGGTCACGGGGTCGTCCTTGAGACGCCGCTCGACGAAGATGTGGCGCTCCCGATCGGGCAGCGTACCCAATGCCCGGTCCAGAAGCTCACGCCTGAGCGCCAGTTCCTGGCCTTCGGCGGCCAGGGCCTCCGGCGTCGGCCCCTCGTCCACCAGGGTGTCCTGGAACTCCACCGATTCGTCCTGGGAAAGCGGCGCGTTGAGGGACACGTCCCGCGCCGCCAGCCGACGGTTCATGTCGATGACGTCGGTCTCGCTGACGTCCAGTTCCCGGGCCAGGTGCGCCGCCTGCTCGGGCAGCAGGTCGCCGGTCTCGGTGATGCCCAGGTTGGCCTTGATGCGGCGCAGGCTGAAGAACAGCTTCTTCTGGGCGGCGACGGTGCCCATCTTGACCATCGACCACGAGCGCAGCACGTACTCGGTGATGGCCGCGCGGATCCACCACATGGCGTAGGTGGCCAGGCGGAATCCCCGCTCGGGCTCGAACTTCTTCACCGCCTTCATCAAGCCGACGTTGCCTTCCGACACCAGGTCGGACAGGGGCAGGCCGTAGCCGCGATACCCCATGGCGATCTTGGCCACCAGCCGCAGGTGGCTGGTCACCAACTGATGGGCGGCGTCCACGTCGCCGTGGTCACGCCACCGCGTGGCCAGCATGAACTCCTCCTCCGGCTCCAGGATCGGATACTTCCAGATCTCCTGGAAATACGCCGTCAGGCCGCTTTCCACAGGAACCGCAGGCAGGTTGATGGCTGTCATGGTCATCAATTCTCCTCATCGTCATGCGTCGGCACGCGCGCCCCTCCGACCGGATGCATCCGCCGCCACGCGCCGGCAATCTGACGCGGACAGCCGTACGGAACACCCCGTCGACGTTCACTCAGAAACAAGGGAAACGACATGCACGCATGGGTCATATCCTCCAACAGAAGCAATATGCCGTCTGGACCCACCTCCGGTCGGGTCCGTCCCGGGACCGGCGCCGTCCTCGGCCGCCGAACCCGATTCGAATATGGCACAATACCCAACCGACATCAATGGTTTTCTAAGATGGGTATTTTACAACAAGCAATTACGCCACATAACTGAGGCACATCCTGAATAAAAAACCTCAATGGTCTGTTTGGAAAGGCTAATTGCCCCTGACGTCAGTTGCCCGGGAAACTGCGGGGCTGGTCGATGCTGGCCGGCTGGGTCTCCGGCTCGTCCTCGAAGATGCTGAGGTCGGGGATGGGCGGCAGGTCGAGGGATTCGCCGTTGTTGATCTCGGACTTGCGCCGTTGGCGGAACATGCTGCGGATGGCCGCGTAGTAGTCTATGGAGGTCTTCTTGACCTTGTCCAGCTCGTCCATCACGCCTTCGTACTCGACGATGCCTTCGAGCACCAGCCGCGACCACACCACGGCGTCGCGGTCGGTGTTGTCCAGCCACAAGTCGAGGGGGTCCATGTAGCGGTCCACCACCAGCTTGCCCACCGCGTCGCGGGGATTGGACGGGCCGAACACGGGCAGCACCAGGTAGAACCCCTCGCCCACGCCCCAAACGGCGAGGGTCTGGCCGAAGTCCTCTTCGTGTCGGGGAATGCCCATCTCCTCGGCCCGGTCGAAGATGCCGCCGATTCCCCAGGTGGTGTTGATGAAAAAGCGCTGGGTGGTTTGCCAGGCCCGATCCGTCTCCCCCTGCAGCAGGTCGTTGGCCAGGATCACCGGGGTCTCCAGGTTGTCCAGCACGTTGCTCAGGGCGTTCTGGATGGGCGGCGGGATCAGCGCCCGGTAGAAGCCTGCGGCCGGCCGCAGTAGCAAGGTCTGGACCGCCTCGTTGAAAAAGAAGAAGGCCCGGTTGAGAGGCTCGAACGGGTCGTTGACGTCCTCGTCGTAGGCGTCGTCCTCGGGCTCGGTCTCGTCCGCCTGGGCCAGCAGCGGCACCACGACGACAGCCGTCACCTCCTCGTCGGCGAACTGGCCCTCGTAGGTGGCGAACAGGCCGCCGACGTCCACGTCCTCGGAGTCGCCGGCCACCGCCGGGGCTGCCACCGCGACCGCCACCGCCACCGCCAGCGCGCGGACGCCACTTCCCCAGACCGTCACACCGGAAAGACCGGGCACACACCCCTCCACGTGGTCGCCGCCTCGGCGGCACGAAAAAAACGCGAGCCCGGACCATTGCCGAGGTTCGCGAAGCCCTTCGCCCTTTGATAGGAGAAGTTCCAGTTTCCCGCAACTGTCATTTGGCGTTGTTCCAATGATTTGTGGGCAATCGGTGCCGCGGCGCAACAGCTTCGGATCATCCCCAAGGTTGTCATTGTCAGGTGGGGCTGCACGCCGTACTTTCTTGGCGGCGGATTCGGGGAGGGGGCTACGGGGAGATGATTCGGAGGCGCCGATGGTTCGCCGTCGCGGTGATGCTGATCGTGGCGGTCGCGGCCAGGCCCGCGGCGGGCGACGATCGTACGCCGCCGGTGGTGGTCGCAGAGTTCCAGAACAGCCTGATCGCGATCATGAAGGAGGCCGCGGCATTGGGTTTCTCGGGGCGCTACCAGCGCCTCTTGCCGCCCATCGAGCGGGCCTTCCACCTGCCTCTGATGGTGCGCATCGCCACCGGCGCCCACTGGGCGCAGGCCGACGCCGATCAGCGCCGACGCCTGATCGACGCCTTCCGGCGCATGAGCGTCAGCACCGTCGCCACCCTGTTCGACGACTATGGCGGCGAGGCGTTCGAGCCGGTGGGCGAGCGGCCCGGCCCGCAGCGCACCCGCCTGGTCGAATCGAACATGACGTTCCCCGACAAGTCGCCGATCAACTTCGTCTACGTGGCCAAGAAGATCGACGGCCGCTGGTACCTGATCGATGTCGTCGTCGACAAGGGCATCAGCGAACTCAACGTGCGGCGGTCCGAATACAATCTGGTGTTGAAGGAATCGGGCGTCGAGGGGCTGATCGACGCCCTCAACCGCAAGGCCGACGAGCTCGTCGCCCAGTAGCCGCGCCCACTTGCCGGCCGTAAAACCCGAGGAGGTTGGATCGACAGACATGTCCCGCCGCATCCTCGCCGTCGCCGTCGCCGCCATGATCGCCGCCGCGGCCGGCGCCGCCACCCCGATCGCGGCCGCCGAGTCCGCCCGCACCGTGGTCGAGCGGTTCCACGAGTCCCTGATCGCCGTCATGAAAGCCGCCGACACCCTCGGCGTCATGGGCCGGTACGAGCGGTTGACCGACCCGGTCACCCGGGCGTTCGACCTGGAGCGCATGATCCGGGTCGCCACCGGGCCCTTCTGGCGCAAGGCCGAGGCGGATCAGAGAGACCGCCTGCTCGCCGCCTTCACGCGCATGAGCGTCGGCACCTATGCCTCCCGCTTCAAGGGCTACTCGGGCGAAGCCTTCGAGACCGTGGCCGAGCGGCCGGGGCCGCAGAACACGATCCTGGTGGCGACGCGGATCGTGCCGGCCGACGACGCCCCCGTGGACATCACCTACGTGATGAAGACCCGCGACGGGAGCTGGCGCATCGTCGACATCCTGCTCGACAACAGCGTCAGCGAGCTGGCCGTGCGCCGCTCCGAATACCGCCGCGTCCTCGACAAGGAGGGCGCCGACGGGCTCATCGCCATCCTCGACCGCAAATTCACCGAGCTCACCGGGGAGCGCTGACGGCGGTCACTCCTTTTCCGCGGCTGCCGGCCGCCATGAGAACCCGGCACCCATGGCCAGGCCCGACAGGATCCACACCAGCTCGCGGAAACGGCGGACCACGGCCACCGCCACGCCCAGGGTCGGCGACCCGGTGATGGCGGTGCACACGATCAGGAAGCCCCCTTCCTGGGCGCCCAGGCTGATGGGGATGAAGAAGGTGCCGGCACGCACGAGCTGCGCCACCGCCTCGATCATCCAGGCCTCGGTGAACGACACCGGATGGCCCAGGAAGGCCATGGCGGCATAGACCTCGAGCACGCCCAGAAACCAGTTGATCAGGCCCAGGGTCGCCGCCACGGCGAAGCGCCCGCGGCGACGGGTGTAGAACGCCACCAGGCGCTCGTCCACATCGTGGATCAGGTGCAGGACCTCGTCGAGGCGGCGGGCGATGCGCCAGCGGCTGAGGCGGCTTCCGGTGGCCGAGGAGATCTTGAACCGCTGCACCAGGAAGAACAGCCCGATGCCGACCACCAGGGCCGTCAGGCCGGCCCCGGCCACCGACTTCAGGGACGCCGGCATGGCCGGCGAGGCGATGAGGAAGGCGAAGCCGCCGCCCAGGAAGACGATGAGAGCCAGCAGGTTGATGGTCTTGGCGAGGATCAGCGACGCCGTGCCCTCCCGGTAGCCGACGCCGTAATGGCGCTTGAGCAGCACCGCCTTGACCGGCTCGCCGCCCATGCCGCCGGCGGGGATGACGGCGTTGAAGGCCTCGCCCACCATGCGCACCTTCCACAGGCGGTACAGCCACCGGCCGTCCACCGGCAGCGAGCCGACGGTCAGCAGCCACGACAGGGAATCGAACACGAAGGCCAGCAGGTAGAGCCCCAGGACCACCAGGATGCCCCACCCCACCTGGCCGACCCGCGCCGCCACCTGGGCCAGATCCACGTCGTGCAGGACCAGCGCGAGCAGCCCCAGGCCGAGGAGCAGGTAGAGGCCCTTCAGCCAGCGCACGGCGCGCCGCTTCCGCTCACCGGTCACCGGCCGGCACCCGCGGCCACAGCACCATCAACGCCGGCAGCACGGTCAGGGTGCAGGCCAGGGTGAGACCGATGGCCGCTGTCAGCAGCACGCCCATGCTCGACGTGCCCGGGTGGCTGGACAGGGCCATGCTGCCGAAGGAGCCGATGGTGGTCAGCGCGCTCAGCACCACGGCCCGCGGCGTGCTGGTCCTCAGCACCCGCCCGGTGTCGCCCTCGCCGCGCTCGCGGGCCACCAGGTGGATGCCGCTGGCCACGCCCAGGCCGAACAGCAGGGGCAGGACGATGACGTTGGCGAAGTTGAACGGCAGGCCCACCAGCACCGAGACGGCCACCGTCAACAGGGCCGCCAGGCCCAAGGGCGCGAACACCAGCAGCACGTCCCGGGGGCGGCGCATCAACGCCGCCAGCAGCACCGCGATCAGGGCCAGGGCCAGGGCCGCGGCCTGGACGAACGCCCGCACCACGGCCCGGCCCGCCTCCAGGATGATCACCGGCGATCCGGTGGCCGCCGGCGCCTGCGTGCGCACCGCCTCGACGAACCGGCGCAGGGCGTCGGGATCGCGCAGGTCGTCGCGGGGAAACACCTGGACGCGGACCCGGCCGTCGGTGGCCACGTGCCGCTCGCGCAGGCCCGCCGGCAGGTCATCCACGGTGACCGGCCCGGCCTCCAGGGCCTCCACGAGCGCGTCCAGGCGCCCCGGCAGGCCCGCCAGCAGCCCCGTCTCCAGGTCCCGCAGCACTTCGTCGGTCGGCGCCGCCGGCAGCGCGTCGGCGAGGCGACGGGCCGCCGCCATGGCCCCCTGCCCCGCCGCGAGCCGGACGAGCCGGTCGCGGAGGCGGTCAAGGGCGGCCCGGCGCGCCGCCATGTCGGGCGGCTCCTTGGGCGGGGCGGCGAGGGCCGGCGCCAGGTACAGGGCCATGGTCCCGATGATGTCCAGCTTGCCGTCCTGGTTGGCGGGCACGTAGTCGCCGATGGTGCGCACCCCGTCCACCGGGCCCAGATCCTCCAGGCGCCGCGCCATGTCCTCGGCCGCGGCCATGTCCCCGGCCAGCACGGTGATGGTGTAGGGACTGGTCTCCGGGTCGGCCATCAGGTCGAACAGGGTGGAGACCGATTCGGTCTCCGGGTCCTTCAGGTTCAGGGGATCGAAATCGAAGCGCGCCTGCGGCACCGTTACGGCGGCGGCGGCGGCCACCGCCAGGGCCCCCCAGGCGATGGGGACGGCCCGCGCCCCGATCACCTGTCGGGCCCCGCGCCAGGCCGGCTCCCGGTGCCGGTGCGCCGACGGCCGCAGGGGCATCAGGGTGAGCATGGCCGGCAGCACGGTGGTGTTGGTGATCAGGGCGATGACCATGCCGGTGCCGGCGATCAGCCCGAGCTCGGCCAGACCCTTGTAGTCGGTGGGCAGGAACGCGAAGAAGCCGATGGCCGCGGCCACGGCGCACAGGGTCAGCGCCCCGCCCGAGCCCTTGGCGGCGGCGGCCAGGCCCTTCCGGTGGTCGGCTCCGCGGTCCACCGCCTCCTTGTAGCGCAGTCCGAAATGGATGCCGAAATCGACGCTGAGGCCGATGAACAGGACGGCGAAGGCGACGGAGATCAGGTTCAGGCTGTCCAGGGCGGCGACGGCGAACCCCGCCGTCCATACCAGGCCCGCCAACAGGGTCGCCACGATGGCCAGGGCCAGGCGCGGCGACCCCAGCCCGAACAGCAGCAGGGTCACGACGACCGTGAGCGACAGGACCGCCGCCAGGCCCAGGCCGTCGCGGACGCTCAGCAGCTCCTCCTCGGCCAGGGCGGCCGAGCCGGTCAGGCGCACGCGGACGCCGGCGTCCTCGTCGAGACCCAGCTCGGCCACCAGGCCGCGCAGGGCGGCGATGGCTTCGGCCGCAGGCTGCAGGGAGCCGAAGTCCAGCACCGGCTGGATCAGGATCAGGCGGCGGCCGTCGTCGCCGCCGGTCATCAGTTGGCGCCACGACAGGCGGGCGAACCGGCCGTCGGCTCGCGCCTCGGCCACCTCGGCCATCGCAGTCAGGACGGGAGCAACATCGATGGGCGGATCCTCATCCGCAACCAGGATCTCGTCGATCGCAAGGGTCAGCATGTCGGCCAGGCCGCGCAACGTGGGGTCGCGCCGGAGCGCGCCGAGGAACGGTTGGGCCTCGGCCAGGCGGTCGGCCAGCGCCTCCAGGGCGTCGGTATCCATGTAGAGGAGCCCGTGGCGGCGGAAGAAGGGCTCGCCGGCCGGATCATAGACGTCGCCGAACAGGGCCGGGCGCTCCCTGAGCCGCGCTGCCAGGAGCCGCGCGGCATCGTCGGCCAGGTCCCCGGTGGCCCCGTCGATGACCACCAGGATGTTGTCCGAGAACTGGGGAAACGCCGCCGACAGGGCGCGGGAGTTCTGACGGAACGGCAGCTCCGCCGACAACATGTCCTCGGTGTCGGTGTTGATGGTCACGGCGTCGACCACGTAGGCGCCGATGGCGACGGTGGCCGTTACCGCGGCCAGCACAACAGCGGCGGCGCCACGCCGGACCAGGTCGACCCAGCGGACGACCCAGCGGCGGAACCTGGCGGCGGCTTCGGTCACGGGGTCAACAGTCCTCTTGTGCGGCGCTTATATCGCTGGCGATCGGGAACACACAACTTCGGCGCACGACCCTTTTCAAATCGAGACCGCACCAACAACCCGGCCGCGTTCTGCGTCGTGCCGCCGAGCCAACCAGATCACTCTAACGGTTCCGCTTCCATTGATGCCAAAGCTGACGTAATCTGAAATCAGCATGAGCCGGAATATATAGAATTAAAATGGAATTTAGCGTCACCAGGCTGGATATAGTTTTCGAAACTGTATTCATTAGGCCGGCTTTCTCCGTCGCACAAAAAACGACAAAAGTACTGGAATCTATTTATGACGCATTGAGCCCGAGATTTTCCGTTCAACTCTCTGACCTGCAGGTCCAACCTGGTTTATCCTTTGCTGACGTCTTCGTTCGTGTCAATATTTTTGGAGGCAACGGGCAGTTGGAACTCAGAGTTGATAAGTTCACTGGTCGATTCCAAAACCTAAAAACGAGCGACGACGTCAAATCAGTAAAAGAAAGCCTGGACTTGAGCGAAAAGGCCATCGCCGAAGTTATTCCAGACATGCGGGAGAAAACCACGGCTATTCGCACAGCTTCCTGGTTGAACTGTGGATTGGATGGCGCCGCGGCGGCGAATTTACGAGAGAAATGGGTCGACGCGTCTGCCAACGTCCCCTACCGCCAATTGGGGGCCGCGAGCTTGAATTGCCCGATTGAGGCCAGTTTCGACAACGAAGAAGAACGATGGGCGGTATCTTTCCGTATTGAGCCTTCGGCTTCGAACTCGGCCGACCTATATTTCGCATGCAATGGCTTGTACGCGCCGGGTGGCAAGTTTAGCAACCTTGATGAGAGGGCCGAACACATGGAAATCCAGTATCTAGGACTGCTGAGACACTTCGGGTTCGAGCCACCGGAAACGCGATAGCCTGACAACCGAGAAATCAGCTATGCCCACAAATGGACAGGTCCAGCGGGAAGAGGAGTGGCTTGCGGCCAGCACGCACTTCGTTCCCTTTGAGCAGAGTAGTAGCGCCGTGGAAGGGTCTCCGGCACGCAGCTCAAAGGGTCTACAGCTCGGAATCGGCCCCGATTGGGCAAGGGGTCCGGGAAATGTAGATCGAGCCACCACAGCGGTTCGTGACTCCTTAAGGGAGACCGAGAGAAGCGAAGCTCGAAATCGATTTGTCGCGTTACCTTTGCCAGAGGAGGGAAGTTTTTCGGGCCGAGTGACGGCCCCCGTCCGGTTCTTCGCTAGAGTTCTAGAAGTTTGGGGACTGGATCGCAGCGCCGCGGCAAAGCTGCTCGGGTACGAAGATGATCGTCTGGCACATGAACTCTTGTCCGGCGCCGCAAGCCTGCGAACCCGGGACGCCAAAGACAGGATACGCCACGTTTTCGTAATTAGGGAGGCCCTGCACCAGTTGTTCCGGGACGAACGTGTTGAAAGGGAGTGGCTTCGGGAACCGCGCCCCGAACTGAACAACAACACTCCCATCCAGCTCCTTCTGGAAGGATCGATGGAAAACATGTTGCTTGTTCGGCAACTCGTGGAGTGGATGGTGGGCCGGTAACATCGTGCTTGAGCAAGTCGTCCCGCTGGAAGTGTCTGAAACTGTTTTCAGGTTTGCGAACCGACCTAAGCACGCCAAGTTTCTCGAAGACATGGACTTCGATCCCGATGACCAGGAGGAAATCCTCTCCTTCGTCGAGTCGATCCACGCCAAGTCCGACCTCCAAGACCTCTTGGACGGCCCGTTCGCGCGCAAGCCCGTGCTGGAGACAGCCCGAGCCCGCCAATCCCGCTTCTCGGATGGTCGTCTCCGTATCTTCTATAGCTCGCTTGAGCTCGAGACCGCGAAGGCGGAGACGTTCCACTGGTACGCAAAAGCGGCGCTCGCAAGTGGATCAGCGGCAAGGACCGTCTATTATGAAAGGTTCCATTGCCGATTTCAGGGAACAGCATGGGACCTGCGCCTGCAGGCCTCCGAATGGTCCTTTCTCGCCGATCCCGACGAGAGTGCCTATCCGCACTGTCAGCACGTCGCTGCGGAGGCCGTCGCCGCCGAACTGGACGGCTTGCTGACACCATCGGCGCGAAATACGAACGGAACCAATGCACCGGTTTTCAGCCGGACGGCGCTCTCGGAACCGCAAGTCCTCGGTTACACGGCCTTCTCATCGGACCCCGACAGCGGGCGGATAAGGGCGGTGGACAGGTGACGCCAGAGTCCACTTCACCTCAACAGTGACGCTCACCGTCGAGAGTAGGCTTCGGACCATGAAGGCGCCGCCCTGGGATCAACGCATCGCCCGGACCCTGGTTCGGCCCCTCGCCGGCACGCCGGTGACGCCCAACCATGTCACCGTGCTCACCATCGTCCTGGCCCTGACCGGCGCCGGATTGCTGGCGGTCGGCGATCCCGTTCTCGCCAACTGGGGCGCCGGCCTGTTCGTGCTCGCCCGCTTCATGGACCACCTGGACGGCGAGCTGGCCCGGCAGACCGGACGCACCTCGCGGGTCGGCTACTACCTGGATTACGGGGCCGGAGGACTGAGCTACGCCGCCCTGTTCCTCTGCATCGGCATCGGCTTCCGCGACGGCGCGCTGGGCCCGTGGGCCATCGCCCTGGGGGTGGCCGGCGCCGCCTCCGCCGTCGTCTCGCTGTTCCTGAATCTCGGCATCGACCGAGCCCAGAAGCGGAGGCAGGGCACCGAAGGCGACGCCGTCGGCTACCCCGGGTTCGCCGGCTTCGAGCTGGAGGACGGGATCTATCTGCTGGCGCCGGTGACCTGGCTCGGCTGGCTGGAGCCCTTCTTCGTCGCCGCCGCCATCGGGGCCGTGGTCTACACCTTGTGGAGCGTGGGGCGTCTGGCCCTGGTGCGCCGCCGGTAGAGGATCGCCGCGAACAGCAGCGCGAAGGCCGGCGCGCCGATGGTCGCCGCCCACAGGAGCGGCAGGGACCAGCCCAGCCACACCGCCACCGGCACCGCCAGCACGGCGTCGTCCGGGTCGAATCCGGCGAAGCTGCCCAGCTCGGCGGCCCGCTCGCCGCCCAGGGCCTCCATGCGGACCGTCATCCACAGCACCGCGGCAATGGCGCCGCCGGCCAGGACGCCCATGGGGATGGCCCACATCCCCAGTTCGCTGCTTCCGAGGCCGATCCCGAGGCCGACGAAGGCCAAGGCGTTGGACAACGCGTCGGCCCACAGGTCGTAGACGTGGCCCCGGGCCGACGTGCGGCCGGTGGCGCGGGCCAGTTCGCCGTCCGCCCGGTCGAGCACCATCGACACCACGAACACGGCGCCGCCCACGTGGATCCACGGGGCCGCGCCGGTGGCCAGAAAGGCCGCCGCCGCCAGCCCGCCGGCCAGCCGCAGGGTGGTGAGCTGGTTGGGGGTCACCGGCGTCGCCGCCAGGGGGCGGACGATGGCGACGCGGGCCAAGCGGTGAATCCAGGTGTTGTGGCTCACGGCGCCGCCCCGTCGGCGAGGAAGGCCCGGAAGCGCCGCGCCACCTCGGACGGATGCACCGTCGGCCGGCCGAGCCCGGACATGGAGCCGGGCGCGATGCGCATGTGCACCAGGGCCGGCCCGGCGGCGCCGAGGGCGTCGGACACGGCCGACGAGAAGCCGTCCGCGGAATCGCAGACCGCCGCCCGGGAGTATCCGCAGGCGAGCGCGGCGCCGGCGAAGTCCACCGCCGCCGACACGGTCGGCTGACCGCCGGTCGAATCGTAGGTGCCGTTGTCGAGCACCACGTGGAGGAGGTTCTTTGGCGCATAGGCGCCGATGGTGGCCAGGGTCCCCATTTTCATCAGTGCCGCCCCGTCGCCGTCGACCACCACCACCGGGCGGTCCACCCCCAGCGCCACGCCCAGCCCCATGCCCGCCGCACAGCCCATGGAGCCCACCTGATAGAGATGCTGCGGGCGGTCGGCAAGGGTGAACAGCTCGCGGCCGCATTTGCCGGTGGTGGCGATCACCGCCGCCGCCTCGGGCAGAGCCTCCAGCAGGCGCTCCAGCACCGCCATGCGGGCCGGCGGGGCCCCACCCTCCTCCAGGTCCCGGCGAACCCCGGTCGGCCGCGGCCCGGGCGCCAGGGCGTCCAGCGCGGTCTCGGCCACGTCGCCCTTCTCCATGATGAAGGCGAAGGGCAGGCCGGTGTCCTGCATGCGTTCCGTGGCCTCGGACAGGGCACCGGCCACGTCTTCGGCGGCCTTGGGGAACGGCCGGTGGGGAACCCGGATGGTGTCCAGCAGGGCCGGGGTGATCTGCCCCATGAGCTCGTGCTGGGGCTCGTCCTCGAGGCCGGGGCCGCCCCGCCAGGTGACCACCAACAGCGTCGGGATTCGGAACGGAAAATTTAAAGAAGTTAGTGGGTTAACGGCGTTTCCTAAACCGGAATTCTGACACATGACGACGCTGTCGCGGCCCGTCAGCCAAGCGCCGGCGGCGATGGCCACCGCCTCGCCCTCGCTGGCCGCGGCCACGTAGGTCAGGGACCGGTCGCCGAGGGTGCCGTTGATGATGGGGGTAAGGAACGAGCACGGCACGCCGGTGAAGAACTGCAGGCCGGCGGCGCGCGCCGGCCCCAGAAAGGCGTCGGCGTCGATCACAGGAACTGGCCCGCGTGCACCAGGTCGGCGGCGTCGTCCACGTCCAGCCACTGGCCGGCCACATACAGCACCCGCACCGTCGTCTCGCCGCCCGCGGCCAGACGGCTGAACAGGTCGAGCAGGCTGGCCTTGGGCAGGGTCCCGTCGGCGGCCATGGCCTCGATGACGCCGCGCACGGCCGCGCAGCCGCGGTCGCTGAGGCGGGCCAGGCCCACCCATTCGCCGTGGGCGCGGTCCGGGGGCACGTCGTTGCCCATGCGCACCAGGGTGACCGGGTCGTCGTCCAAATAGCTGCCGGAGAAGGGCCGCGAGCACACCGCCAGGTCGCGCACCGGGTCGGATCCGCTGACCGCGCGTTGGCGCCACAACGCATCCACGGCCACCACGACGTCGCCGTCGGCCGCCATCAGCTGGTCCAGGTAGTGGTGGCGGAACAGGATGTCGCCGTAGGCGATGACGCAATCGCCCTGCAGGTGGTCGGCGGCACAGGCCAGGCTCGCCGCCTCGCCGGTGACCGCGTAGAGGTCGTTGTCCACGGTGCGGATGGACGGCAGGTTGATCATCTCCTTGCGGTAGCCGCGGACGACGGTGACCTCGCCCACGCCCCCCTCGCGCAGGGTGGCGATGAGGCGGCGCAGCAGCGGCTCGCCGCGCACGTCGATCATGCACTTGGGGCGGTCGGCGGTAAGCGGCCCCAGGGCGGCGCCGCGGGACGCCGCCAGCAGCACGGCGCGCCGCTCCGGCGGCCCCGAGGACGGCAGGTAGCGGCGCTCGGCCTCGGCCAGCTCGTCGTTGCCGGCCAGCTCGAAGACCTCGCCGACGCTGGCCACCTGGCCCTCCACGCCGACCAGGCTCTCCTCGCGCTGGATGCGGCGCGACACCTCGCGCATGGCAGTGATGGCGGCGCGCAGGTTGTGATTGGCCCAGATGGCCACCGAGAACCCGGCCTGGCGGAACACCGAGGTGGGCGTCGTGTGGTACTTGGTGGGCACGATGACCACCGGCGCCCGGTCCCCCCACGCACCCTTGAAGGCCAGCACCTCGTCGGCGGTGGGCATCTTGGAGTGGATCAGCAGGGCGTCGGCGCCGGCGGCGTGGTAGGCCTCGGCCCGGCGCAGGGCCTCGTCCAGCCCCCAGCCCGAGATCAGCGCCTCGATGCGGGCCACAAGGCAGAAGTCGGGGTCCGTCTGGCTGTCCTTGCCGGCCTTGATCTTGCCGCAGAACTCGTCGATGTCGGCCAGGGGCTGGCCCTCGCCGATGAACGAGTTGGTCTTGGGGAACAGCTTGTCCTCGATGCAGATGCCGCCGATGCCCCGCTGGCACAGTTTGGCCACGGCCCGGCGCACGTTGTTGAAGTTGCCCCAGCCGGTGTCCCCGTCCACCAGGATGGGGATGGAGGTGGCGTCGGCCATGAACTCCAGGACCTCCAGCACCTGGGTCCACGACGCCTCGTTGTTGTCGCGCACCCCCAGGGCGGTGGCGATGGACAGCCCCGATGCCCAGATGCCCTTGAACCCCGCCTCCTCGACGATCTTGGCCGACATGCCGTCGTGGGCCTCCATCAGGAACTCGAGGCGCGGAGACCGCAACAGGGCGGCGAGGCGGGCGGCCTTGGTGATTTCGGCGGGCTCGGCGGCGCCGAGGGGACGGAGGGGTGTGGTCATGGCGGTGCGGGCAGGACGGGGTTGAACGCGGACCGGCAGGTCGTTTAGTTTCACGCGGCTGTCATTATATCAACACGAAAGTGCAACAAAAGCGTCGCCGTGCCGGCGGCCGAACAAGGGTTTTCAGTTCCGCCATGCTCCGCACTCCCGTGCTCACCGAGCCGCAGATCGAGGCCTTCCGCGACACCGGCTATCTGGTCGTGCGCGGCGCCTTCGACGCCGCCGAAATGACCCGAGTCGACGCCTGGGCCCGAGAGATCGCCGCCTGGCCCGAGGTCTCGGGCCGCCACTGGGTGTTCCACGAGAAAAGCCGCAAGGGCGACGACGCCGACCTCATCTGCCGCATCGAGAAGCTGTCGCCGTTCCACGACGGCTTTGCCGAGCTGAGCCGGGTGCTGGAGGGCCCCGTGGGCCAGCTCATGGGCGAGCCGGCGGTGCTGTTCAAGGAGAAGATCAACTTCAAGATGCCGGGCGGCGACGGCTTCAAGCCCCACCAGGATTCCCAGGCCGGCTGGGACGCCTACGCCGAGTTCTTCGTCAGCGCCCTGGTGTGCATCGACGAGGCGACGCCGGAGAACGGCTGCCTGCAGATGGTGTCGGGCCACCACCGGCGCGGGCTGTTCCGCTCATGGGAGCCGCTGACCGACGAGGACATGGCGGGCATGGACTTCGTCGACTGCCCGACCAGGCCCGGCGACATCGTGTTCTTCGACTGCTACGCGCCCCACGGCTCCCAGCCCAACATGAGCGACCAGACCCGGCGCATCTACTTCGCCACCTACAACAAGGCCTCCGAGGGCGACCACATGGCCCGGTACTACGCCGACAAGCACAAGACCTATCCCCCCGACATCGACCGCGAGCCGGACAAGGAGTACGTGTTCCGGGTGTAGGCGCCGGCGCCTGGGCGGTTCGGGCTTAGAGGGCCGCCGGGAGATCGGTGGCGGAGAAGTCCGTCCCTTTGAACAGCAGCGGCGCGCCGGTGGCCTTGGCCAGCGCGTAGGCGAAGCAGTTACCGAAGTTCAGGGCGGCTCGGTGGCGGCCTTTGCCGTAATCGAGATAGGCTTGGCGCGCGATTCGCACGTGCTCCGGGGACACCGGCACCACCGTCAAGCGCGCCCGATCGACGAACGCGTCGAGCTGGCGTCCGGCGGCGGCACCGAGCTGGCTGTCGATGACGATGGCCGTTTCGAGAAGGTTCGCCGCCGAGATGACCGGACGCTCGGCCGCCGCGATGGCCGCCGCATAGGCCGGCCCGTCGGGCTCGGCGAACAGGATCGCCAACAGGGCGGAGGTGTCGATCACCATCGATGCCCCCGTCAGCGCGGCAGGCCGCGGTCGTCGTACAGAAGCTCGTCGTGGCTCCGCGTGTCGGCGCGGCCGTGGGCGGCGCAGCGCCGTCCGATCTCCATCAGGTCGCGGGCCAAGGCGTCGCGCTCGCGGTGCCGGCGCTCCCGTTGCAGCCGCTCGCGGATGGCCTCGGTCACGCACTTGGTAATGCTTTCGCCGGTCAGCCGCGCGAGTTCCACGGCCAGGGCATGGGCCTCCGGGGCTTTGATATTCAGGCTCATGGTAGAAAAGCACCGTGTTTGTCTAGCCTTCTATAAACCTACGGCCGAATGGCGGTCGTTTCAAGGTCCCCACAGGGCCCGAAAGGCTACGATCGGAGTCCCCCGAGGCACGGCCGAATTGATCTTGCACGGCGCGCCAAAGGTCGGCCAGCATGGGTCCGCCAACCGCCGGAGACGGAGACCAAGATGGAGAACCTGGACGGCACTCAACCGCCAAAGGAGTTTGGCCCCCAGGCATCCCTGCTGAAGCGGTGGGTCCTGGGCGGCATCTGCATCGTGCTGGTTCTCGCGTTCCTGTGGTTCGTGGCCACTCAGCTCGGCGACGGCCAAGGCTGCGAGGGTTGCATGTCCTTCCGCGGCGGCGAGTCCGACGGGCCACCCATCTGGATGTTCGCCCTCGGCACCCTCCTTGTCGTCGCCGTTGCCTTGGCGGCGCCGGTCCTCGCAAGACTGGGCATGAAGTCTGGCGCCGAGTCCGACGACACCTGAGCCGGCGTCTGGACGGCAGCCGAGGCCGTGGTCGAAGCCTCGCGAAGTTCGGATGCCAACGTTGACGGATTGACAGAATGAGTCCGCGACCAATCGTATCGTTGATTTGGCAAGGCCCTATCGGTGTCGGCAATCTTCCTGGGCTGGAGGGCCAGAAGGATTTGGTCGGACCGCATATCTACGTCATATGCCAACATTACGCGAATCACACGACCGTCTATGTGGGCCAATCCAAGACTTTCTTGAATAGGCTTTGGCAGCATTATCTAAATTTCTTGGGGCTTCATTATCTTATTCGGGACGAAGACGGCGAACATGTCTATGATCCACGTAATGACGACATGTTTGAAAAGCTCAATAATCTGAAAGAGTTTTTCAGTTTTATTGTCAATGACGTGAGCAGGACGAGGATATTTTACGCAAAGTGTGCGCCAAAGGCCTTGGATCCAGTTGAAAGTACATTGATTGACCACGCCTTTACAAATTTTCCGTACGAATCAAACGACAAGAAATATCGGTGTGACAATACTCGTCGTCAAAACTATGGAGACGATGACACACCAATAACCATTGATATGAAATACGAGAGATTGGAGGATAATGGTAAAGTCGTGCTCAAAGAAATATTCGGCGAGCAAGTAAAGTGCAAATTTGACGCTTAGTATTTTCCAATCCGTCGGGGTTTGCCCCACGAATTTCGAAAGGTCGACCGCACGAGCTGATCAGCCGTGGCCGACCCGGCCGGTGCCGCGCATCGGGGCTGGGTGAGCCGCCGCGTCGTGGGTGTCGTGCGCCGGACCGACGATGCGCGGGAGAATCTTCTTCTCGGCGCGCAGCAGGTCGGCCGGGAAATCGATCTCGATCCACGGGATGCCGGTGATGTCCTCGACGCCGAAGGTGCCCGGCGGCTCGCTGACCAGCACGTCGCGCATGGCCACCTCGTAGGTCACGCCCATCCGCGCCTCGTCCACCAGGGCCTGGGCGGCATCGGCCATGCGGGCCGCGATCTCCGGGGTCATGGTGAGGAAGCCGGGCCACTCCCCGATCATGTCGAAGGTCCCCTCCACCTTCTTGCCGAAGTCCACCGGCAGACCGTCGCGCAGGCACAGCTTGACCGGCTCGTCACCCGGCTCGATGGCTTGGTCGAGCAGGAAGCAGTTGCCATGGGTCGACGTCACCAGCCGCTCGATGAGCCGCGGGTCGTAGAGCACGTCGGCGTCCATGAACAGCACCGGCGCCCCCTCCCGCAGCACCTCGCGGGCGGTCCAGAACGACAGGATTGGACCGCCGCGGAAACGCGGATTGTAGAGGCTGCGCACGTAGTCACGGGCGCCGATGGCGCGGACCTCGGCCAGGATCTCGTCGTGGCGGTAGCCGAGCACCATCACCAGCTCGTCCACCCCCACCGACTGCAGCACCCGGATGTGGCGCTCCAGCAGGGTGGCGCCGGCGAAGCGCAGCAACGACTTGGGCGGCTGCCGGTAGTCGTCGCCGTACAGGCGCGACCCCACGCCCGCCGCCAGCATCAACGCTTTCATGGTGCTGTGTGCTCCGCTTCCCGGGTCGCCGCGCCGTTCGCGGCCGGAGCCCAGGAATAGGCGGTTTCACGAAAGATTCAAGGCTGATTCAAGGGTCCGTCGTGAAATCGTTGCGGTACTTCGTCACTGGACATGCTGACGAAGGCGGCGGCCACGATGAGGACCAGGGCCCAGGTCACGGCGCCGGCCGGGGCGGCGGCGGCGAGCACCGCCACGCCAAGTACCGTGAACGCCACCTGCACCATCAGGCCGACGGTGAAGTCGCCGACGACCGAGGCTGCCGCCACGGCCCGGCCCACCGCGGCCACGTCGACGGACGCGAACATGGCGACGGCCACGGCCATTCCGATGAAGGCCAGGATTGTCGCCCTCAACCACGATCGGTTCCCGGTAGCCTCACTCACGAAAGGAACCCGTTGTCGCGGAACCAGGCGACGGCATCGACCAGTGCCTGGCGGGCCGGGCGCCAGCGGTAACCCAGGGCGCGCGCGGCCTTGGCGCTGGAGAAGAACATCTTCTTCTTGGCCATGCGCACCCCGTCGGCGGTGGCGAAGGGCTCGTCGCCGCCGCTCAGGCGGGTCCACGCCTCCGCCACGTAGGCGATGGGCATGACCAACCCGTGGGGCAGGCGCACCCGCGGCGGCGGCCGCCCCACGATGGCCGCGATTTCGGCCAGGATATCGCCCAGGGTCATGTTCTCGCCCCCGAGGACGTAGCGCTCGCCGATGGTGCCCTTGTCGAAGGCCAGCAGGTGGCCCTCGGCCACGTCGTCCACGTGGACGATGTTGAGGCCGGTGTCCACGTAGGCCGGCATGCGGCCGGCCGCGGCCTCGACGATCATGCGCCCGGTGGGGGTCGGCTTGACGTCGCGCGGGCCCACCGGGGTGGACGGGTTGACGATGACCACCGGCGCCCCCTCCTCGGCCACCAGCCGCATCACCGCCTCCTCGGCCCGGAACTTGGACTGCTTGTAGGGGCCGATCATGTCGGCGAAGGCGACCGGGGTGTCCTCGTCGCCGGAGCCGCCGCCCGCCGGCACGCCCAGGGTGGCGACGCTGCTGGTGTAGACGACGCGCCGTGCCCCCGCCTCGGCGGCGGCCCGCACCACATCAAGCGAGCCGTCCACGTTGGCGCGGAACATGGCGTCCGGATCGCGGGTCCACAGGCGATAGTCGGCAGCCACATGGAACACGCCGTCGCAGTCGCCGCAGGCGCGCCGCAGCGACGCCGGGTCGGTGAGGTCGCCCTCGGCCGTCTCCACCACCAACCCATCGAGGTTGCGGCGGTCGCCCGTTGGCCGCACCAGCACCCGCACCACGTGCCCCGCGGCAAGCAGCCTCCGGGCCACCGCCGAGCCGACGAACCCGGTGGCCCCGGTCACCAACATCCTCACGCGCGGTCTCCGATGGTCCGCCCCCCGTCCGGTGCGGGCCGATCTTGCACGGAACCGGCCGGCGGGTCCAACGATGCGTGGCCTTCACCGGTTCGCGAGCCGGTCGCAACGGCCCTTCCCCTGGCGGCCAAAGGTCCCTATGTTTGCAGCGCAATCTGTGCAATGCGGTATCGGGTGCCATGGCAACCGAACGATCGTTCCAAGTGCTTCTCGCCCAGCCTCGCGGCTTCTGCGCCGGCGTCGAACGGGCGATCGATATCGTCGAGCGGGCGCTGGAGCGTTTCGGGCCGCCCGTGTACGTGCGCCACGAGATCGTCCACAACAAGCGCGTGGTGGATACCCTGCGGGACAAGGGCGCGGTGTTCGTCGAGGAGATCGACGAGATCCCGGACGACGCGGTCACCGTGTTCAGCGCCCACGGCGTCGCCGAGGCGGTGGAGATCCAGGCCAAGCAACGGGACCTGCCGGTGATCGACGCCACCTGCCCCCTGGTGTCCAAGGTCCACCACGAGGGCCAGCATCACTCCCGCAAGGGGCGTGAGGTCATCCTCATCGGCCACCAGGGACACCCCGAGGTCGAGGGGACCCAGGGCCGCATCGCCGGTGGAGTCCATCTGGTGACCACCGCCGACGACGTGGCCCGGCTCGCGGTGCGCAACCCCGAGGCAGTGGCCTACGTCACCCAGACCACGCTGAGCGTCGACGACACCCGCGAGGTCATCGACGCCCTGAAGGTGCGTTTCCCGGCCATCGTCGGCCCCGACGTCAAGGACATCTGCTATGCCACTCAGAACCGCCAGGCGGCGGTCCGGGAGCTGGCCGCGCAGGTCGACCTGCTGCTGGTGGTGGGGGCTCGCAACAGCTCCAACTCCAACCGCCTGCGCGAGATCGGCACGGAAACGGGGGTGCCCAGCTATTTGATCGACGATGCAGAGGGTCTCGAAGCGGCGTGGCTCGATGGAATCGAGACCGTCGGCATCACGGCCGGCGCCTCGGCGCCCGAGGAACTGGTCCGGGAGCTGATCGCCCGCCTGCGCGATTTCGGCACGGTCGAGGTGACGCCCATGGACGGCGTCAAGGAGCACACCCAGTTCAAGCTTCCGCGCGAGCTGATGCCGGCGGCCGAGTAGCGAGCGCGGAGACGGCCGGTGAGCGTTCCCTTAATCCAGCAGGTGCGGGTCGGCGCCTACATCCTCGGCAAGCGGTTGCGCGGCGTGGAGCGCTATCCCCTCGTGCTGATGCTGGAGCCCTTGTTCCGCTGCAACCTGGCCTGCGCCGGTTGCGGCAAGATCGACTACCCGGACGCCATCCTCGACCGCCGCCTCAGCGTGCAGGAGTGCCTGGACGCGGTGGACGAGTGCGGAGCCCCGGTGGTCTCCATCCCCGGCGGCGAGCCCCTGCTGCACAAGGAGATCGACCAGATCGTTGACGGCATCGTTGCGCGGCGCAGGTTCGTCTACCTGTGCACCAACGGCCTGCTCCTGGAGCGGAAGCTGGACCTGTTCCGGCCCAGCCCCTACCTCACCTTCTCCGTCCACCTGGACGGCCTGGAAGCGGAGCATGACGAAGCGGTGTGCCAGGAAGGCGTTTTCCTCCGTGCCGTCGCGGCCATCCGCGCCGCCCGCGCCCGCGGCTTCCGGGTCAACGTCAACTGCACCCTGTTCGACGGCATGGCGCCCGACCGGGTGGCAGCCTTCTTCGATTTCTGCACCACCGAGCTGGACGTGGAAGGAATCACGGTCTCCCCCGGCTACGCCTACGAACGCGCCCCCGACCAGGAGCACTTCCTCAACCGCCGCCGCACCAAGGAGTTGTTCCGCGACGTCTTCCGGCGCGGCGCGGAGAGGTGGACCTTCAACCAGTCGCCCCTGTTCATGGACTTCCTGGCCGGCAACCAGAGCTACCCTTGCACGCCGTGGGGCAACCCGACGCGCAACGTGTTCGGCTGGCAGCGGCCGTGCTACCTGCTCAACGAGGGCTATGCCGCATCGTTCCGCGAGCTCATGGAGGACACAGACTGGGACGCCTACGGCACCGGCAACTACGAGAAGTGCGCCGACTGCATGGTCCACTGCGGCTACGAGGCGACGGCGGTCAACGACACCATCTCGCACCCCTTGAAGGCCCTAAAGGTGGCGCTCAGCGGCTTCGACACCGAGAAGCCCATGGCCCCGGAGATCCCGCTTGACGGCCAGCGCCCGGCCGAGTTCGTCTTCGAGCACTTGGTCGAGACCCTGAACCGGCCCGACCCAGGCCCCGGCGAGCGCAGCGACGCAGCCTAAATCTCTCCACCCCGTTCCGGCTTCATGTGGCGGGTCGGGTCCATGCTTTGATGCAGGATCCGGACGACCACGAGGTCCGATTCGATTTCGCGGTAGAAGATCACGTGCCGGCCGACGGCATGGCACCGCAGTCCCTGGGCGATGTCGTCGCGCGCCGCCCCCAGACCGGGCATATCACGCACCGTTCGCAATGCCTGCTTGATCAGGTCCAGGTATGTCCGCTTTTGGACCGCGCCCCAGTGGTCGAGTGTGTACGCACCTATACCGGCGAGGTCGCGCTGCGCCGGACCCGATAGACGGATCCGTCTAGAGGCCGGCAAAGAAGGCGTCCAGGTCCGGGTCCGCATCCAGGTCGGTGAAGTCGCCGCGGGCAACTGCGTCGTCGCCCTGCCGGACGGCGGCCCGCAACCGTTCCATTTTCAACTGCCTCTGCTCCTCCACTCGCTTGAGCAGGCGCAGGGCCTCCCGGACGACCTCGCTGGCGTTGTTGTAATCGCCCGATGCGGCACGTTCCCGCACGAACTGTTCCAGGCTCGGGGTCAAACTGAAATTCATGGCATGGTCTCCGTCACCCTTCACGATGACGGTCAGGAACGATCATGTCAATCTTTGCTAGCAAACTTTGTTAATTTGTCGATTTGG
The DNA here is from genome assembly GCA_028277795.1 of Rhodospirillales bacterium. GTDB lineage: Bacteria > Pseudomonadota > Alphaproteobacteria > Rhodospirillales > JANQFP01 > JANQFP01. The sequence goes on from JANQFP010000252.1 coordinate 55,576, forward strand.
CAAGTCCGAAACCGGGACCGGCGAGCGCGGCGACGCGGCGCAAGGCCGCGAGGCCGCGCGCCGAATCCCGGCGCAGACGGATCAGACCGGGCAGCTCGGCGGGGCGGCGCAGCAGGGCGGCGACAACCGCGCCGGTGCGGCGACGGCCGTCGCGCGACATGCCGCGCAGGGCTGCTTTGGGGACCGTCGTTCCCGCCGGGTCGGAAATCGCCCGCACCACCAGGAAGGGCACGGATGACGCCAGGGCGACCGCGGCGATGGCGTGGCTTTCCATGTCCACCGCCGCGGCACCCGTTTCCGACCGCATCCGCTGCTTGGCGGCAGGGGTCATGACCACCCGCTCGCTGCCCACCAGCGTGCCGCCGACCACCGGAACGCGGCCCTCGACCAGACGCGACAGGGACTCGCTCCAGGCCGCGTCGGTGGGATAGGTGGTGCCGTCGGGGGCGGCCACGGACTGGGCCAGAACCACGGTGCCGGGGGCCAGCGTTGGGTCGAGGCCGCCGGCGATACCGAAGCTGACCAGGGCTCCGCAGCCGTCCGCGATCAGGGTCCACGCTGCCGTCCGCGCCCGGTCGGTGCCAATGCCGGTGCGCCGGACGGCCAGGCCCGGCCCCTGGCGCAGACACCGGGCCTCCACGTCCATGGCAGTGACGATGCCGACCAGGGGCACGCGGCGCGTCCCTCAGATGCCGTAAGCGGGGAACCGGTCGTTGGCGCGCCGCAAGGTCCGGTAGCGGGCCAGGGCCCACAGCGGGAAATAGGCGCTGTAGCCGTGGTAGCGCAGATAGAAGACGCGCGGGAAACCGACGGCGTTGAAGTACTCCTCGGCCCACTTGCCGCCGTGGCGCGGGGCTGCCAACAGATAGTCGATGCCGCGGGCGACCACCGCGTCGTCCACCTCGCCCGCCGCCATCAGGGCGAGCACGGCCCAGGCCGTCTGGGACGGCGTGCTGGTCTTGACCTCGTCCTTGCGGTCGGTCCAGTAGGTGGCGCAATCCTCGCCCCAGCCCCCGTCGGTGCGCTGGCGGGCCTTCAGCCAGTCGACGGCCTTGCGCACGTAGGGCGCCTGCATGTCCTCGCCGACGGCGTTGAGCGCGCACAGGACCGACCACGTGCCATAGACGTAGTTGGTGCCCCAGCGGCCGAACCACGAGCCGTCGTCCTCCTGCTCGCGCTTCAGGTATTCGATGCCGCGGGCCACCGCCGGATGGTCGCGCCCGTAGCCGAGCTGGGCCAGCATGCCCACGCAGCGGGCGCTGACGTCGGCGCTGGGCGGGTCGAGGAGCGCCCCGTGGTCGGCGAACGGGATGTGCTCCAGGAAGTAGTGCTCGTTGTCGGCGTCGAAGGCGCCCCAGCCGCCGTCGGCGCTCTGCATGCCGATGACCCATTCGGCGCCGCGGGCGATGGCCTCGCTGTAGCGCTCCGGATCGTGGCGGTGCAGGGCCATGACGACCACGGCCGTGTCGTCCACGTCCGGGTAGTGGTCGTTCCAGTACTGGAAGGCCCAGCCGCCGGGACGCACGTGGCCGCGGTTGGCGGTCCAGTCGCCGACGTCCTTGAGGATCTGGCGCCCCTCCAGCCACTGGGCGGCCGCCGCCACCGACCCGTCGCCGTCCCCGTGGCCCGCCTCCAGCATGGCGTGGCAGGCGAGCCCGGTGTCCCACACCGGCGACAGGCACGGCTGGCAATAGGCCGCGTCGCCGTCGTCGATGATCAGGCGGTCGATGGCCCGTCGGGCGACCGCCATGTCCGGATGGTCGCGCGCCACGCCTAAGGCGTCGAAGGCCATCACCGTGTTGGCCATGGCGGGGAAGATGCCCCCCAGGCCGTCCTCGCCGTTGAGCCGCTCGCGGACGAAGGCCATGGCCTTGTCGATGGCGCGGCGCTCGAGGGCCTCGGGAAACAGCGGCTCCACGAGGCGCGCCAGTCGGTCCAACCGGAGCAGCACCTCGCCCAGCCAATGCCCGGTGGGATTGGTCAGATACCGCTTCTCCTCCTCCGGCGGCGTGGTGAACAGCTCGCGGATGGTCACGCCGCGCGGGTTGCGGGCCCGTGGCTTGAGCGCGGCGAGGACGAACAAAGGCACCATGACGGTGCGCGACCAGTAGGACACCTTGTCCACGTGGAACGGCGCCCATTCGGGCAGCAGCACCGCCTCGACCCGGGTCACCGGCGTCGCCCGCCAGGGGACTTCGCCGAACAGGGCCAGGGCGAAGCGGGTGAACACGTTGGACTTGGCCGCCCCGCCGTGGGCCAGCACGGCCTCGCGAGCGCGCACCATGTGGGGGGCGTCGGGGTCGTCGCCGGTGAGCTTGAGCGCGAAGTAGGCCTTGACCGTGGCGCTCATGTTGAAATCGCCGTCGTGATAAAGCGCCCAGCCGCCATGAGCCTCCTGCTTGGCCCTCAGATAGACGGCCAGCCTGGCTTCCAGCGCGTCGTCGATGTCGCCGAGGTAGTGGTTGAGCAGGATGTACTCGGCCGGAATGGTGGTGTCCGCCTCCAGGGGATAGGCCCAGTGCCCGTCGTCCGCCTGGTCGTCGCCCAGCCAGCGCGCCGCCTCGCCGATGGTGGCGTCGAGGCGATCGCCCTCGGAGCTCAGTCCGACGTCGGCCTTCACCACGGTCTCGATCTTGCCCATGTCATCCAAATGTCATGGAAGTTCCGGGGCTTGTTGCCCCAATCCGCCAGAATGTCAAGTGCCCCCTGCGGGCGACCGGCTGGCCTGGGCGGCTGGTATACCTGTGACGCGGGTCAACGGGATTCCAATCCCTACAACTGGACAGGGACTGCCGACGCCGCGGTCAAGACGCTGGTTCAACTTCGCCCAATGAGTTGTCGCCGCACCGAACTTGTCCGCGAAAAAGCAAGCGGCCCACGCCTTCGGGAATAGACATTTGTTGCGTTCCATATATCGCTCAACGGCTTTCCTTTGCCGGGCAGTCGGTGCGACGCCGAAACGCGCCAACCTGTCGAAGGAGTTTAGGCCCTCCTCAGCCGCAAACTGGGATAGACATCCTTCCAGACCTTCCTGAAACGATGCGCCTCGCGTTACGATGACGCCGATACTGATGGCACCATCAGCGTGAAGCCGGTTGAAGTTCTCCAAGTCCCTATCGAAGAACGGATCCTTGTTGTTCCATTCGATTTCCAGAGCGATTTTTCCCGCTTCTAACGTCTTTACGTGATCAACTTCGTGCGACTGCGAAAACGTCGTTTGTTCGTTGATCTTCTTTTCAACGTTGAACGTGGCTTTGCGCCAGCCGCAGTCTTGGAGAGAGTGACGAAGTCGTTGCGTAATCTGTGCTTCGCCCCCACCACCGCCAATCAACTCGGCGACAGGCACCGATACGACGCCGATCGTCCGCTCCAGTTCGGCGACCGCATCGGGGAAATCCTGATCCAGGATCGCATTTGCGTGATAGGTAAAGCGGACGTCGAAACCAGCCTTGCGAAGACCTTCGAATACGGGAGGTTTTTTCCTTCGCTTGCCCGCTGGGCTCAAATCTCCAATTCCTCATGCCCGTAATTTGACCAGTCCCAATCGTAGCCACGGTGCCTGCGCCGAGTCGCTTCATAGGTATCGACTTCATTGCCCCATTGGAACCAGCTGTCGCGCCGCTCTCTGGCGAACAGCTCAAGGAATGGGCCGGGACTGCAGTCCTCAATAATGCGATAGAGAGTCGAAGGTTTCCGCGAGTGCTCCCGTTTGCGTTCAACCATAATGTTGGTTTGGCGCCGACCGGGACCCAGGGTGCGTAAATTGCCTTTGACGCCGAAAAGGACCATCTCGGTCACGTTGCGGAAATAGAAGCCGACACCACGACCGTCGGGGCCGCCGTCCTTTCGTACCTTGTACCACACGAGATTCGTCTTGTAGGTGAAGCCCCATGCGTCCAGCAGTGCCAATCCGTCGGCGAGCAAGGCATTTGGGCACCACAGATATATGTGGCTCGCCGGCTGCGCCAGATCGCCAACCGGCAGGCAACGCAGTTCGTCGGTGGACAGGGTCGCGTAGCGCGCGAGCCGGCGGTGTTCGGGCGCCACCTTGCCGGTCCGGTTCATGAATCGCCAGGGCGGATCGATGAGTACCGTTCCAAACCCGTCTGGATGCTTCCTAGAAAACGCGTCCAGCGATGCCTTGGTTGCTTCGATCTCAGTCATTTCGATACCGCCCTGCCCTGCCTCGACGAGAAGACACTAAACCAGATGTTCTCGTCTTGTTCAACCCCTGCCTGCGTCGGCGGCCGTGTGGCCGGAGCGGACGCTGCCTTCGATGGTTGCGGGCAGGCCGGTGTCCGTCCAATCGCCGGCCAGCAGCAGGTTGGACCACGCCGTGCGCGGGCCCGGCCGGCGTGCCGACTGGGCCGGGGTCTGGGCGAAGGTGGCGCGCCTCTCCTTGACGATGCGGTGGGCCGGCAGCGGTGCATTCCCCAGGTCCAGGGCGCGCACGATGTCGTGCCAGATGGCCTCGGCAATGGCGGAGGCGGGCGCCTCGGCCAGGGCGTCGGCGGCGCTCACCGTGGCCGATACCACGTCGCCCCGGACGAACAGCCACTGGGCGGTGCCGCCCACCACGCCGAGGAAGGACAGGGACTCGCGGCGCGCCGGCAGGCGGAAATGACCGTTGACGATGGCCCGGCTGCCGTCGGGCACGGTGAGGCCGGGGACCAGGTCGGCGGCCGCCGCCGGCGGCACCGCCAGCACCACCCGGTCGTCGGCACCGACGGACAGCGGGTCGCCGCCCAGGTCCAGGGCCGTCACCCGATCGCCGTCGAAGGTCAATGCCCGCAGGCGGCGGTTCAAATGGACGGGGCACTGTCGCTCCGCCAGCAGTGCCAGCGCCGGGTCGACGAAGCTTTCGCTCAATCCTTCGCGGGCGATCAGTGGCCGGCAGGCGGCGGCGCCGCGCCCGAAGGTCTCCCGCAGCACCGGCCACAGCAGGGCGGCGGCAGCCTCGTCGGCGGCCGTGTTCAGCGCCGCCACGGCCAGCGGCTCCCAGAACCGGCGGTAGGCGGCTCCGCCGTCGTCGAGGCAGCCGGCGACCGTGGCATCCCCTGCCCGCGCCAGGCGCAGGCCGCGCAGGTAGTCGGCGGCCCGCGTGCCCGCCACACGCCGGTGCGGTGACAATATCCACCAGGGCAGACGGCCGTGGTTTGGGCGGACCGTCCACCGGGTCCCGTCCACCAGGTCGAGGAACGGAAACGCCGCCTCGCCCGGACCCGCCAGGCTGTCGGCGGCGCCGATGTCGGCCAGGTAGGCCTGCGCCGATCGGTTGCCGCTGAGCAGCAAGTGGTTGCCGTTGTCGATGCGGCGGTCGAGGGCGGCGTCGTGGAAAGACCGGCAACGGCCACCGGCATGACCCGCCGCCTCGAAGACGGTGACCGGCCGGCCGGCCAGCGCCAGGCGCACGGCGCAGGCCAGGCCGGCGACGCCGGCGCCGATCACGAAGAACCGGCCTGCGGTCATCGCATGCCGTAGCGCAGCGCCACCCACAGCTTCTCGACCCGGGACAGGCGCACCGGCTGGGCGATGCGCTGCCAGCCGCGGGCCACCAGGCGCCGCAGGATGCGGCGGTAGACCTCCATCATCATCACCGCCGGCCGCACCTGCACCCGGTCGCAGGTGGCGAGCAACGCCGCCGCGTCTTCGAAGCGTCGTTGGGCCCGGTGCGCGATGGCGGCACACACGGGCCCCACCGCCGGGTGGTCGAGGATGGCCTCGGCGCCGCCGGCCAGGTGGGTGTCGGTGGCCCCGTGGCCGCGCAGCAGGTCCCCGGGCAGGTACAGGCGGTCGCGGATCGCATCCTCGTGCAGGTCGGACAGGATGTTGGTGAGCTGAAGGGCCTGACCCAGGTCCGCGGCCAAGCGGTCGCTGACCCCGTCCTCGAGCCCGAAAACCCGGTTGGACAGGCGACCGACGGCGCAGGCGACGCGGTCGCAGTAGCGGTCCAGTTCGGTCACGTCGGCCATGCGCACCCGCTCGGCGGCGTCCGTCTCCATGCCGTCGATGAGATCCCGGAAGTCCGATTTCGGGAGCCCGAACCGAGCAATGGGCTCGGTCAGCGCCTGGGACGTCGGCCAGCGGGCGCCGCCGCCGTAGAGCCGATCGATCTCGGCGCGCCAGCGGGCGAGCTGGTCCAGCTTATCGGCGGTCGGTGCCGGCCCGTCGGCGATGTCGTCCACTTCGCGGCAGAAGGCGTAGATGGCGAACATGGCACGGCGCTTCTCGGCGGGAAGAAGCCGCATGGCCCAGTAGAACGAGGATCCCGAGCGGCGGACCACGGACTCCACGTAGTCCGCGCTGCTGTCCGCATGGTCCCCCAACCGCGTGTCGTTCATGGCCGCCATGGATACACGACGGGGCGTCAGCCGTCACCCGTCGTAAACGCGCCCCTTCCACGCCCCACCCCGCCCCTGGAGGTGCCTGCGTGCGGAATCGATGGTCATCAGCGTGTACAGCAGCGCTGCAACCGGAAGCAGCAGGGTGGCGGCCGGGGGCTGCCGGTAAAGAGTATGGGTCGGGCGGTAGGCCACCGCCATCAGAAGCCAGGCGGCCGCCCCCGCCACGACCGCCGCCACGTCCCCCGCCATCCCCCCGACCAGCACCGCCGCCGCCGGCGCAAGGTACAGAACCGCCATGCCGACCACCGTGCCGATCAGGGCGAGGGGCGAATGGCCGAGCTGGGTGTAGGCGGTGCGGGCGACCATGGTCCAGATTTCGTCCAGGCGGTCGTAGGTCCTCAGGCTCACCGACTCCGTGCTCAGCCCCAGCCAGATGAGACCCTCGTTCTCGACTCGGGCGGCGAGGGCGCAGTCGTCGATGAGGCGGTCGCGAATGGCGGCCACGCCGCCGACGGCGTCGAGCGCGGTCCGCCGCACCAGCATGCAGCCGCCGGCGGCAGCGGCCTGGGGACGGGCCGGATCGTTGACCCAGGGAAAAGGGTAGAGCTTCTGGAAGAAGAACACGAACGCCGGAATGAGCAGGCGCTCCCAGGCGCCGGCGCAGTGGAGCCGCACCATCAGCGAGGCCAGGGCCAGCCCCTCATACTCGGCCTTGTCCACCAGGCGCCGCACCGCCGTCGGGGCATGCGCGATGTCGGCGTCCGTGAGCAGCACGTACCGGGCCTCCGGATCCACCGACGACGACGCCTTCAGTCCCTGATGGACGGCCCACAGCTTCCCGGTCCAGCCGGACGGCAACGGCGCGCCGGGAACCACCGTGAGGCGCGGCGCATTTCCGGCGGCGGCGGCCGTCCCGTCGGTGCTGCCGTCATCGACGACGATTACCGACAGGTCTCCCGGGTAGTCCTGGGTGAGCAGGGAATTCACCGCGCGGCCGATGGTCGGGGCTTCGTCGCGGGCCGGGATCACCGCGACCACCGACGGCCAGGACTCGAGGTCGGGACTGCCCTGGCCGAGGCGCTGGTCGGCGCGCCAGAAGCCGCCGCGCCCGAACAGCAGAACCAGCCAGGCGATCAGGGACAGGGTGGCGACGACGGCGGCAACGAGCGACGCCGCCACGTCAGACGGCCGCGGTGAGCGCGCCCCGGACGCAGCAGCGCGCGTAGTCCATCCGGGTCAGCTCGACCCGCCGGGCCAGTGGATCGCGCCGCCGCAACAGCACGGTCAGACGCTCGGCGATGCGCAGGATGGCGCCCGATTCCATGGCCAGACGCCGGCTGCGCAGGCCCCCCGGCAGGGCCCGCGCCTCGGCCAACAGCCGTTCGGTGGCGCCCAGGGTGCGGTCGAAAACCCGGCGCAACGGTGGCGGTGTCCGGGTCCGGTCCAGATCCTCGACCGTGGCCCCATAGGCCGCCATCCAATCCTGGGGCAGGTAGACCCGGTCCAGGCTGCGGTAGTCGTCCTGGCAGTCCTGAAGGTGGTTGATCACCTGCAGGGCCATGCACAGGGCGTCGGACGCCGCGTAGCCGTTCCTGGCCCCCCCGTGCAGGTCGAGCAGGTAGCGGCCGACCGGCGCCGCCGACAGCCGGCAATAGCCCATGAGGTCGTCCCAGTCGCGATACCGCGACTTGGTGGCGTCCTGCTTGAAGGCGGCCAGCAGGTCCACGCAGTGCTGGGGAGTGACGTCGGTCTCGGCCAGGCTGTCGCGCATGTGATGGGCCTTGGCCAACGCGGCATCGGACGGGCCGCGGCCGAGCAGCGCGTCCTCGAAGCGGTCCAGGCGGGTCACCTTGTCGTCGGGGGCCAGGCCCGGGTTGTCGGCGATGTCGTCGATGGCGCGGGCGAAGGCATAGAACACCGCGACGTGGGGCCGCAGGGGGGCGGGCAGCAGCCACGAGCCGACAGGGAAGTTCTCGTAAGCCTGGTCCTTGCCCGAAGGCGTCTCGACCGTTGGCGAGGCGGCGACCGTCATGACCGCTGCGGTGGGGCTCCCTAAACGTCCTTGTTCTTGAGGAGCTTGCGCAACTCCACCAGCAGGGCCTCGACCTGGCCCCCGTTCTTGCGGATGACGGACGCGAATTCCTTGCGCTGCGTCAGCCCCATGCTGATGCCCTCGACCATGATGTCCACGATCTTGAGGCCGTTCCCGCGCGGCCGCACCCGCCAGTCCACGCTGACGGGCTGGGAGCCGTGGGGCTGGATGAGCTCCGAGCGGACGATGATGTCCCGCTTGCCGCCGGCCACCGTCTTGAGCACCGACAGGGTCTCCCCCTTGTACTCGGAGAACCGGTTGGCATAGGTGACGACGATCAGGTCCTCGAACAACTGCAGGTACTCGTCCTGCTCGGCCGGTGTGGCCTTCTTCCAGTAGCGCCCCAGGACCCAGCGCCCGATGGTCTTGACGTCGAAGTGCTCGGCCAGCAGCGAGCGGAAGCGCTCCTCGCGCTGTTCACGGGCGATGTCGGTGACGGCGAGGGCGGCGATGGCCCGCTCGGCAAGGGACTCGATGAACATGCGCGCCTTGTCGGCGCCGTCATCGGCCCGACCGGATGCGTCGACCCCGGCGACACCCAGAACAACCGCCAGCCCGACAACCCGCAAAACCCGTCGCGCGAACATCTGTGCTGTTTTCTCCATCCATCACAGGCCGGCCAGCCTTGGCCGAGCCGAACAGACAGACTGCCAATGGCGGCGAAGAAATCAAGAAAAAGACTCGTTCGACGCGCGCTTCCGCGACGCCCCTTGACCTGTGCGGGTCGTCCCGCAGACCGTCAGCCGTCGATGTTCTCGAGGCGGCGGCGGGACCGCTCCTGCCGCAGGATCTCGTCCGCCGATCCGCGCAGGACCGAGACGACGAACCCGAGGTGGGTGCGGGCCGAGCGCCGCGCCGCATCGCCATCGCCGGCCATGACGGCATCGTAGAGGTCCCGGTGCTGCCGGCGGATGGCGTCCATGCCGCCGGCCTCGGCATAGATGCGGTCGAGATTGTCGGCGATGGTCGCACGCAGCAGATTGAACAGGCCGCGCATGACCTGGACCAGGGCGACGTTGTGAGACGCGTCGGCGATGGCCATGTGGAACGCCAGGTCGGCATCGGCGTTGGTCATCCGCTCCGCGGTCTGATAGGTGCTCTCCAGGGCGCTGAAACGCATGGCGATGATCTCGCGGTCCACGTCGTTGGCGCGGATGGCGGCGAACTGGGCCGCCATCTCCTCCAGGACCGAGCGCACCTCGAGGAAATCGCCGACCGCGTCGGGCCGCTGCTTGAGAAGGTGAATCAGGGGTTCGGTGACGGTGTCGGCGGCGACATCGCACACGTAGGTCCCGCCGCCGCGGCGCGCCTGCAGGAGCCCGCGCGCCTGGAGTACGCCAAGAGCCTCCCGCAACGACGCCCGAGAGACGTCGAGCTGCTGGGCGAGATCCCTTTCCGCGGGCAGCCGGTCGCCCGGCTTCAGGACGCCATCGAGGATCATGTCCTCGATCTGGCCGACGATGGTTGCCGAGACCTTCGGGACCTTGACGCTTTTGAACTGCACCGCTGCCTCCCGACGTCCCTGCTACACCTGACGCTATCACGGCTACCGCGACCCGTCCACCGCAACAGGTCATTTGGCCATATCAATTGTCCAATTCAAGGTTGCGGAGGAGGAGGCCACCCGCAGATGAGGCAATTACCCCTTGTATTTCGCCATTGACAAAGCCATGTGGATCTCCTATCAATTGGTCTGACCAATTCTCCAAAGAAGCAAATAAGAGCCATATCGTGCGAGTGGCCTGACCAATATCCCCGTGGCTCGGGGGTGTGTGGGCGGCCCCGTGCGGCCGCGAAAAGGGAGGCGTCGCGGTACCATGGCCCAGAATACGGCCACAATTCCATGCCTTTGGAACGCCGTTCGACACGGGATTGCCGACCGCAAGGACCCGACGGGCCGCCCGTCCGGTACCGCCCCCGAAACCCCAGCGCACACATATACAAACAATAATCGTTAAAACGATACATTATGTCGTATCACCATGCACAATACCCCCCTAAATTGGACGTTGGCTTGTCCCCGCCGTCGCCGCTTGCCGCCGCAAGGTCGTGGAATCTCCATTGTTTTGCGGTCCGGTTCAAACCTTGCTATAGATTCGCCACGAGCTGCCGCCAAACGGGTCAACCGATCACTGCGGCAACAGGGGGTGAGACGTCCAATGTGGGCCGACTTCCGTCCGTGCCGAAACCCGTGACGTGTCTCGATCAGGGTCCGCGCCCGCTGGTCGCGTGGTGCCATGCCAGTGGGCCGGGTGAACGGTCGGATCCGGCAGCGCTCTCCGCCTGCCATCCTCGCACCACCCAACGGGGAGGGGCCGCCTTGGTCCTACCTTTCAACAGAAATCAATGGACTATCGGAGGATAATCATGACCAACATGAAGTTCGGGTCCGGCCTCGCCGGCAGGGCTTTGGCGGCTGTCGCAGCCGTTGCGTTCGCCTGTTCGATCGCCGCCGCACCGGCCGACGCCGCCGAGAAGGTGCGCTGGAAGGTGCCCATCGCCTTCTCGTCGACCCTCCCGGCCCTGGGCGACACCGCGCCCTGGGTGGCCGAGCGGCTGAAGCTGGCCAGCGGCGGCGACGTGCAGCTCAAGATCTTCGAGCCCGGCAAGCTGGTGCCGCCGTTCCAGATCATGGAGGCGGTGAAGAACAACAAGCTGCCGGCCGGCTACACCTGGATCGGCTACGACATCGGCAAGATCCCGGCGCTGGCCCTGCTGGGCGCCGTCCCCTTCGGCATGGAGCCGTGGGAGTTCATGGCCTGGTGGTACTACGGCAATGGCCAGCAGTTGGCCGAGGAGCTGTACGGCGAACACAGCGTCCACCCCATCCTGTGCGGCATCATTCCGCCGGAGACCGCGGGTTGGTTCTCCTTCGAGATCAAGTCGCTGGATGACGTCAAGGGCCTCAAGATCCGCTTCGCCGGTCTGGGCGGCAAGGTGCTGGAGAAGCTGGGCGCCTCGGTGACCGTGCTTCCCGGTGGCGAGATCTACCAGGCGCTTGAGAAGGGCGCCATCGACGCGGCCGAGTTCTCCCTGCCCGAGGTCGACCAGTTGTTGGGCTTCGACAAGATCGTCAAGAACAACTACTTCCCCGGCTGGCACCAGACCTTCACCTCGCTCCACCTGATCGTCAACAAGACGGTCTGGGACGGCCTGCAAGACTCCACCAAGGGCATGATCGACATGGGCTGCATCGCCGGCACCGCCAACAGCCTGGCCAAGGCCGAAGCCAATCAGGGTCCGGTCATCGCCGGTTTCCCGGCCAAGGGCGTGACGCCGAGGAAGCTGCCCGAGGACGTCCTGCGCACGCTGCAGAAGACCTCGAAGGAGGTCCTCGAGGAAGAGGCTGCCAAGGACGCCTGGTTCAAGAAGATCTACGAGTCCCAGAAGGCGTTCAGCGAGCAGTACGCCCTGTGGAAGAAGTTCGGCTTCCTGCCGCGCGACTTCTAGGGCGCGACGGGTTCGATCGTGGTCGTCCCCGTCCCGTCATTGCCGGACTCGACCCGGCAATCCATGGACCCCCGGGCCGAGCCCGGGGGTGACGGGCGGGGGAACGCGAGCCCCACCGATACCGGCACGCCCCGGAGTCACCGGTGGGGCGATTCGGCGTGGTGGACGCGAGGGGAGCCTGAATGAGCGATCAGCCTACGCCTTCGGACCGGGACCGCGAAGCGGTCCTGGAATCCCTGGAACACCATACCGAGTTGCCGCAGACTCGGCTTTCCGGCGCCCTCGAGGGTTTCGTCAGGGGCGTCGGAAACGCCGTGTCGTGGCTGTGGGTGGTCCTGGTCGTGGTCATCGTGGTCAATGTGACCATGCGCTACGTCTTCGGCGAGGGCCGCATCGAGTTCGAGGAGCTGCAGTGGCACCTCTACGCCGTCGGCTTCCTGATCGGCCTGTCTTACTGCATCCAGAACGACTCCCACATCCGCATCGACATCCTGCACGAGCGGTTCCGGCTGCGCACCCAGGCGTGGATCGAGCTGTTCGGCATCGTCTTCTTCCTGATCCCGTTCGCCGTCATCGTCCTCATCTACTCGCCGGCGTTCATCTCGTACTCGTGGTCTGTGAGCGAGGTGTCGGACGCCCCCGGGGGCCTGCCCTACCGGTGGGCCGTCAAGTCGTTCATGTTCATCGGCTTCGCCCTGGTCCTCATCGCCGGCGTGGCCCGGCTGCTGCGGGTGTGGTCGCTGCTGTTCGGCGGCGCGCCGCCCGGCCGGTCCGGCGCGGGGGGCTGACCGGTCATGGAAATCAACGAAATCCTCGCCATCCTGATGTTCGTGTCGTTCATCGGGTTGCTGTTCACCGGCTACCCGGTGGCGTGGACCCTGGGCGGCATCGCCATCGTGTTCGCCGCCATCTCGATCGCCTCGGACACCTACTTCGACACCTTCATCGGCATCGACTGGGCCTACGTGTCGCTGATCGTCGACGGCCTGTGGAGCACCATGAGCAACTGGGTGCTGGTGGCCCTGCCCATGTTCATCTTCATGGGCCTGATGCTCGACCGATCCGGCATCGCCGAGCAGATGATGGAGAGCTTCACCCAGCTCTTCGGGCGCATCCGCGGCGGCCTGGCAGTCACCATCACCGTCATCGGCGTGCTGCTGGCGGCGTCCACCGGCATCATCGGCGCCTCGGTGGTCCTGCTCACCCTGCTCGGCCTGCCCATCATGCTGAAGAACAACTACCAGAAGGAGCTGGCCGTCGGCACCATCTGCTCGGCCGGCACCCTGGGCATCCTCATCCCGCCCAGCATCATGCTGGTGATCATGGCCGACCGCCTGTCCATGTCGGTGGGCGACCTGTTCCTGGGCGCGGTGTTCCCGGGGCTGCTGCTGGGGGGCCTCTATATCGTCTACACCCTCGTTGTCGCCTTTCTGCGCCCCAGCGCGGCGCCGCTGCCGGCCGAGGTGCCCAAGGTCACCTTCAAGGTGGTGCGCGGCGTGCTGTGGTCGATCATGGCGCCGGCGGGCCTCATCCTCGCCGTGCTGGGCACCATCTTCTTCGGCGTCGCCACGCCCACCGAGGCGTCGGGCGTGGGCGCCTTCGGGGCCACCCTGCTCGCCTGGTGGAACAAGCGGCTGAACGTGGACGTGCTGAAGGAGGTGGTGCGTCAGACCACGTCGACCACGGCCTTCATCTTCGGCATCCTGATCGGCGCCATCGCCTTCTCGCTGGTGCTGCGCGGGCTGGGCGGCGACGAGCTCATCGAGGGCGCCCTGCTGGGGCTCGATCTGGGACCCAACGGCACCGTGATCGCCGTGCTGTGCGTCATCTTCCTGCTCGGCTTCGTGCTCGACTGGATCCAGATCATCCTCATCGTGCTGCCGCTGGTGGCGCCGGTGATCAAGAGCTTCGGCTTCGACCTGGTGTGGTTCACGGTGCTGTTCGCCGTCGCCCTGCAGACCTCGTTCCTCACCCCGCCGGTGGGCTTCGCCCTGTTCTACCTGAAAGGGGTGGCGCCGCCCGAGGTCACGGTGCGCCACATCTACCGCGGGGTGGCGCCGTTCATCGGCATCCAGCTGATCGGACTGACCATCGTCTTCTTGTGGAAGGACATCGTGACCTGGCTGCCGAGCGTGGCCTACAGCCAGTGAGGGCTTGACCATGACCGCACGCCGCGCCGTCGCCCTGCTCATCGCCCTGGTGACGCTGGCGGTCGGCGGCGCCACGGAGGGGGCGCGGGCGGCGGCTCAGACCTACAACCTGGGCGTCCTCCTCGGCCTCACCGGCACCGGGGCGCCCTACTCGGCCGATGCGCTCAAAGGCATCGAGATCGCCGTCGACGAGATCAATGTCGCGGGCGGCCTCCTCGGCAAGCACCCCATCATTCTCGCCGTGGGCAACACCCGGACCCGGGTCGAGGTGGCGAAGGTGATGGCCGAACGGCTGATCCGCGACGACCGGGTGCGCGCCGTCATCGGCACCTACTCCAGCGCCACGGCGCTCGCCGTCAAGCCCATCTGCCGCGAGTACCGGGTCCTGCACATCGCCCCCATCAGCAACTCCGAGGACATCACCAAGCTGGACCCCAGCCCCTACACCTACTCGGTGGTCCCCAACACCTACATGATGGCCAAGGCGGTGGCCCTGGGGAGCGCCAACCTGGCGGCGAAGGCTGGATGGTCCCGGTACGTCACCATCGCCTCGGACTACGCCTGGGGGCGGTCCAGCCAGCAGATCCAGACGGCGCTGCTCAAGAAGCTCAGTCCGGGCCTGGAGCTGGTGGCCGAGTACTGGCCGCCCCTCGGGCATGTGGGCTTCAACACCTACGCGGTGGCCATCCTCAACGAGGCACCCGACTTCGTCCTCGAGTCCGTGGCCGGCGCCGACCAGGCCCTGTGGGCGCGGGCGGTGCACGACTACCGGGTGCGCAACCAGGTGGCCATCCCCGGGGCCCTGATCAGCCTCACCGAGTTGATGCGCGACGGCAAGTGGATCCGCCGCGGCATCCATGGCCGCACGCGGGCGCCCTTCTTCGCCCACATGGACAACCCGCGCATGGTGCGCTTCGTCGAGGCCTTCCGCGCCCGCCACGACCGCTACCCGAGCGACTGGGCGGTCCTGGGCTACGACGCCGTTCACGCCCTGCGCCAGGGCATCGAGAAGGCCGGATCCATCGAATCGCCGGTGGTGAAGGACGCCATGAAGGGTATGACCGTCGACGTCACCCGCGGCCGCCACTATTTCCGCGAGATCGACAACCAGCTCAGCGTGTCCGCCTATTTCGGCCGGGTCGCCGACGATCCGCTGTATCCGTTCCCCATCTACGGCCCCTACGAGGAGCTCAAGGGCCCCGACATCTGGCGCCCCGAACGCGAGATCAGGGCCGCCCGCGGCGAGTGAGGCCCGCGCCGGACGGCCGCGCTTTTCGTTGTGCGGCCCGCGCCGCCTGTGCTTGAGTCCTCTCGAGGCGCCGGCCGGCGGCGGTCCCGCGCGATCCCACGGTCGGCGGAAGGGCGGCGGCCATGACCTACTTGGTGCAATGCGAACTGGCCCGGGACGGGCGGGATGGACACAGCATCCGCACGGTCCAATGGGTGAGCGAGGAGCACGCCAAGCCCGGCCAGGTGGTGAACCTGGAAATGCCCCATGTCACCGACGACCAAGTGGCCATCGAGACCCGGGCCTACGAGGTGGTCCGCGTCTACGCGCTGCGCATGGACGAGGACCACCTGATGGGTCCGCGGGAATCCAACCGCCCGTTGGCCGACGCGGCGGCGGCCGCCGCCGGCTCGTGACGGCAGCCCCGGTCGCCGCCCCTATTCCGTATCGGCCGGCAACGGCTTGGGCAGGCCGGCGATCTTGGCGAGCTGCTTGTCGGGACCGTAGGGAAACAGCTTGTAGAGGTAGCGGTCCACCTCGTGGCGGGCCTCGCCGTGCTTCTTGATCAGGTGGTGGCTCAGGACCGCGACCAGATCGTGGGTGCTGGGGTGCCGGCCCCTGTCGTGATAGAACTCGCGCGCCGCCTCCACCAGGCCCCAGTGGGTCTCGGTCATGTCGAGCTTCTCGGCCTGGGCGATGGAGGTGGCCACCGCCTCGCTCCAGTCGCCGATATCCTTGAGGTACCCCTCCTCGTCCGTCTCGACGGTCCTGCCGCCAACTTCGATTGCCATCTGCATTCCCCCCGGTTTGCTGGCACTGGGCCGGCCCCCGCCGGCCGCCAAAGGCCCGGAGTATAGGCCGCCGGCCGGCGCTGATCCAGGCGGAGCGGTATCAGTATGCGGCGTACGACTTTTCTTCGATCAGGTGCGAGCCGAGAAGCTCGTTGATGGCCCGTTTGACGGCGGCCCGGTGGTCGTTGCTGTGGTAGACGCTGCGCGCCAGGTCGACGAACCGGGGCCCGAAATCGCCCGCCCGCTCGCAGTCGCGGATGGCGTCCTCGATCTCCCACAGGCGCCCGTTGATCACCTTGAGGTCCGCGGTCAGCGCCGTCAGCTCGGGCGTGGTCGGCAGCGTCTCGTCGCGGGCGGCGACCAGGACGTCCAGCTCGGTGCGCACGTTGGCCCGCTTGGCCGCATCGTCCATGCGCTCGAGCTTGATCTCCAGGATGGTGATCTTGTCGATCAGCTCGCCGGGCGAGATGTCGACGGTGACGGAGACGGGCATGGGTCACACCGGGACCGGATGGGCAAGACGGGGCAACGCTAGCACGACCCCGGGGCCACGGTCATCAAGCGGCGTGACCGGCGGCCAGCGCGTCGTCCAGGAAATCGGCGATGCAGTCGGCCACCTCGCGCCAGCGGGTCTCCAGCATCATGGCATGGGCCATGCCGTCGAACATGACGGCCTCGGTGCCGAAGGAGTCGGCCGTCATCCTGACCGCATGGACAGGGACGAACACGTCGTTGCCGACGCCCATCACCAGCACCGGCAGGTCCGGGCGCCCGCGCCAGCGCGGCATGCCGAAGCCCAACAGGTCCCAGGCGATGCGGCCCGATTCGCCCCGGGTTCGGGCCAGGTAGCGGTGGGCCAGCTCGTCCGGCAGGTCGTCGGAGAACAGGGCCCGGCGCATGACCCGGAAATCGGCGCTGTCGGGACCGTGGCTCTGCATCTTGGCCAATTCGCGGAATACCGCCGGATGGCGCATGGCCATGGCCATGGTGGAGCCGACCATGCCGTGGGGCGGCGCCGACGCCATGAGCACCGCGGCCGGGACCCGGTGGTTGTGGATGTGGGCCTGCACCACGCCGCCGCCCATGGAATGTCCGATCAGCGCCGGTGGCGCCGGCAGGTCGGCGACCACCGACGCCAGGTCGGCCGCATAGTCGTCGAGGCTCGCCGCGGCCAGCCGCTCGGCCCCCTCGCTCGCGCCGTGCCCGCGCAGGCTGAGGGCGTAGGCGGCGTATCCGCGCTCGGCGAAATAGGGCAGGAAGTGCACGTCCCAGATCCACGCCGCGGCGAAGGCGCCGTGGACGAACAGCAGCGGCACCGGCCGCGCCGCGCCGCGCGGACGGCGGCTGATGACTTCGAGCTTCATGACGGACTCCCGGTCGAGGCGTTCTGCCCATCATGGGCATTGCCTGTTATTTGGCAACTCCACCCGTCCGGTCAACCGGCGCGGTTGGCTTGCCGGGGGTCGGCACCGGATGCTCGCGTCCGCGCTCCGCCATGGGGAACCTGGAGACGTCATGATTGCCGTCACCGACTCCATCGTCTTGCGTCTTGGACGACGCGGAGATACGGGAAGATCGAGTCTGTGCCCTGATGGCGCGGCCCGCCAGACACACGGCGACTGCCCGCTTGAAGCGGTCCCCCGCGCTACGACTTGGCACGAGATCTCCCGTCCGCCACGAGCTCCGCCGCCTTCAGGCCGCCTTACAGGCCTCTACCCTTCTGCTCCCGCAATGGATGGTTTGGCGAGACGGGCGGTGAGAAGCTGCAAGGCCGACAGCTTGCACCGTGCCACCTTCTCATCCATAGTTGTAAATAGCCCTGCTCGTGGTCGGGCGCTGCGCGCTCAACATCGTTGCCGCGCCCGGGAGTCGCGCGCGCCGCCGTCGATGCCAACTGTCAGGTGATCGCCGTCTCAGGACAATCATGATGATCTTTCCGCACGGGCCCTAGTAGGGGGGGAGACCGAGCCATGAATGTTCAGGAATTCGCTGAGAAGGTTAGGAACACGCCCCATTTGAGGGATTTTTCAGCCTGCATTGCCTCGACTCTTGATCATCTCGGATTTCAGCGACATGCCTATGTTGCGTTCATGGCAAGATCCGAGCCACACATTCTCGACAATTACCCGTCTGCGTACCGCGAGCATTTCATCGAGAATGACTATGTTTACATAGACCCCGTTCTCATGGGTACGAAACGGTCGCTCTTACCGTTTAAGTGGAGCAAGGAAAGCCGCGTATTCTGCGAAAAGCTCCCCCTCTCACCGAAACAAAGACGAATTCTGGAAGAGGGGAGCGAGTTCGGGATCAATCGGGGCATAGCGATACCGATTCACCTGGTTCAGGGCTCATTCGGTGTCCTCGTGGCCAACTCCGATGTGCCGGCACCTGAGCTCGACAAGCTTTGGCAGGACAAGGCCCTGGAGCTTCAGCTTTACGCATTGCACATCCATGAGGCCTACCAAGAGATCGCATCCTTGCCCACCGACG
Organism: Rhodospirillales bacterium; assembly: GCA_028277795.1. Taxonomy (GTDB): domain Bacteria; phylum Pseudomonadota; class Alphaproteobacteria; order Rhodospirillales; family JANQFP01; genus JANQFP01. The sequence goes on from JANQFP010000252.1 coordinate 74,121, forward strand.
ATTTTGAGGCTCCGCTTTCGCCGAGAGAACGGGAGTGTCTCCAACTCCTAGCGGCCGGCAAGGACCTTTGGTCAGTGTCGGAGATATTGTCGCTTTCGCTGGACACCGTGCGCAACTATTTGCGCAGTGCCCGACGGAAGCTGCGCGTGACGAACACCATGCACGCCGTAGTCAAGGCCATGCATAACGGCCTCATCGGATACTGAGGCCGGAGCCCGCAAAATAAGGCCCACGCCCGCATAGACCAAAATTGGTCTAGTGCAGAAAATTAACATCCGGTGTCTCCTCGACCGCGTTGTCGAGGGGATATCTGATGATCGAAATCTACTCACACGCGCAATTTCTGGATAGGCCCGACAGGGCCCATCAGCTGTTTTCGCAGCGCTACGAGATCTTCGTCCAGCGGCTGGGGTGGGCCCTTCCCACGCGCGGCTATTACGAATTTGACCAGTTCGACGACGACAGCGCGGTCTACATCCTGAGGCTGGACGACCAGGGTCAGTTATGCGGCTCCTGCCGCGTTTTGCCGACCACCGGCAGCTACATGTTGTCGGGCGTCTTCCGCTCGCTGTTGGGCACCGAGGAGGCGCCTCACTCGTCCGGTATTCTTGAGCTGAGCAGGTTCTGCATCGATACCAAGGCAGGGCCAGGCGCGGCGCCGGGCAGGAACTGTCGCGTTACGACCGAGCTGTTTGCGGCCGTGGTCGATTATTCGCTGCGCCAAAGTGCGACGGATGTCCTTGCGGTCGTCAACTTGCCGATTCTCCGCATCATACGCCGGCTCATCGGCGGCGAACCGGAATGGCGCGGCCCCCTCCGAGATCTGAACGGGACTCGATGCGTCGCCATCCGGTTCCCGGTCACCGATTGGATGCTTGCGCGGCTCCACGACCAGCTGCGCACACCGCTGGTTCATGCCGATGCAACTGAATCCCGATCGGTAATGAGGGCGGCATGACCAGGAATACCAAAGGTCAAGCTGATCCGCCGAACAGCGAGAACGATGACCCCATCGACTGTCATGAAGACTGTGTCCGGACGCTTGGCGGATTCGCTTCGGCGCTCTGCTACCTGGCCACCGAGGCCAAACAGGCGGGATGGCATAGGACGCATGAACATCTGGAAGAGAGCTACGCCACGTTTATCGATGAAATTCAATGCAGTGAAACAGGGATTCCGACCCTGCCGCAGCTGCGGCTGCTGCTGAAGGCAAAGAGGGATGAGTTGAGTTGACGGAATAAGCGTGAAGGCAGCGAGCAACCTGCGGGCTGCCGACCGGGCCGGGAAATGAACCTCCGGCCCTTCTCCTAAGGGACTTCGCCGGCTCCATGAGAGCCGAAACCGGGAGTGGAGCGACTTCCGGTAACGGGATCGCTCGCATTGAGGAGGATACGGAAGATGGCCGAAGTGACCTACTTGGAACCGACCGCAAGCGTCGAGGAGCTGGTAAGCACCCTTAACCGTGACGGTTGCGCCGTCGTCAAGAATCTGGCGTCCCGTACAACCATCGATGCCGTGAAACGCGACATCGAGCCGTATCTTGCCAGGACCCCGAATGCGCACGGGCCGTTTGTGGGGTATTCCACAAAACGCACCAGCGGGGCCTTCAAAAAGGCCCCCAGTTCGATTGGCCTGGCCATGGACCCGCTCGTTCTTGGCGGAATGGATGCGATCCTCGGACCCAATTGCAGCCGCTTCCAAATCAACCTGACGCAGTTCATCTCCCTACAGCCCGGACAGAGAGCCCAGATCTTTCATCGTGACGACAACATGTTCGGGCCCCATCACAAGCCCTTCCAGTACCTGATCAACGTCGTCTGGGCGATCGACGACTTCACCGAAGAGAACGGTGCCACCGTCGTCGCGCCGGGCAGCCACACCTGGTCCGAGGAACGCATGCCGGAGCCTCACGAGACGTGCATAGCGGAGATGGAACGGGGATCGGCGCTTCTGTTTCTGGGCTCGTTCAAGCACGGAGCAGGCGCCAACAACTCGAAACGGCCGCGCCTGGGCCTTGTCATCAGCTACTGCCTCGGCTGGCTGCGCCAATACGAAAATCAGTATCTCACCATGCCCCCTTCGATCGCCAAGGGGCTGCCGGACGATTTTCTGCGGCTACTCGGATATAGCATTCACGAGCCGAATCTAGGTGTCTATGAAGGGCAGGATCCGCTTGTCGTGTTCAGCGACGAATGCTCGGACACCATGCAGGCGCGGGACTATTTCTCACCGGAACTCACGGCCCGCGTCGAGGAGTACTACGCTTCGCTCGAAAACGGTGACCAGTCCGACATCACCCGAGCGGCGTAAGAACCGATCCACAGAGCCTTGGGTCGGACGAAATCGTCTGATCCTCGGCAATTCCGCCCGCCCGGTGAACCGGTGCGGTTGACTTGCCCGGGGTCGGCACAGGATGCTCGCGCCCGCGTTCCATCATCGGGAACCTGGCGACGTCATGATTGCCGTCACCGACTCCATCGTCCTGGACGACGCGGAAATCCGCGAGACCTTCGTGCGCGCCCCCGGCCCCGGCGGGCAGAACGTCAACAAGGTGGCGACGGCGGTGCAGCTCCGTTTCGACGTGGCCGGCTCGCCGTCCCTGCCGGAAGCGGTGCGGGCCCGCCTGATCCGCCTCGCCGGGCGGCGGCTGACGGCCGACGGCGAGTTGGTCATTCGCGCCCACCGCTTCCGCACTCGGGAGCAGAACCGGCGCGACGCCCGGGCGCGACTGGTTGCCCTCATCCGTCAGGCGGCCGAGCGGCGCCGGCCGCGGCGTCCCACCCGACCCGGCCCCGCCGCCGTCCGCCGGCGCATGGAATCCAAACGCCGGCGCGGCGACGTCAAGCGCACCCGTGGACCGGTGCGACCCGACGACGACTGACACCGGCGCGCCTTTGAACCGACTCGCGAAGCGCCGTCGTTACGCGCCGGAAAGCCCGCGCGGCGTTTGAGCGCCGCCGCCTTCGCATGAAATGACCCGAAGGGGCATTTCATAGGCGCGGCGGTATGAAATGGATCAGCCGGCGGCCGTGACGGCGTGGGCCACGGACTCCAGCAGACGGCCCGGGGTGATGGGTTTGTCCACGAAGCCGGCCACCCCGGCGTCGAGGGCACGGTCGCGGTCGGCGTCGGAGCCGAAGCGGGTCATCATGACGACCGGCACCCGCGAGGTGGGCACCGACGGGGACGCCCGCAGGCGCTCGACGAACTCGACGCCCTTCATGCTCTCCAGGTCGCGGTCGCACAGGATGACGTCGGGCAGGAAGGCGCGCAGGCGCTCGAACGCCTCCTCGCCGGTGCCCACGTCCTGCACGTCGGCGACCCGGACCGAATGCATGATGGTGCGGGCGACGCCACGGAAGTTGGGGTTCTCGTCGACGATCAGCACGCGCAGGCGGCGCCAGTCCACGTCGGCCAGGATGCCCGTCCCGTCCGTCATCGACGTCTCCGCCTCGCCGATGGAGGGCACCGTCTCGGCCGCCCGTTGGGCGTCCAGGTTGTCGATTGCGTAGGCGCGGTAGTCCATGTCCTCGACCAGGATATGGTCGATCAACCATTCCCGCAGGAAGGCCATGAACTCGGCGCCGATGACCGACCTGGAGTCCTCCAGGTAGCGCCGGTGCAGGCGCGACACCTGCCCGGCCAGGTCCTCGTGGAGCAGGCGGTGGGCGGCCACCTGCGGATAGCCGCAGGCCTCCATGAGACGCTCTTCGCGGGTGAAGTGGTAGCGGGTGTAAGCGACCAGGGTATTCAGGGCGCTGCCCACCACGTCCTGCTCGTCGCCGGCGCGGACGCTGTCGGCCACCCGGTTGATGAGATCGACCAGCACCTTGTGGTCGTCGTCGACGACGGTGACGCCGACGCTCATGGTCTCCGACCACTCGACAAACGCCATGCATCCCTCCCCCGAGATGCCGCGCCAATCCGGCCCGCTGTCGTTATCCGCGCATTATGCCGCCAATCATCACCCGACCGACATCACATCCTCGTGTACTACTCGGCGGCGGCGCCTCGGCGTTCGAGTTGCGAGACGTCGCGCACGGCGCCGTCGGCGGCGCTGGTGGTCAGCGCCGCATAGGCCCTGAGCGCCGCCGAGACGGGACGGTCGCGGTTGGCCGGCGCCCATGCCTGTGCCCCCTTGGCCTCCATGGCCCGACGGCGGGCCTCCAGTTGGCCGTCGTCGAGGTCCAGGTCGATGGTGCGCCGCGGGATGTCGATGCGGATGGGATCGCCCGGCTCGACCAGGGCGATGGCGCCGCCTTCCCCCGCTTCCGGCGACACGTGGCCGATGCACAGGCCGGATGTGCCGCCGGAGAACCGGCCATCGGTCACCAGGGCGCATTCCTTGCCCAGGCCCATGGATTTCAGGTAGCTGGTGGGATACAGCATCTCCTGCATGCCGGGACCGCCCTTGGGCCCTTCGTAGCGGACCACGACCACGTCGCCGGCGGCCACGTCGCCGCCCAGGATCTTGGCCACCGCCTCATCCTGGCTTTCGCACACCACCGCCGGTCCGGAGAAGGCGAGGAGGTCCTCGTCGACTCCGGCCGTCTTCACCACGCAGCCGTCGACGGCGATGTTGCCGTACAGCACGGCCAGGCCGCCGTCGGCACTGTAGGCGTGCTCCACGTCCCGGATGCAGCCGGTCTCCCGGTCCAGGTCGAGGGCGTTGTAGCGCTTGGACTGGCTGAACGCCTCCTGGGTGGGCACGCCGCCGGGGGCCGCCATGTAGAACTGGGTGACCCGCCCGTCGGGGTTGCGTCGCACGTCCCAGGCATCGATGGCGTCACCGATGGTCGGGGCGTGGACCGTCGGCACCTGGCGATGGATCAGCCCGGCCCGTTCCAGCTCGCCCAGGATGGCCATGATGCCGCCGGCCCGGTGCACGTCCTCCATGTGGTAGTCGGGGCTGGACGGCGACACCTTGCACAGATTGGGCACCTTGCGCGACAGGCGGTCGATGTCCGCCATGGTGAAGCCCAGGCCGGCCTCGCGGGCCATGGCCAGCAGGTGCAGCACCGTGTTGGTGGATCCGCCCATGGCGATGTCCACGGTCATGGCGTTCTCGAAGCCTTCATGGCAGCCGATGGACCGCGGCAGCACCGACGCGTCGTCGCCCTCGTAATAGCGCCTGGTGAGGTCGACGATGCGGCGGCCGGCCTCCTCGAACAGGGTGCGGCGGTCGGCGTGGGTGGCCAGCAGGCTGCCGTTGCCGGGCAGCGACAGGCCCATGGCCTCGGACAGGCAGTTCATGGAGTTGGCGGTGAACATGCCCGAGCACGACCCGCAGGTGGGGCAGGCCGAGCGTTCGTACTCCATGGCCTCGTCGTCGCTCACCGCGGGGTTGGCGGCCTGGACCATGGCGTCGATGAGGTCGGCCTTGCGCTCCTCGCCGCCGACCACCACCTTGCCCGCCTCCATGGGGCCGCCGGAGACGAAGACGGCCGGGATGTTGAGGCGCATGGCGGCCATCAGCATGCCGGGGGTGATCTTGTCGCAGTTGGAGATGCAGACCAGGGCGTCGGCGCAGTGGGCGTTGGCCATGTACTCGACCGAATCCGCGATGATCTCGCGGGACGGCAGGCTGTACAGCATGCCGCCGTGGCCCATGGCGATGCCGTCGTCCACGGCGATGGTGTTGAACTCCTTGGCCACACCGCCGGCCTTCTCGATCTGGCGCGCCACCAACTGGCCCAGGTCCTTCAGGTGCACGTGGCCGGGCACGAACTGGGTGAACGAGTTGGCGACCGCAATGATGGGCTTGCCGAAATCCTCGTCCTTCATGCCGGTGGCCCGCCACAGGCCGCGGGCGCCGGCCATGTTGCGGCCGTGGGTGGACGTCCTCGATCGGTATTCGGGCATGGGCGCGATCCTCCCCGGTGCCAAGTGGTCCCCGACCGGAAACATAAGGACGCCGGCGGCCGGTTCCTAGGGGTCTCCGGCAATCCTGGGGAGTCGGAGTCGATGGAAGCTCGGCTTGAATTTCGAACTGACTAGTCATATAACTAGTCTGTATGGAAAACAAAGGAGATACGGCATGCGGACGTGGCCGGTGCAGGAGGCAAAGGCGCGGTTCAGCGCGTTTCTCGAGGCGAGCCTGCGGGAAGGTCCGCAGGTGGTCACCAAGCGCGGCGTCGAAGCGGCCGTCCTGGTGCCCGTCGAGGAGTGGCGGCACCTGCAACGGTCCGCACGTCCGACACTGAAAGAGCTTTTGCTTGCCGACACACCGCGCGCCGAGATGCAGGTGCCGGCGCGCGGACGTTTGCGCCGTCGGGCGCGGGCGAATTCCGGGTGACCGGGTGTATCTCCTCGACACCAACGTAGTGTCCGAACTGCGGCGGCCCAGACCCCATGGCGGGGTGGTCGCTTGGTTGGAGAGCGTCCCCGACGACCGTTTTCATCTTTCGGCGGTCACGCTGGGCGAACTGCAATCCGGCGTCGAGGTCACGCGCGAGCAGGATCCGGACAAAGCCTCCGCCATCGAGGCGTGGATCGAGCAGGTCGAGCGGACCTGGAACGTGTTACCCATGGACGGCCGTGCCTTCCGCGTGTGGGCAACGCTCATGCACCGCCGGTCCGATGAGGTCGCCGAGGACGCCATGATCGCCGCCACAGCGGTGGTTCACGATCTGACCGTGGTCACCCGCAACGTCCGCGACTTCGTGCCGCTGGGCGTCAAGACGCTGAACCCCTTCGCACCCCGATGAATGCCGCGGCGAAGACGACCTCGTACCATCTGCCGCTGAGATTCCGCTCGGGCGATCACCACGGCACGAACGCGTTCTTGCCCGAGCCGCAGACAGGGCATTGCCAGTCGTCGGGAAGCGCGGTTGGCGGCCGATGCGAGTGAAGCCTTGGTGACGCTCAGGCCCTCTTCTTGCCGCCCCAGGACCTGGTGGCGACCTTGAGGGCCTTTTCCAGGCCCTCGGCCTCCTTCTCCAGTTCCTTCTCCATCTTGCGGATGCGCCGGTTGAGGTCCTCGACCCGGCTTAGGGTCTCGGCGCGGCGGCGCGCCTGGCGGCCCTTGAGGTACTTGCGCACCCGCCACTCGGCGGCTACCGCCAGCAACACGATTCCGGCCACCCCGCAGACGATGGCGGTGAGCAGATAGTGCGCCTTGTCGAAGGCGAACGCCGTGCCCCAGAAGCCGATGGTGACCAGCGCGGCGCCGGTGGTGAACAGCAGCCGCTTGGACACCATGTCGTCGCGCATCATGTTGTTCTCGGCGTCGGCGACGGCGTTGGCGATCTCGGTCTGGGCCATCTGCTCCCACTGCTTGTAGGGCATGCCCTCGATGGTGCGGCCGTCGCGGATGAACTGGGCCAGGCGCCGCACCACGTAGTCGGCGCGCTCTTCCGGGCTGGGATTGCCCGCCATCTCCGCCGGATCGGGGCCCGGTGTGTCCTGCAACAGGTCGGGAATGGTCACGACGGGACGCTCCCGCGCTGGCGGCCGGCACAACGCGCCGCCGCCCGCCTACACTTCGGCCGCGGCCGCGGCGTTGTCAAGGCGCCTCCACCCCCGCACGCAGGCGCCGTCCGCACGGGAAAAAGCGAGGAGCGGATCAGGAAGACCGGGTCAGGTAGACCAACAGCGCGATCATGGCGATGGCCAGGCCCTGGGAGATCACCCGCAGGCGCATCATCATGTTGCTCTTTTCGTGCATCTTTTCGTCCTCGCTGGCCATGGCGACGATGCCGGTGACCAGGAACACGACGACCGCGAGTAAAGTGAGAAGAAGAAGAAACTCGAGGATGCCCATGATCCCACCTCGATCCCGTCAATTCTTGCGACGATTGGTTAACCCAGGATCGCATCAGGGGGCGGCGTTTGTCACGCAGGAATTGACGCCGCAGCGGCGCAGGAGTGGACCGCCACCAGGTCGTGGAACGCCGCCGGCTGCTCGGTCATGATGAAGTGGCCGCAATCGGGGATGGCGATGCAGTCGACGCCGCCCAGCCGGCGCAGGACCGCGTCGTTGGCGCTGCGGACGCCATAGACATAGACCTTGGGCACCGCCAGGCCGAGGAAGACGTCGAGCAACCGCCCGCTGTCCGACCACGCCACCAGGGAGACGCAGCTCTCGTGGAAGGCCCGCGGGTCGCAGCGGGCCGCCCAGGCCGACCACCGGCGCAGGTCGGGGTCGTCGGACTCGGCGGTGACGGCCAGCAGTTTCGGGAACTTGGCGTCGACGAACGCGGCGACCGGAAAGCCCGCGCTCCTGCGGCTCATCATGCCGCAGTCCTCGGCCACCAGGTTGCCTTCCACGTTGACGAATGACGCCAGCGGCAGGCCGCCCCCCTGGGCCAGCAGCAGGCCCACCGCCCCGCCCATGCTGTGGGCAACCACATGCAGGCGCCGGCAGGGAAATGCCGCGACGGCGTCCCGCAGAACGTCGGCATAGCCCTCCATGGTGCAGGCGAAACCCTCGGGCCGGGGGCTGGCGCCGTTGCCGGGCAGATCCACAGCCAGCAGCGAGCAGGCGGACAGCTCTGGGGCCTCCCATGCGCCGGCGAACGATTCCTTGGTGCAGCCCAGGCCATGCACGAACAGCACCAGGTCGGGTCCGGCCCGGCGCTCCAGGGCCGCCAGCGTCAGGCCGCCGACCCGCATGACCGTGCTTTCAATCGGCGCCGACATGGTCCTCTCGAAGACTTGTTAATTTCGACATTTCGCTTATGATCCAAATATGGAAGTGATGCCCCCTGCCCCGGCCCCCGAGACCGTCCCCGACCCGGAAACCGACGCCGCGTTGCGCGCCCTGTCGGCCCTGGCCCAGGAGACCCGGCTGCAGGTGTTCCGGCTCCTGGTGGGACTCGGCCCCTCGGGCGCGGCGGCGGGCGACATCGCCCAAATCGTCGGCGTGTCGCCGTCCACCCTGTCCACCCACCTGGGCATCCTGGAGCGGTCCGGACTGGTCCGATCGTGGCGCGTGCAGCGGCACATCTACTATGCCGCCCACATCGACGGAACCCGCCGTCTGCTGACGTTTCTCACTGACGACTGCTGCCAGGGCCGGCCCGAGATCTGCGCCGGCCTGGCCGGCCCCCTCAAGTCCTCCGGATCCTTGCGCAAGCCACTGCGGAGCAATCCCATGTCCACTGAGTCGCCCGATCGCGTCTACAACGTCCTGTTCCTGTGCACCGGCAACTCCTGCCGCAGCGTCATGGCCGAGTCCATCCTCAACCGGGTCGGCGCCGGCCGCTTCCGCGGCTACAGCGCCGGCAGCCATCCCGCCGGCGCGGTCAACCCCCGCGCCCTCGAGCTGCTCAAGCACCTCAACTACAACACCGACGGCCTGCGCTCCAAGGACTGGGAGGAGTTCTCGCAACCCGACTCTCCGCCCATGGACTTCGTCTTCACCCTGTGCGATCGGGCTGCCGGCGAGGTCTGCCCGGTGTGGCCTGGCCAGCCCATGACCGCCCACTGGGGCTTCCCCGACCCCGCCGAGGCGCAGGGCACGGAGGCCGAGATCGCCTACGAGTTCGCCGACGTCTACCGGCAGATCGAGACCCTGCTGTCGATCTTCGTCAACCTGCCCATCGCGTCCCTCGACCGGCTCAAGCTCCAGGAGCGCCTGCACGAGATGGCCCCGACGGCCAAGGCGGACGCCTAGTGGACCGGATGGTCCTGACGGCATCCCACCGACCGAAGACCGTTTGATGTCGGAAACCGATCTGCGGCGCCGCCTCGTTGCCGAGGCCCTGGGCACGGCCCTGCTGCTGGCGACGGTGGTGGGCTCGGGCATCATGGGCGAGCGCCTGGCCGGCGGCAACGTGGCGATCGCGCTGCTCGGCAACACGCTGGCCACCGGCGCCATCCTCATGGTGCTGATCCTGATCCTGGGTCCGCTGTCGGGGGCCCACTTCAACCCGGCGGTGACCCTGTCGTTCGCCCTGCAGCGGCGCCTCCCGGCCGGCGAGGGATGGCTGTACGTGGGGGCCCAGGTGGTGGGCGGCGTGATCGGCACCGTGGTCGCCCACATCATGTTCGCCGAGCCCGTGGTCGCCACCTCGGCCACGGTGCGCACCGGGCCCGGCCAGTGGCTGGCCGAGGTGGTCGCCACCTTCGGCCTGGTGGCCACCATCCTGGGCTGCCTGCGCTGGCGGCCGGACGCCGTGGCCTACGCCGTGGGCCTGTTCATCTCCGCCGGCTACTGGTTCACCTCGTCCACGTCCTTCGCCAACCCGGCGGTCACCGTGGCCCGCACCCTGACCGACACCTTCTCCGGCATCCGTCCGGCCGATGCCCCGGCCTTCATCGCCGCCCAGGTGGTGGGCGCCGTTGCCGCCACCGCCCTGTTCGCCTGGCTGCTGGCGCCCCGCCCCGCGGTAGCGGACACGTCCCCGGTCCCGGAGCCCGACCAGACGAGCTAGAGTTCGGCGATCACCTCCTTGAGCAGCCCCTGGACCTGGCTCGCCACCTGTTCCAGCCCGGGCGAGTCCACCGCCTGCATGGAGGCCAGGGGGTCGATGGCCGACACCTCGACGCCGGCATCGGTCTGCTGGACGATGACGTTGCACGGCAGCATGGTGCCGATCTTGTCCTCGATCTGCAGGGCCTGGTGGGCGAAGCGGGGGTTGCAGGCCCCGAGGATGGTGTAGGGCCGCCACTCGGCGTCCAGCTTCTCCTTCAAGGTGGCCTTGACGTCGATGGTGGTGAGGACCCCGAACCCTTTCTCCTTGAGGGCCGCGGTGACCTTGTCGATGGTCTCGTCGAAGGACGTCGGGACGGTCTTGGTGAAATGGTAGCTCATGGTCGGATCCTTCCTTTCCCGTTGACCGGAGAGATTGGGCCGCGGCGTCCCCCCGCCAAGAGGGCTCAGCGGAAACGGCGCAGGTACCAGCGCTCGAACATCCGCTTGGACCAGTGCCACAGGCGCATGGAGGGGAGCATGAGATTGAAGCGCTCGGTGCGCGCCACCACCATGCCCTGATCCAGCGTGTCGACGATGCAGATGAGCTCCGCCCGGTAGGTTTCGCTGCCCGTCCGTCCCTTGAAGTCCTCCAGCAGGTTGGCGGCCGCCACCTTGGCCTGCAGATCGGCCATGTGGGCCTGCTTGGGCATCCATTCGGGGCCCGGCAGGCTGCCCGAGTCGCCGGCCACGTAGACGCGGTCCAAGCCCGGCACCCGGCAGTGCTCGTCCCCCTGGACCAGGCCGCCGGGGGAGCGCGGCAGCTCGGAGTCGTCGAACCATGCGTTGCCGGTCATGCCGGGCATGAACACGATCAGGTCGGTGGCGATCTCGCCCCCCTCGGTGATCACCTTGTCGGCCTCGAAGCCCTTGATCTTGTGGCCCAGATGGGTGTCGATGCCACGCCGGGCCATTTCCTTCAGCAGGCGGGGCACCGCCTTGCCGCCCATGCGCTGCCCCGGCTTGTCGGACGGATTGAAGAACACCAGCCGGAAGCGGTCACGCCGCTTCTCCCGGCGCAACTGGCGGTCCATGCCGAACAGGAACTCGAACACCGGGCCGCCGCGCATGGCCGACGGCTCATTGGGGTTGCTGCCGAAACCGAAGGCGATGGTGCCGCCGTCCATGGCCGCCACCCGGTCGCGGATGGCCACAGCCGAGGCCACCCCCTGGCACGGCACGATGGCGTGCTCGATGCCCGGCAGCTTGCGGATGAAGCGCCCGCCGGAGGCGATGATCAGGCCGTCGTTGGACACCTCGCCTTCGGTGGTCATCAGGGTGCGTCCGCCGTCCTTGAGCCCGGTCGCCTCGGCGGCCACGTGCTTGACCCGGTGGCGGCGGAAGAAGGCGTCCAGCGGCACCACTAGGTCGTCCGGCCGGCGCAGACCCGCCGGCACCCAGATGAGGCTGGGCAGGTAGACGAACTCGGCCCGGGGGGCGACCACCGTGATGGTAACCAGCCGGTTGCGGTGGCGCAGCTCCTCCACGGCGCTGAGCCCGGCGAATCCGGCGCCGACGACGGTGATGGTCTTGGGCATGGACTCCCATCCCGGCCAGAATGGCCGCGCATACTTAGTCTCGATCCCGGCGCCGTTCAAGCGGCCAGCGGCGCTCCGTCCCCGCCCGGACAGGCAAAATAAATACACCGGCCCAGATTCCCGTATACTGCCGCCGGGGAAGCGAAGGACCGTGGAGGAGGGACACCATGATGTGGGCCCGCGCTGCCGGGGCGGCCGCCCTGATCCTGGCCGTTTCGGTGGGGGCGGCGGCCGACGAGGCCGGTGCCGACGTGCAACGGGAGATCGCCCGCTGCGCCGCCATCGAGGACCTGGCCGGCAGCACGGCGTGCTACGACAGCATCGCCGATCGGCTCGGCATCTATCGTCCGTCCCATGCCTCGCGCCAGCAGACCGTCAACTGGGACGTGGGCGAGGAGACCGCCTGGTCCCTCTACGCCGAGCCCTCGGCCAACGAGGACGTCACCAACATCGTCCTGCGGGTGCCCGCCGGCAACCGGGTCGGCGACGAGCGCAAGGGCGGCCGGCCGGTGCTGTGGATCGCCTGCCGCGAGAACAACATGGATGTCTACGTCGACTTCGGCTTCTTCGTGTCCACCCACGATCCGGAAACGGTCGCCATCGTCGATACGCGCCGGCCCCGCCACGTGCCCTTCAGGGTGTCCACCGACAACCAGAAAGTGGGCCTGTGGATGGGCGGCGCCGCCAACGGGTTCGTGCGCCGACTGGCGGGTGGGCGACGGCTGCTGGTGCAGGTGACGTCGGCCAACGGCACCCGGCTGGCTCCCGAGTTCGACATCCGGGGCCTCGAGGATGCCCTCACCCTGTTCGAGCAGCAGTGCGCCTGGAGCCTGACCCCGCGCGCCGGGGAATCCGACGCCGCTTACGACGACGCCTTGCGCCAAGACACCGATTAGCCGGCAGCGGCCCGCGCCAGGGTCGACTCGGCGTCCGCCAAAACCCGGACCACGTCGGCCCCCAGGCGCAGGCTGCGCAGCGGGCGGGGGCCGCCTCGCACGGCGTCGGCGAACTCCCGCAGGATGGCCGCCACCGTGTCCTCGTCGGCGGCGGCCAGGGCGCGGGCCGGCTCCTCCATGGTGATGCAGCGGGGGCTGTCCAGGCGCACGGCCAGGACCAGGGCCTCGGCGTCCGTCGGGTCGTAGGTCATCACGTGGCGGGCGTAGTTGGCGGCCAGGAAGCGCTTGGCATGAGGCACCAGGTTGCCGACCTCGATGTCGGCGACGAGGCCGTCGGGGAAGGTGAGGCGCAGGCCCAGGACCTCGCCGTGGCCGTCGGGCACGTCCCGCGCCTCCTTGCGCCAGGCCTCCACCGTCTCCGGGCGGTCGCCGGTGAGGTCGAGGCACATGGCCACGTCCCGCGGTCCCCGGTGCCACAGCGGCGCCGCGTCCGGGCCGAACGGACCCCAGCCGCCGCCGGCCGTGCGCAGGGCGTGCAGGGACCCCATGCCCAGGGCCTGGCTCTTCAGGGCCCGGTAGGCGGGATGGAAGAGGTCCGAATGGACCACCAGGACCACGGCGTCGCGGTCCTCGGCCAGGGCCGTCAGCGCCGCGGCGGCGTCGACGGTGGTGGCCAGCGGCGCCTCGACCAGGACCGGCAGTCCGGCCTCCACCGCGGCCCGCACCATGTCCGCATGCAGCGCCGGTGGCGTCGCCACGATGACGCCGTCCAGGTCGTCCGCCGCCACCACGTCGCGCCAGTCCCCGGTGACGACACAGCCGTGGGGGGCAAGGCCGTCGCCGTGCCCGTTGCCGGTGGCCAGGCGGCCGAGCGCCATGTCGTTGCGCGACCCCAAGGCGGCCAGATATTCGCCGCCGCGCCGCCCGCCGCCGACCAGCCCCAGGCGCAGGGGTCGGTGCCGACCGTCGTCCGCCGCAGGTGTCGCCATGGTCATCCTCCAGGGCCCGGGAACCGCCGCGCCCCCTATGATGTGGCATCAGCGGCGCCCGAATCCATGCCTGCGGTGGAACCGTGATACCGCCACGCCAATGATATGACCCTTCGGGCCATTTCATGCGAAGGCGGTGGCGCTCAAGCGCCGCGCGGGCTTTCCGGCGCGCCACGACAGCGCTTCGCGAGTCGGTTCAATGGCGCGCCGGTATGATAGGATCGCCGCCGGCGGATGGCGGCGCGGGTACGGGTGATCCAAACCGGGGCCGCAGCGGCGAGGATGAAGGCATGACAGCGGATCACGAGGAGCGACGCCAGTTCCCGCGCCACGGTTTCCCCGACGGTCCGGAATCCGGCACCGTGGTGGTCGGCACCGGGTCGTGGTCGTGCGTCGTGCACAACGTGTCCGCCGGCGGTGCCCTGCTGGTCACCGAAGCGCCGCTGACGCCGGGCGCCCGGTTCACCCTGGAGGTGGGCGGCGTGCCTCCGGTGCAAGCCGAGGTCGTCCGGGCCGACCGCGACGGCCTCGGCGTGCGTTTCACCGACGGTCCCGAATACCGGTTCAGTTGATCCGCCGCCGTCGTCGCGGCGCCCGATCACGGGACCCGACAGGCGGCCAGGCCATGTTTCTCGTAGTAGCGCTGGTGGTAGTCCTCGGCCGGCCAGAACGTGGTGGCCGGCGCGATCTCGGTGACGATGGGCCGGCCGAATCGGCCCGACGCCTGTTGACGGTCGCGGGAATCGCGGGCCGCCCCCTCCTGATCGCCGCCGCCGACCAGGATCACCGAGCGGTATTGGGTGCCCACGTCCGGCCCCTGGCGGTTGAGGGTCGTGGGGTCGTGAATGGACCAGAAGACCTCGAGCAGGGCGTCGTAGGACACGGCATCGGGATCGAACACCACCCGCACCACTTCGGCATGGCCGGTGCGGCCGCTGCACACCTGCTCGTAGGTGGGTTCGGCGGTGACGCCGCCGGCATAGCCCGACGTGACCTCCACCACTCCCGGCACCTCGCGGAAGGCCGCCTCCACGCCCCAAAAGCATCCGGCGCCGAAAATGGCCGTGTTCGTGCCCATCACCCGACTCCTCGTCCGCGCCGCTCAGCGGCGATCGTCCTCAACATGGGTCGGCGGCGGCGAAAGGCAAGCCCGGGCGGCGCCGGCACCTCACCATCCCTCAGTTTTCTCTTGCGCTGAAGAATCCGTGTGTGATTCAAGGAGTCCGCCCTTTTGTCAGGCGGAGACCGAAGGATGGGTGGGATCG
>JANQFP010000040.1 GCA_028277795.1 Rhodospirillales bacterium
GCGGAGGGCTGGTACGAGGCGGGCAACGGCTATGTGCGCATTGTCGACCCGACGACGGGGACCTACGAGTACGACGCGGCACCGGGTTACGAGGGTTCTGATTCGTTCACCTTCCGGGTGACGGACGGGCGCGGCTTGGCGAGCGTGGCCGAGGTGTCGGTGACGGTGGGGTCGATCGACGCCGATCCCGGGCCGGAGTTCCAGGTCAACACGCACACGGCCGATGTTCAAGCCTCTCCATCGATCGCCGCCCTCTCTGACGGTGGGTTCGTGGTGACTTGGAAGTCCAATGGCCAAGACGGGGACGGCTCGACGGGCGTGTACGGTCAGCGGTATGGCGCTGACGGCTCAGCGGTTGGCGGCGAGTTCCAGATCAACACGTATACGACGAACAGTCAGACTGCGCCCGCCGCCACCGGGTTGTCCGGCGGCGGGTTCGTGGTGACCTGGCAATCGATTGGCCAGGACGGGGACGGCTACGGGATCTACGGCCAGCGGTACGACGCCGACGGCTCCGCGGCGGGGAACGAGTTCCGGGTCAACACCTATACGGCCAACTATCAACTCTATCAGTCGGTGGCCGCCTTGTCCGACGGCGGGTTTGTCGTCTCCTGGGCATCCGACGGACAGGACGGGGACGGCTACGGGGTCTACGGCCAGCGGTACGACGCCGACGGCTTAGCGATCGGCGGCGAGTTCCTGATCAACACGGACACGATTGAGAATCAGCAGCTTCCGTCTGGTGCCGGGTTGTCCGGCGGCGGCTTCGTGGTGACTTGGACGTCGTACCATACCACCGACGGCTTCACCGACGTTTATGGCCAGCTCTATGACGCGGCCGGGGCGGCGGTGGGCGGGGAGTTCCTGATCAACACGGAGACTGCCGAAGCGCAGTACGCGCCTTCGGTGGCGGCGTTGATCGACGGCGGCTTCGTGGTGGCGTGGCAGTCGCGGCAGGACGGCGACGGCTACGGGATCTACGGTCAGCGGTTCGACGCCGACGGCTCGGCGGTTGGCAGCGAGTTCCAGGTCAACACGTACACGGCCGGCTCCCAAGACAATGCCGGTGTGGTGGGGCTCCCGGACGGCGGGTTCGTGGTGACGTGGCAATCCGACGGCCAGGACGGGAACGGCTACGGGGTCTACGGCCGGCGGTACGACGCCTCGGGCACTGCCGTGGGCGGGGAGTTCCTGGTCAACACGTACACGACCGGGTCCCAGAGCTACCAAGCCGTTGCCGGCTTGGCCGACGGCGGGCTTGTCGTCTCCTGGGCATCCGATGGCCAGGACGGCGACAGCTGGGGAGTGTACGGACGCATTTATCCATCGGTCTCCGCATCCGGGACAGCGGGCAACGACAGCCTGGCGGGGAGCGCCGAGAACGACATCATCGACGGTCTCGCCGGTGACGATCAGCTGATCGGCAACGGTGGCGCGGACACGCTGTCGGGCG
>JANQFP010000050.1 GCA_028277795.1 Rhodospirillales bacterium
GGCAACTACGTCGATTTCACCTTCACCCGCCACCAGCAGTGCCCCGCGGCGAGCGGGGCGCCCGACTACTGCGCGCCGCTGTCCTACAACCCGGTCCCCGACCGGCTGTTCCGCAACCGCGGCGACGGCACGTTCGAGGACGTGACCCGCCGCTCGGGGGTGTTCGATCACTTTGGCAACGCGCTCGGAGTCGTGACCGCCGACCTGAACGGCGATGGGCGGGTCGACCTCTACGTGGCCAACGACATGTCGCCGAACCAGATGTGGATCAACCTGGGCGACGGGACCTTTCGGGAGGACGCGCTCGTCGCCGGGAGCGCGGTCAACGAGGAGGGGAGGCCGGAGGCCAGCATGGGGGTCGTGGCGGGCGACGTCGACGCCGACGGCGATGAAGACCTCTTCATGACCCACCTCATGGGCGAGACCAACACGCTCTACGTCAACGATGGCACCGGCCTCTTCCGCGACGCCACCAACCGCTGGAGCCTGGGGGCGGCGAGCCGTGGCTTTACCGCGTTCGGAACCGCCTGGTTGGATTTCGACCGCGATGGCCGGCTGGATCTGATCATCGCGAACGGCGCGGTCACGGTCCTGGAGGCCCTGGCGCGGCAGAACGACCCGTACCCGCTGGACCAGACCAACCAGATCTTCCGCAACCACCAGAGCGGCCACTTCGAGGAGGTCACGGCGAGCGCGGGCGCGGTCTTCGAGCTGGCGGAGGTCAGCCGGGGGCTCGCGGTCGGCGACGTCGACAACGATGGTGCTGCCGACGTCCTGGTGCTCAACAACGCCGGCCCGGCCCGGCTGCTGGTCAACCAGGCCGCCGCAGGCGCGTGGTTGGGTGTGCGAGTGCTCGGCGCGGCGGGGAGCGAGTCGCTCGGCGCCCGGGTGGCGGTCCATCGCCGGGGCGCGGCTCCGCTGTGGAGGCGGGTCCAGGTGGACGGTAGCTACGCCTCGGCCGGCGACCCCCGGGTGCTAGCGGGGCTGGGTGACGCCCAGTCGGTGGAGCGGCTCGAGGTGTACTGGCCGGACGGCCGCGTCAGCTCCTGGAAGGCGGTTCCGGCGGGGCGTTACCTGACGGTTTGGCCGCGGCGCCCGAGCGAGGGGCCGTGAGCGCCGCCGGCCGACGAGGGGTCGTGGGGCTGGCGCTTGCCTGCCTGGTGCCGGCTCTCACCGTCGCGGCCGCCCAGGGGGACAGCCGGGCCGGGGCGGAGTGGACGCCGGTCCTGACTCCGAACCTGGAGCAGATGGAGGGGGCCGTGCGCGACGCGCTGACGACGGCGCGTGGCCGCCTGGACACGCTCCTGGAAGATCCCCAGGCCGCGCCCGCGGATCTGCTGGACGCGCTGGCGCAGCTGGGCGAGCTCTACCTC
>JANQFP010000015.1 GCA_028277795.1 Rhodospirillales bacterium
CACACCACGCGCGAGGCGCGCTTTCAAAGATGCGTCCGCCATGACTCCCCCCAGGTCTCCTTGAGTGTCTCCAGGTGCCGGTTGGCGTCGGTGCCGGCGCGGTAGAAGCGCAAGGCATCGCCCAGGTAGCCGAGGTCGATGTCGAGGATGGCGCTTTCGTCGAAGCCGCTGGCCGCGTCGCGCTTGATCACCAGGGCCTGGCGCCGGCCCTGGGTGACGGTCTGGCCCATCACGAAGGCCAGGTGCTCGTCGTTGAGGCCGAAGTCCTTGAAGCTGTCGGCCTTGGCCTGGGCGTTGGGCAGGAAGATGAAGGTCGAGGCGTTCTCGATGAACGCCGCGCTCTCCGGGCAGCGCAGCAGCGCCGCCGGGTCCTGGAAGGCCAGGCCGACCGCCCCGTTCAGCTTGCGGTATTCGCGGAACATCTCGGCGGCCAGGGCCGAGAAGCCGGCGTTGCCGAGCAGCTTGGCGGCCTCGTCGATGAAGATGACGAAGCCCCGGGTGGACCGCGACGCCGAATGGCCGATGGCCTCGGCGATGTGCCCGACCACCGGCGGCCCCAGGTCCGGGTCGCCCTGGGCCTCGCTCATGTTGATGCCCACCATGTAGTGGTCGAGGATCCCGCCCAGGCTGTCATGGGGGGCGTTGAACACGTGGGCGTGCTGGCCCCGGTTTCCCTTGTCGTCCGTCACCCATTGGGCCATGTGGCGCCGCAGGTCGGAGCGGCGCGGGAAGGCGTGGCTGAAGATCTCGTTGAGGGTGCGGTGCGGCGGCGCCAACTGGAACGCCAGGTCGACGGCGTGGCCGAGCGCCTCCTTGTTCTCGGGCGTCAACACCAGGTCGCCGCACAGCGCGCGCAGGATCATGGCGACACGGTTGCGGGCGCCGGGCGTGTCCGGCCCCACGTCCAGGGGATTGAGCGCCAGGCTGTCGTAGCCCTGGTACACACCCCCCAGGGCCTCGACCATGAAGCGGGCGCCTTCCTTGGAATCAAAGATGTAGCTGCGCACACCGTCGAACTTGGCCAGGCCGCCCAGCAGGTGCAGCATCAGGGTCGACTTGCCGCCGCCGGTGGGGGCGAACAGCAGGTAGTTGCCCCGGCTCTGCGGCTTGTCCTGAATGTGGAACTGGAAGCTGTAGGCTTGGCCGGTGAGCGTCTGGAACAGGCGCACCGGCTGGGCGCCGAAGGGGCTGGTGGGCAGGCCGGTGGCCGCGTGGTGCAGCGGCCACAGCGCGGCGATGTTCTCCTCGCGCAGCACCAGCGGCCGGAACAGCCGCGTGCCCGGTTGCAGGGCCTTGCGCGACGGCGCCGCCGGCAGGCGGTTGAACCAGCACACCGGCGCGCCCACCGTCTCCACGCTGTAGGCGATGCGCCGGTCTCCCAGGATCTCGCGCACCGCCTTGACCAGGGTTTCCAGGCCGGCCTCGGAGGACGCCCGGGCGATCACCTGGAACTGGGTGGCGAACAGGGTGAGCGTGCC
>JANQFP010000069.1 GCA_028277795.1 Rhodospirillales bacterium
TGTCCCGCGTCCGCGGGGCGTCGGGCACGCTGGACGATGGTCAGCCATCGCCTGCGCGCCCCCTCCTGCCGAGGACGCGGGACAGGCGATCGTATGGGCACCATGTGTCTCATCCAGACCACTAGGACTGCCGCGAGTTGCTGGGATCGATCCAGCCGATGTTGCCGTCCGGACGGCGGTAGACCACGTTGAGCCCGCCGCTGGCGCGATTGCGGAACATCATGGCGGGAACGTCGGCCAGGTCCATGCGCATCACCGCCTCGCTGACGGTCAGGGTGGCGATCTCCGCCGGCAGCTCGGCGATGATGGCGGGCTGGGCGTCCTCGTGGACCTCCTCGTCCTCCTGCTCCGGCGCGATGATGGAGTACTGGGCGAGAAGCACCTCCTCGCCGGCGCGCCCCTTGTGATGGTTGCTGAGCCGCCGCTTGTAGCGGCGCAACTGCTTGCGGATGCGCTCCAGCGCGCCGTCGAACGCGGCGTAGGCGTCATCGGCGGCGTAGCGCCCCTTGACCAGCAGGCCGCGGCCCGGATGGACGGAGATGTCGGCGCGGAACAGATGGGCCTCGCGCGAGAAGCTGACCGTCGAATCGTGGGCGCGGTGGAAGTACTTGGTGACCGTCGCGTCCAGTTGCTCGGAGACGTGCTCGCGCAATGCGGCACCCACATCCAGGTTCTTGCCCGTGATCGAGATATCCATGAGACACGTTGTCCTGCCGCGGGAGTGGTCAGCGCCGCCCCGGCCGCCGTGGCGGCACCGGCCCATCGGGCCCCGGCGCCGCGGCGGGAACGGCCCTTTTCTGGCCCCGGCCCGCGAGCGGGCGGAAGTTAGAGTTCGCGCCCATCGGTGTCAATAGGCGCCGCTCACAGGCGCACCGCCTTTTCCCGGCGGCGCTGGACCGAGGACGGGATGCCCATGGCTTCGCGGTACTTGGCGACCGTCCGCCGGGCGATGTCGATGCCGTCCCGGTTGAGGATCTCGACGATGCCGTCGTCGGACATGACGCTGTCGGACGGCTCGGCGTCGATCAGCGCCTTGATGCGCTGGCGCACCGATTCGGCGGCGTGGGCCTCGCCTCCCGACGACGAGGCGATGGCCGGATTGAAGAAGTACTTGAGCTCATAGATGCCGCGCGGCGTCGCCATGTACTTGTTGGAGGTGACCCGGCTCACCGTGCTCTCGTGCATTTCGATGGCCTCGGCGATGTCGCGCAACACCAGGGGCCGCAGGTGCCTCACCCCACGGGTGAGAAAGGTCTCCTGCTGGCGCACGATCTCGGTGGCCACCTTGAGGATGGTGGTCGCCCGCTGATGCAGGGACTTGACCAGCCAGTTGGCCGACTGCAGGCACTCGCTGACGTACTGGCGGTCGGCCTTGCTGCGCACGGCGCGACTGATACGCGCATGGTACTGGTTGTTGACCAGCACCCGCGGCAGGGACTCGCTGTTCAGCTCGACGATCCAGCCGCTGTTGGGAGCCGGCCGCACCAGAACGTCCGGCGTCACCGGCTGCGCCACCACGTCGTCGAAGGCCAGGGCCGGCTTGGGATCGAGGCTGCGGATCTCGGCGATCATGTCGGCGATGTCCTCGGCGTCGACCCCGCACACCTTGACCAGCGCCGCCACGTCGCGCCGGGCCAGCAGGTCCAGGTTGTCCAGCAGGGCCGCCATGGCCGGATCGAAACGGTTGCGGTCGCGCAGTTGCAGGGCCAGGCATTCGGCCAGGTTGCGGGCGAAGATGCCGGGCGGGTCGAACTGCTGGAGGCGGGCCAGGGTGCGTTCGACCCGCTCCAGGTCGCAATCGAGGATGTCGGCCACGGCGGCCAGGTCGGCGGCCAGGTAGCCGGACTCGTCCAGCATGTCGATGAGGTGGACGCCGATCATGCGGTCCACGGGATCCTGGATGTCCATGGAGAGCTGGCTGGTCAGGTGATCGCGCAGCGACACGGCGCCGGACAGGGCGCCCTCGGACGCGAACCGGGAGTCGTCGAAATCGCCGCCGCGGCTGCCGGCGGTGGCGAAGGCGCTGTCGCTGAGGCCGTCGCCCACGGCGCCGTCCCCGTTGGCGTCGGCGCTGCTCCACATGTTGTCGTAGTCCACGTCGAGGCCGTCGTCGCCGCCCAACTGGGAATCGTCGGCGACGGCGGAATCCAGGGATTGCAGGGTCTCCGAATCCGACCCGTCGAGTCCGTCGGGATCGGCGTCGCCATCGGCCGGGTCCGCCATCTCGCGCTCGCCGTCGTCGCCGCCCTCGCCCTCCTCGCGCTCCAGCAGGGGATTGCGCTGCAGCTCCTGCTCCACGTAGACGGCCAGCTCGATGTTGGACAACTGCAGCAGCTTGATCGCCTGCTGCAGTTGCGGCGTCATGACCAGAGTCTGGGTCTGACGGAGTTCGAGGTGTGGAGTCAGCGCCATCGCCCAACCCCGCCGGCTACGCTAGAGACTGAACCGTTCGCCCAGGTAGACGCGTCTCACGTCCTCGTTGCCAACGATGTCGGACGGCGCGCCTTCCATGAGCATCATACCATCATGAATGATATAGGCGCGATCGATCACATCCAGGGTCTCGCGCACATTGTGGTCGGTGATGAGGACGCCGATGCCGCGGTCCTTGAGGTGCATCACCAGGTCCCGGATGTCGCCCACGGCGATGGGATCGATGCCGGCGAACGGTTCGTCGAGCAGCACGAAATGGGGATTGGAGGCCAGCGCCCGGGCGATCTCCACCCGCCGGCGCTCGCCGCCCGACAGGGCCAGGGCCGGGGTACGGCGGAGATGGGTGATGGAGAACTCGGCGAGCAGCGCGTCGAGGGTCGCCTCCCGTTTGAGCCGGGACGTCTCCACCACCTCGAGGACGGCGCGGATGTTCGCCTCCACAGTCAGGCCCCGGAAGATGGAGGCTTCCTGCGGCAGATAGCCGATGCCCAGGCGGGCGCGGCGGTACATGGGCAGGTCGGTGATGTTCTGGCCGTCGAGGATGACGGTCCCGTGGTCGGGCGGCAGCAGCCCGGTGATCATGTAGAAGCAGGTGGTCTTGCCGGCGCCGTTGGGCCCCAGCAGGCCCACCACCTCGCCCCGCTGCAGGTGCAGGCTGACGCCGCGGACCACCGGACGCTTCTTGAAGCGCTTGCCCACGTTCTTGACGAACAGGCCCCGGTTGTCGGCGACCAGCCGCGGCGCGCCGGCGCGGCGGACGGCGCCCGAGCGCGCCTGGGGTTTGGCGGTGCGATCGTCCATGGTGCGCGTCGGCTGTCGCCCCCCTCCGAGCCCTATTCGCCGGCCGGGGCCGGCGCCTCGCGCGCCCCCAGGTCATTCGAGCGGATGACGCCGCGGACCCGCCCGGCGGGGGCCGAGGGGCCGCAGCTGAACAGCTTGCTGACGCCGGTGTTGAGGTCGACCTCGGCGCTGCAGCCGTCGAGGCGGTTGTTGCCGCGGGTGATGGTCACCGACCCGGTGAGGGTGGCGATGCCGCTGTTGACGTTGTAGACGGCGCGGTCGGCGACCACGGTGTCCTTGTCGGTGTCGACACGGACGTCGTCGAAGGCCTCGACCCGGGTGATGCGGGTTTTGCCGGCATGGTCCTTGCCGAAATAGGCGGCCAGGACCTCGGCCCGCAGGCGCTTGTCGGCGCGCACGGCCAGGGCATTGCCGCGGGCCACCGCCATCTGCTTGCGCTCCCAGTACTCGAGCTGGCGGTCGGCGGTGATCTCGTCGGTCTCGGTGACCAGCCGCACCCGTTGGCCGCCGCTGAGCACCAGGATGGCGTTGTCCACGTCGTAGACGCCGCGCTCCCCGTAGGCGTCCTCGCCGGGGGCCGAGATGTGGACCGCGCCCTCGGCGTCGAGGCGCCAGATCTCGGTGCCGCCGCCCGGCTCCCGCCTATAGTAGGCGCGCAGGACGTCAGCCAGCACCCGCACGTCGCCGCGGGTGGCGACGGCGTTGCCGCGGGCCTGGAAAATCATGGCGTCCTGCTGCCACTCGATGCCGTTGTCGGCCTCGATCTCGATGGGCAGGTCGGAATCGCCGCTGCCGAAGTTGAGGGTCTGGGCCCGCGGCGCCGCCGGCGCCAGGGCCAGCGCCGCACCCACGGCCAGCACCGCCGCCGCGGCGGCGCGTCGGGTGGTGCGGCGCGGCGTCACGGCGTGTCCCCGCTGAGGCCGGGATACAACACCAGACGTGCCTTGCCGGCGAACCAGATGGTCCGCGCCTTGTCGACCAGGCGGAAGCCCTGGGCCTTGAGGTCGCCGAAGGGGCCCTGGCCGGTTACCGGGACGGTGCCGACGGCGATGCCCTCGGCCAGGTCGAAGGCCACTTCGGAGGTGCGGAACTCGTAGCCGGAATCGTGGAACAGGTTGACCGCCCCGACCAGGGTCAGATGGCGGTCGGCGTGGCTGTAGACGCCGGTCTCGGAGGTCAGCACCAGCCACGAGCCGTCCTTCAGGGTGACGTCCGCCTTGGGCATCTCCAGCTCCACCCGCGAGGCGTCGTCGCCCATGTTGCGAGCCAGATCGGCGGTGATGGAGAACGGCTGGCGGCTCTTGGTGGTGCCCAGGTAGCGGGCGTTGACCATGCTCGGGTCCTCCGGCCCCGACGTCCGGACGGTGGCGAAGCCGATGGCGAATCGCTGCTCCTTGGGATCCAGGTGGGGCCACATGACGACCAGGGCGACCAGCGCCACCGCCACCGCCGGCAGCACCACCTTCATGGCGCTGACGAAGCGGCTGTACCCCGGCGCCAGGCGGCGACCCGCCCGCGGCCCCGCCATGCGGAAGGCCCGCCGCGGGGTCGCCGCGGCGGCGCGGGGAGGGCGGTTGACGGTGCCGGCAGTGGCCACCTGATGCCTCACGCAACGCCCGCCCGCAGGCAGTCGTGGATGTGCAGGATGCCGACGGGCCGGCGGCCCTCGACGGCGAACAGATTGGTGATGCTGCGGGCGTTCATCAGGTGGACCGCCTCGCTGGCCAGGGCCGCAGGGCGGATGGTCTTGGCGCCGCGGGTCATGACCTCGGCGCTGGGCCGGCTCAGCAGCTCGGGGCTCATGTGGCGGCGCAGGTCACCGTCGGTGATGACCCCGGCCAGGACGCCGTCGTCGTCGACCACGCCCACGCAGCCCATGCTCTTCTCGGTCATCACCACCAGCGCCTCGGACATGGGCACGTCGCCGGTGACCAGCGGCACGGCATCGCCGGTGTGCATCAGATCGGCCACCTTGAGCAGCCGGCGGCCCAGCTTGCCGCCCGGGTGGAGCACGTGGAAGTCCTCGCGGGAAAAGCCCTTGCGCTCGAGCAGGGCGACGGCCAGGGCGTCGCCGAGGGCGATCATGGCGGTGGTCGAGGTGGTCGGCGCCAAGCCCATGGGGCAGGCTTCCGTCAATTCGGGCAGGACCAATGCGTGGTGCGCGGCCCGCGCCAGGGCGCTGTCGGCGACCCCGGTGACGGCGATCAGCGGCACGTCGAAGCGCCGCGCATAAGCCACCAGGTCGGCCAGCTCCGCCGTCTCGCCGGAGTTGGACAGGGCCATCACCATGTCGTCCTTGGTGATCATGCCCAGGTCGCCGTGGCTGGCCTCGGCCGGGTGGACGAACATGGCCGGCGTGCCGGTGGAGGCCAGGGTGGCCGCGATCTTGCGGGCCACATGGCCGCTCTTGCCCATGCCGGTGACGATGACGTGCCCGGTCAGGCCGGCGAGGGCGTCGAGGACCTGGACGAAGGCCTCGCCCAGGCTGTCGGCCAGGGCCTCCAGGCTCCCGGCCTCCAGGCGCAGGACCTGACGGGCGGACGCCAGCCCACGGTCGGTGTCGGCCGGCATGGCCGGCACGGCAGCGTGCGAACGGGTCATGGCGATGGCGGCTCTCTAATCCCCTGTGGCGCCGCCGGCGGCGGCAGGGCGGTCACGGTGGGCGCCGACGGTTCCTGTTGCGACCGGCTAGCAATTTCCGTGCCCGCGCCCCGGAGTATGCCCGCCGGTCGATGATTCGTCAACAGAATCAGACGCTTTGAGTTCGCAATTGGAATGCCGTGGAACCAGGGGCTTACGGGGCGGCGCGTATGCGGCGTGCCAAGGCGCTAGCTTAGTGGGCGAAGATGTCGTCCTCGTCCCAGCCGCCCAGGTCCAGGTCGACCCGCCACTGCAGGAAGCGGAAACAGGCGTCGGCCAGTTCGGTGCGGCCTTCGCGGGCCAGGATCTCGTCCAGGTGCCGGCGCAGGGCGTGCAGGTGCAGCACATCCTGGGCCGCATAGGTCATCTGAGCCTCGGTCAGCGTGGGATCGCCCCAGTCGGAGGACTGCTGCTCCTTGGCCAGGTCGATGCCCAGCAATTCCCGGCACAGGTCCTTGAGGCCGTGGCTGGACGCATAGGTGCGCGCCAGGCGCGAGGCGATCTTGGTGCAGTACACGGGCGCGCAGGCGATGCCCATGTGGCGGCGGAGCATGGCCATGTCGAAGCGCGCGAAGTGGAACAGCTTGGTCACCGAGGGATCGGTCAGCACGGCCACCAGATTGGGCGCGTCGTAACGGCCGGGCTCGAACTGCACCAGATGGCAGATGCCGTCCCCGGCGGAAAGCTGCGCCAGACACAGGCGGTCGCGGGACAGCTTGAGGCCCATGGTCTCGGTGTCCACGGCGACGCTGTCGCCGAAGTCCAAACCCGGGGGCAGGTCGCCCCGATGCAACTGGACCGATGGGTTGGCCTGAGTCATGGGAGGCGATGCCGGAAAGGCCTGAAGGTTGGTGCCCAGGAGAAGACTCGAACTTCCACGGCCTTGCGGCCACAGGTACCTGAAACCTGCGCGTCTACCAATTCCGCCACCTGGGCACAAGGACATCGCGCCCGCGCGGGCGGGGGCGCCCAACCAGTGGTACCCGCGGCGCACGGCACGTGTCAACGGCTTTCACTTGCCCTCCCGCTGCCGACGATGTAAGAGCCCGTCCGAGAGGTTCATGGTGTTTTTCAACGAACTGGAAACGCGGCCATGCCAGGAGCGGCCGCGAAGGCGATGCGGGGACATCGTCAAGCGGT
>JANQFP010000185.1 GCA_028277795.1 Rhodospirillales bacterium
CGCCGTCGGCGGCGACGGCTCCGGACGCGGGCTGGTTCGCGTCAAGGCGGGCGCCCGCAAGGCGGTTGCGCGCGGCTTCGCGGTCGTCAACGCCCCGGCCGGCACGGTGGTGGCGTTCTCGACCGCCCCCGGCGCCGTCGCGGCCGACGGCACGGGCGCCAACAGCCCGTTCACGGCGGCGCTGGTCGACGCCGCGAAGACGCCGGGCGCCGGAATCGAGACCGTTCTGAAGAACGTTCGCCTGGCGGTTCACGGCGTCACCGAGGGGCGCCAGACCCCCTGGGAGGTGACGGCGCTGACCAGACCGTTCGTGTTCTTCCCCGGACGTCCGGGCGCCGCGCCCGAGCCGACGTCGGAGAAGTCCGTGACCGAATGGCGCGAGGAGCTGCGTGCCACATCGCCGCGACGGGCCTACGAGCAGGTCGTGCGGCAGGACACGGTGATCGTGTATCAGATCTTCCTCGAGCTGTTTCCGGACACGCTCTGGAGCTTCCACATCCGGGGCATGCTGGAGCGCCGGCTGGAGATGCTGGCCTGGTTCGAAGCCGTGACGCTCGACACCGCCGCCGCGTTCGAAGCCTTTCTGGCCCGATATCCGGAGAGCGATCTGGCCGCGGCCGCCGAGCGGCTGAAGGCGCGCGCCGCCCGTCGAGCGGCCGCCCATCGGGGTCTGACCGGAATGCCGCTGGGCGGGTTCCTGGTTGCGCCTCGGCTGCCCAAGTCCAAACCCATCGTCAGGATCAGGAAGGTGCCGGTGGTCAAGACGGTCGTCGAGGAGGTGCCCGTGACCCAGTACAGGGACATCGTCAAGAAGGTGCCGGAGATCAGGTACGAGACCGTCGTCAAGCGGGTGGTCAAGAAGGTGCCGGTGGTCAAGGAGGTGGTCAGGACGGTCAAGGTGCCCGTGGTCAAGACCGTCGTCAGGGAGGTCAAGTACCCGGTGGTCAAGAACAGGACCGTCGTGAAGGAGGTCGTTCGGCGAGGTCCCAGCAAGACCAAGGTGGTGGTCAAGAAGGTCAAGGTGCCGGTCCCGGGCAAGGTCATTCGCGTGCCCTATCCGGTGGTCAAGTGGAAGACCAAGGTCGTCACCCGCACGATCCGGGTGCCCTACACGGTGCAGAAGTGCCGGCCGGGCGCAAAGAGGCCCATAAGGCGGCCGGCGCTGA
>JANQFP010000188.1 GCA_028277795.1 Rhodospirillales bacterium
GGGGCTATCTGATTCACACATCGAACTTCTCCATGAGGAGGGAGACGCCGTGTTTCGCGGCCTGGAACTGGTTCCAGCCCCGAAGCATGACGATGGGCCCCGGTTTGCCGTAGTATCCGGTCCAGCCGCCGAGGCGGGCGCAGACCCAGGATGCATAGGCGAGGGAGCCCTTGGGGTGCGGGTTCTTCTGGCGCTCGGTCTTGCCTTCGAGGTCGGCGCAGAAGGCCTCGAGCAGGGGCAGGTCCTCTGGGGCGAAGGCGTCGGTGGCCGGCCGCAGCGACCCCGATCCCCGGGCGCCGTCGCGGGCGTGTACCAGTTGCTGGATCGTCACGGCGGCGATGAGGGACGCCATGACCAGTTTCGACCGGGGGACGTCGTCCTCGATGCGGATCGCTTCGATGTCGAAGCCCTTGGCCTTGAGGGTCCGGAACACCTGTTCGATGGCCCAGCGGCGGCGGTAGAGGTCGACCACGGCCAAGGCCTGGGCAGCGTCGGCCACCGCATGGGTGGTCAAAAGGCGCCAATGGATCGGCGGCTGGCCCTCGGGCGGGTCGACCTCACGCACGTCCACCAAGGTCACCTCGACGTTTGCCGGAACCCCCTTGCGCACACCGTCCCGGGGTCGCTTCAGCGCCACCGCGGCGAAGCGTACCGCCAGCACCGCCTCGCGCGCCTTGCGGCCGGGCTTGGCCGGCAGCGCGATCCGCGCCCGGGACGCTTCGGGCAGGGCGTCGGCATGGGCGAACAGGCGTCCCCCGTCGTCCAGGCAGCGGTCCTGCGCCGCCCGGATCAGCAACTCCACCCCGGCCGGCCGGCACGCGAAAGCCTCGAACACGTCGCTCTCCCGGTCGGCGACCACCGTCACCCGCGCCGCCGAGGCGCACACCGCCGAGGCCTGCTCCGCCCCTTCCAGCCAGCGCCCGCTCTCCTTCTCCCTCACCGACCGGGCCCGCCGCGAGGCCTTGCGCCCCTTGTCGCGCTTCAGGAACGAGGCGTGGATCAGGCCCAGGATCGCGTCGTCCTCGGCGTCCACCGCCAGCACCGCGTGCAGGTAGAGCCCGCCGCCGCCGTCGGAACGCACCACTGTCGTGTCCTGGATCGCCAGCACGTGCCGGCCCGCGCAGCGCGACGCCGTCCCAAGGGCCGCCGTCGCCGCCATCTCCTCGACCGTCACCGAGGAATTGCGCAGGAAGCGGGTCACGCGCATCTCCCCCGCACGGTCCCCGCCCAGGTGGCGGACCCGGACGCCCTGTCCCCCCACGTCGACCAGCCGGGCGTGCAGGAACGCCCCCCCCTTTCCAGCCGGCGGTCGCCGAACCGCCCCAGCGAGAAGTCCATGGCCAAATCCTCCCTGTTCCTGTTGGACACAGGGAATCAGCCGGAATCCAGGAGCGCAAGCGAAGATGTGTGAATGCGATAGCCCC
>JANQFP010000182.1 GCA_028277795.1 Rhodospirillales bacterium
CCGTCGCCCGAAAGCGCGGCCGCGTGCTCGGCCGTGTAGGTGTCGTCTCCATCCGGTGCGAAGGACTCGGTCTTGCCGGCGAACTCGATCCGCCCCGCAGCAAGGTCGGCCCGCACCGTGCCCCGGTCGGTGAGCGCCAGCACCTGACGGCGCAGGACGCTGTCCAGGTAGTTCATCTGCACCGAGACCACGGGGCAGCGGGCGGCCTCGAACAGCACCGAGAAGATGTCGTCGCTGTCGATCTCCAGATGGCTGACCCGGCCGCCCGCCGCCGTCAGCCGCGTCCAGCCGCCCAGCATCCAGGTGAGGAAATCGAGCTCGTGACTGAGGTCGCGCAGTACGCCTCCACCCTCGGTCCGGACCGCGGAATAGCCGGCGCGGTAGTCGGTGCCCGGCCGCCAGTCGGGAAGGTATTGGCCCACGTAGGCATGGACGCCGTAGACGGCGGCATCCTCGAGGATGTCGGCGAGGCGGCGGACGACGGGGTGGAAGCGCAGGTTGTAGCCGACGAACACGGCGGAGAAGCTGTTGTCGGGAACATCGGTCCCCCGGTCGAACAGCGGCTTTTCCGCCAGCACCGGGCCCTCGAAACCGCTGTCGGCGAGCGCCGCCATGTCGCGTCGCCGTTCGGCCGTCCGTCCCGCAAGAACCACGTAGTCCGGCCGCCAGTCCGGTACCGCGTCGGCGATGGTGGCATAGGCTCCGCTCCGCTCCACCGGGCGCCGGCTGACCACGGCGACGGCAAGCCCGAGGCCCTCCAGGACACGGGTGTGGCGCGCGCCGGCGGAGCCGAAGCCAACCACCAAGGCCTTCATGACGCGAAGTTCTCGCGGAATTCCAGGTTCGCCCGGTCGAAGTCGTCCAGACGCCCCACATCGAGCCAGTACTCGTGGATGGGGAACACGGCCGTATCGTGGCCGGCGGACACCGCGGCGTCGAACAACGCCGTCATGTCGAACGGGGTGCCGTCGGGAACCAGGTCGATCAAGTCCGGCTCGAGCACGTAGATGCCGGCATTGACGAAGAACCGATGCACCGGTTTTTCATCGATGGCCCGGATGCGGTTGCCTTCGATCTCGACCACGCCGAACGGGACCTGCAGGTCGTACTCGCGCACGCACATGGTTCCGCGCGACCGCTGGGTGGCGTGATAGGCCAGCAGGTCACCGAAGTTGACCCGGGTCAGGAGGTCTCCGTTCATGACGATGAACGACTGCTCGGGGCGCTCGGCCATGAGACGCAACGCGCCGGCGGTGCCGAGCTGGTGGTCTTCCTCCAGATAGCGGATCTCCGCGTTCCAGCGGCCGCCGTCGCCGAAATGGTGTTTGATGGCGTCGGCCTTGTAGTGGACCGATAGGTAGAAGCGGCTGAAGCCCTGCTGGGTGAACCCCTCCACGATGGTTTCCAGGAGCGGCTTGTCGCCCACCGGGAGCAGCGGTTTCGGCGTGCCTTCGGTGAGCGGACGCAACCGCGTGCCCAGACCGCCAGCCATCAACAGCACCCAGGTGTCGCGATCCCGCCGCCCGTCCACCAGTTCGTAGACGTTGCGCAGCCCGACCACCCGGCGCTCCTCGTCCAAGAGCGGGATCTGTCGGATCTGGTTGGTCTTCATCAGTCCCAGAATCAGGTCATCGGGCGTCCCCGCCGGCGCCGCCAGGGGCGAGGTGTTCATGATGGCGTGGACCTGGGTGGCGATGTCGCGGTCCCGCAGCAGGGCGCGGCGCACGTCGCCGTCGGTGACCGTGCCCACCAGACGACGGTCGTCGTCCACCACCAGACAGATCTGCAAGCCGCCGTCCTGCAGCACCTGGGCCGCTTCGCGGATCGAGGCCTGAGGCCGGATCAGCAGGGTTTCCAGACGGTCGCCGTCGATCATGGCGCCGTCTCCCGTGCTGGCACGCCCATGACCCGCGCGCCGGCGGCGACGCCCGCCACCACCGCCGCGCCGGCGGCGACCAGGGCACCGTCGGCGATGGCGGTGCGTTGGATGACCACCGCGCCGGCGCCGATGTGGGCCCCGGCCCCGACGGTGACCAGACCGCACAAGACCGCGCCGGGCGACACCTGGGCGTGATCGCCGATGTGGCAGTCGTGGTCCACCCGCGCCCCGGTGTTGACGACCGCATTGGCGCCGATGCGGCAGCCCGGCTGCACGACCGCCCCGGCCATCACCTGGGCCCCCTCGCCGAGAACAACGTCGGGCGCGATCACCGCCGACGGGTGAACCACCGTGGCGAAACGGTAGCCGCGGTCGCGGAAGCGGTCGAACGCGGCACGGCGGGCCGTCGTATCGCCCACCGAACCGACGCCGTTGGCCAGCACGACGGATCCGGCCGCGTGCGTCTCGACGGCCTCGTCGCCGCCCAGAAGGGGGATCCCCAGCACCGGGTCTTCCAGTGGCGTCGGATCGGCGAACCCGATCACCTCCGCCCCGTCGCGCAGCAGGGCCTCGATGACCACCTTGGCGTGGCCGCGGCCGCCGATGACGATGATGGGGCCCGTCAAGGCACCGGGCCTCCGGCGGGGATGTCCCGCTCGGCGACGCGCCCGACCCAATCCCAGAAGGTCATGGGCGACGTGCCGCCGCCCGGCCGCCTGGCGGTCAGGTCGTCGGGCCCAATGACCTGGTCCCGCGCGATGGCCCGTGCCGCCACCAGGCTTTTCCGCGCCACGTCGCGGTTACCGAGCTCCGACGGCATGGGCCGTTTTTGGCCGTCGCCGAGGGCCTGCTCCACCATGCGAATGCCGGCCACCATGTCTTTGAATTCGTTGGGCTCCAGGGATGCCGCGTGGTCCGGCCCGGGCAGGCCGCGATCCAGGGTCACGTGCTTCTCGACAACCGCGGCACCGCGGGCGGCGGCGGCAATGGCGACGGCGATGCCTTGCGTGTGGTCGGACAGGCCGACGTCGGTGCCGAAGCGGTCGCGCAAGGCGTCCATGGCCCGCAGGTTGGCCTCGTCGGCGGGGGCCGGGTACTCGGTCGTGCAGTGGAGCAGGGTTACCCGGTCGCGCACCGCGGCAGTGCCGTCCGGCGAGGTGAGGGCGGCACGGAAGGCGTCCCGCGCGGGCGCCCCGTCGCCGACGAATCCGAAGGCCAGGACGCCGACGGCGTCGGCCACTTCGTCCATGGTACTCATGCCGGTGGACAGAATGATGCGGCGGGCCGCCCGCGCGGCGGCCAGCAGCAGCGGCCCGTTGGTGATCTCGCCCGACGGGAGCTTGACCGTGTCGAGCCCGAGGGTCCCGGTGAGGAAGTCCAGGCTGTCCTGGTCAAAAGGCGTGGACAGGAACGCGATGCCGCGGTCGCGGCAACGATCCATCAGGTTGCGATGGATGTCGGGCGACAGTTCGAGCCGCCGCAGCATGTCCAACTGGGATTCATCGGCATCGGTCCCCGTCTTCTGGTAGGCCGCCTTGGGCGCGTCGGCGGCGGCCAGGTCGTCGGCGCGGAAGGTCTGGAACTTGACGGCGTCGGCGCCCGCGCCCGCCGCCGCATCCACCAGACCGAAGGCGAGATCACGGTCGCCGTTGTGGTTGACCCCCGCCTCGGCGATGACGAACACGCCCATTCAGGCGATCCCGGCGACCGGCAGGTCATAGAACGGCTTGGCTAGATCGGTGCCGACGGTGACCGTCTTGAGATGCTCCTTGATGCGCGCCGAGGCGCCGGGCGTGCCGTAAGGGGTCTCCATGCCCGCCAAGCCGTCCCGGAAGGCCGGGTCGAGGGCGCGGGCGATGGCCGCTGCGATGGCGTCTTTGTCTTCGCCGCAGTCGATCACGGACCCGGCGCGCAGGCGGCCCTTCTGGCGATCCCCGATGTTGACGGTCGGCACGCCCAAGGCCGGTGCCTCGATGAGGCCGCTGGACGAATTGCCGACCACCGCGGCGCAATGGCGAACGGCGCTCAGGTAGCGCCGCTGGCCGAGGGACTGGGCAAGGACGACACGTTCAGGCTGCGCCGCGGCGAAATCGCTGAGGACCGCGGCCACCCGATCGTGGCCGGGATCGGCGTTGACCCCGGTGACGACAACCGGATGTTGGGGATATCGGTCGAGCGCCGCCACCAGCTCGGCCGCCGGCCGGCCCGGGTCCCCGGCGTCGAGGGTGAGCGGGTGGTAGGTGACGACGAAGTAGTCCCGGTCCAGGTCGAGGCCCACGGACGACGCCAGCTCGGACCGGTCCATGAAATCGAGTCCGGCAATGACGTCGAGTCCGGGGGCGCCGACGGTGAACACCCGGTCCGGGTGCTCGCCCAGCTGGACGACCCGGCGACGGTACGGCTCGGCGGCGACGAAATGCCATTGCGCCATCTTGGTGATGGCGTGGCGGAAGGCGTCGTCCATGACCCCCTCGGTGAGCTCGCCCCCGTGGACATGGGCCAAGGGCACGCGGCACACCACCGCCGCCTGGGCCGCGGCCAGGGCCTCGAAACGGTCGCCGAGGACGACCGCGATGTCGGGACGCAGGCGATCGAACGCGTCGGCCATGCCGGTGGTGATGCGGCCCATGGCGGCAGCCACCGCGGGCGCCGAATCGTTGGCCAGGGCCATGTCCACGGTGGCGGCGATGGGGAAGCCGTCGTCCTCGATGGCGCGGCGGGTGAGCCCGAAACGGGGGTCCAGGTGCATGCCGGTGACGATCAGGCAGAGGTCCAATTCGGGGTCGCCGGCGACTTCGTGCAGGAGGCCGCTGAGCAGCCCGTATTCGGCGCGGGTGCCGGTGATCACCGCGATGCGCCGTTCAGCCATCCGCGGCCGGCGCCAGTCGGGGACCCGACGGGATGTTGACCAGCCGCCGGTACAGGTCCTCGGCGACGCCCAGGTCCATGCGCGGGCAGTCCCGGTACATGGGAAGCCGGTGCAGCGGTGTCCACGCCGGCCGGGTCATGATCCCCGCGTCGTTGGTGGCGGCGAGAACGGCATCGCGGTCGGCGGCCCGGTCCGGGTCGAGCAGGATCGCGTTGAGCCAATAGTTGCTGCGGGCGAACGGCGGCTCGACCATGAAACGGACGCCCGCGACGCCGTCGAAGGCGTGTTCGTAAGCCTCCGCCAGTCGCCGCTTGGCCGCCAGCAGCGCCGGCAGTTGCTCCATCTGAGCGCACCCCAGGGCGGCATTGAGGTTGGGCATCCGGTAGTTGAACCCGACCTGGTCGTGGGCCGAGTCCCATCGGTGCGGCGCCTTGGCCGTGGTGGTCAGGTGGCGCGCCGCCGCCGCCAGTTCGGCGTCGCCGGTGAGGATGGCGCCGCCGCCGCCGGTGGTGATGGTCTTGTTGCCGTTGAAGCTGAGGATGGCCAGGCGGCCAAAGGTGCCGGTGTGGCGCCCCTTGTAGGTCGAGCCCACCGATTCCGCCGCGTCCTCCACCAGGGGCAGGTCGAAGCGTTGGCAGACGGCCACCAGGGGGTCCAGGTCCACCGGATGGCCGAAGGTGTGCATGCACACGACGGCCCCGATGCGGCGCCCGGTCCCGCGGTTGTGCGGCCCGTCGGCGCCCGGCCCGGCGATGGTCTCCAGGTAGCGCTCCAGCTTTCGCGGGTCGAGGCCCAGGGTCGGCGGCTCGCTGTCCGCGAAGTGGGGCACGGCGCCCTGGTAGGCGGCGGCGTTGGCGGTGGCGACGAAGGTAAGCGTCGGCACGATCACCTCGTCGCCGGGGCGCACCCCGGCCAGTTGCAGGGCCACGTGCAGGGCGGCGGTGCCGTTCACCGTGGCCACGGCATGGGCGGCGCCGGTGAATGACTCCACCATGCGCTCGAAGCGGTCGACGTAGGACCCGACCGAGGACACCCAGCCGGTGTCCAGGCAATCCTTGACGTAGGTCCACGCGTTGCCGCCGAGGTCGGGCTCGTGGAGCGGCGCGCCGTCGGGCAACAGGCCGGCCAGCACCTCGATGACGGCGCCGGTATCGAGGTTGTCGGCGGTGGCGGCGGTCATGTCATGTACGCGGCGTCGGGGCGGAGGCGGTCCGCGCGGCCGGACCACCAGGCGGCGGTGGCCCGCAGCCCGTCGTCGAGGGCGGTGCGGGCCGACCATCCGCTGGCGTCGCGAAACGGCGCGGCGTCGGCCATCAGGGCCATCACCTCGCTGTCGGGCGGCCGTTTTCGCTCCTCCCGCTCGACCACCGGTTTGTCGCAATCCGTGGCGGCGCGCACCCGGTCCACCAGCTCGGCGATGGACACCATCTCGCCGGTGCCGGCGTTGAAGGTCCGGCCGAGGTGCCGGTCGTCGAGGGCGGCGGCGGCCATGAAGGCGGCCGCGGTGTCGCCGACGAAGGTGAAATCCCGCCGCGGCCGCAGGTCGCCGACGTCGATGGCGGCGCAGGCCGGGTCGAGGGCCTGGCGCAGGACCGACGCGATGACCGCCCGCTCGCTCTGGCGCGGTCCGTAGGTGTTGAAGGGCCTCAGGGTGACCACCGGCAGCCCGAACGCCCGGTGGAACGACTCGGCCATCATGTCGGCGGCGATCTTGGACGCCGAATAGGGTGACTGCCCCTGCAGCGGGTGGTCCTCGGTGATGGGCGTGAAGCGGGCGGTGCCGTAAACCTCGCTGGTCGACGTGTGGACGACGCGGCGGACCCCGGCGTCGCGCGCCGCCGTCAACACGTTGACCGTGCCCTGCACGTTGGTCTGCACGTAGCTCGACGGCGCGTCGTAGGAGAACGGGATGGCGATCAGCGCCGCCAAATGGAACACCACCTCCTGGCCCCGGCACAGTGCTGCCATCTGCTGGGCGTCGCGGATGTCCCCGCGCACCAGCCGGACGTCGCTGCGCACGTCGGCCGCCAGGTCGTCGAGCCAGCCGTGGCTGTCGAAGGCGTTGTAGAGGGCAAGGGCGGTGACGTCGGCGCCGGCGGCGGTCAGGGCCTCGGTCAGGTGCGAGCCGATGAAGCCGTCGGCCCCGGTGACCAGGACCCGCGTGCCGTCCCACAAGGTGCTGATGTCGTCCATCGGGCAAAAGGGACGCGGAAGCGATCCGACGTTTCCACGCTACCGCACTCCGGGTGAAAGGGGCTCACCCGGAGCGGCCGGTGTTCGATGGGTCCGGCGGCTCAGGCGAAGGCGCAGATGGCCTCGGCCGGCAGCCGGATCCTGACGGGCCTGCCCAGCAGCTCGAGCAGGACAATGACGCGCTCGTCGTCGGCGACGCAGTCGAACAGACCCGTTTGATTGAACAGGGCGCCGCTGGTGATCTGCACCACGTCGCCTTTCTTGTACGGCACCTGCCAGTCCATGCGGACCATGCCCGACTCGTCCTCGCGGGTTCGGATTTCGTCGATCACCCCGGCGGGCAGGGGGGCCGGCAGTTCGCCGTGGCAGACCAGGTGGCGGACCCCGATGGTCGAATGGACGGCCCGCCAGCGGGCCGCCCCCAGGTCCATGTTGACGAACAGGTAGCGGGGGAACAGCGGCGCCGCCACCCGGTCCACCCGCCGCGCGTGGCGGCGGGGCTTGAGGTATTGGGGCAGGTAGGCGTGGAACCCCTGGCGCTGCAGGTTGACCAGCGCCGTCCGTTCGCTGCGTTGGTGGGTGTGCACGACGTACCAGCGGTCCATGGGGCGCTCCTATTCCTCCAAATGCGGCGGTCGCCGGGACACATTGAGCAACGGCGGCGCCATCACGCGGTCCCTGGGGAGGACGCGGCAAACGGCATCGAAGGCGGCCTGGGGGTTGCGGAAGTCGGTGATGACGGCCGCGTCAGCGTCGGCAAGGGTGTCCAGGTCGCCAACCACGGGCAGGCCGGCCAGCTCGGCCTCGGTTGCCGAGGTATCGATGACCCCGTGGAGGGTCACCGGGTGCTCGCGGGCGCACAGCGTGGCGATCTCGCCCAGGTCGCTCACCCCGACCAGGAACACCCGGGTCCATCCGCGCTCGGCGCAGGTGCGGAACAGATCGTCGCACTGGTCGCGGGCTAGACGGAAGAAGTTGAAGGACTGGGACAGGTATTCGGCAGTGAGCCGGCTTTTTTCGGCGAATCCCTGGGGCGTCAGGTAGTAGGCGTAGCGGTTCTTGGGGATCTGGCGAACCTTGACGTAGCCCTTCTTCACGCACCGTTTCAGGTAGGCGTTGGCCAGCCCGAGGGCGATGTTGAGGTCCCGAGCCACCGAGCGCTGGGTCAGCGACTGGTTCTCCTGGACCGCATTGAGCACGCCCAAAGTGATTTCCAGCTCGCTGTTGGCCGACTGGGTCGGGGGTTTGGAGTCGGTCACGACCGTCCGGGCACCTGCGTTCAACAGCCGAAAACTACCGCGTTCAGCAACTGAACGTCAACATATTCCGAGTTCATGCGTTGAACATCAATACTTGCCTAAACCGCATGGACTCAAGGCACTAGGATGCCCCACCGTCCGGCGACCGGATTCGGCGGTCAGCCGGCCGCCTCGACCCGCTTGGACTTGACCAGTTTGCGGAGGATGATGTTGCGCTTCAGCGACGAGATGTGGTCGACGAACAGCACCCCGTCCAGATGGTCCATCTCGTGCTGGACGCACTTGCTCAGGATGCCGTCGGCCTCCAGCTCCCGGATTTCGTTCTCGTGATCGATGTAGCGGACCCGCACCCGCGCCGGGCGGGTCACGTCGGCAAAGTGGTCCGGGAGGGACAGGCAGCCCTCCTCTGAGCACTCGGTCTCTTCGGACGCCCACACGATCTCGGGGTTGGCCATGCGCAGCGGCCGCGGGGCCTCGTCCTCCCGCGCCGTATCCACCACGATGACCCGCTTGGCCACCCCCACCTGGGGCGCTGCCAAGCCGATGCCGTTGGCGGCGTGCATGGACTCCAGCATGTTGTCCATGAGCGCGCGCACCTCGGCGTCGACCCGCTCCACGGCCTCCGCGGTAACCTTGAGGCGGGGATCGGGCGCGATCAGGATGGGCAGGAGGGCCATGACGGCTCCTCGGCCAATTTTGATATCGGTCCGTCCGACATATGGCCTCAACCGCGGCCCGTCAAGGCGGCGGCCCCTGCCCTACTGGCGCACCCGCACGCGGTAGGTCAGGGTCGCGGTTTCCCCGGCAGGGACGGGGATGGACCAGGCGGCGACGGTCGATGATTGCTTTTCGTGCACGTGGCTCTGCTCGAAGATCTCCCAGTCTCCGCGCAGGGTCTCGCGAACCTCCACCATCACCGTCTCTGCCTTGGCGTTGTTGAGGTCGATGCGGTAGGCGCTCTCGTACGTGCGGCGGCGCTGCTCGCCGATCCTTTTGAAATCGGTCTGTCGGCGGCTGGCGGTGACGTCGAACGCGCGGCCGAGGCTCAGGCGCACGGTGTCGCCGACGGCCGTATCGCCGACCCGGTCCTCGCCGACGAGCGTCAGGGCGTCGCCGTCGCGGCGGTAGAGGCGGACGGTCCCGGCCGGCAGGGGCACACCGGCCCCCGAGTCCGACTGGTTGACGAAGGAGATCCGGGTCTCGGCACCTCTGGGGCGGCGGCTCTCACCCTGACGGCGCAGCAGGTCGGGCGCGCCCCGAACAAGGTAGTGGTGCTTGACGGCGATGGTCAGCGGTCCCAGCAGCGCCACTTGGCGGACTTGGCCGTCCTCGAGGGTGACGCGTCGCGGCATGGCATAGACGTAGACGTCGCCAACGGATGTGGGCGCCGGCGGAGGCGGCGCGGCGCGGGTTTGGGCGAGCTTGCCCACTGCCGCCTCCATCCGCCGATCGGCACGGCTGACGATGCCGGCGACCAGGGCCAGCTGCGCTTCGGGCAAGGAGATGCCGCTGGTGTTGGTGACCGTGGCCCAGGCGCTCAGTGTGAGGGTGCCGGCGTCGGAGTCGATCTGGCCCGCGTAGTCGGCGCGCCAACCGACGCCGCCCGTCAGGTAGCTCACCTCCAGCGTCCGCAGGCCCGCCCCTTCGCCGTTGTCGACGGACGTCACCACCGCCGGGCGCGCCCGCAGCTCCGGTGGCAGGGAATAGAACACCATGCGGTCCGGCCTGCCCGTCTCCAGGTGGTCGCCGATGACGAAGACGCCGCCGCCATCGGCGCTGAGCAGGCGGGCGCCGACCACGGTCTCGGTGCCGGTGACCGGATTGCTGCGCACCAGCCCGACGTTGCGTCCCACCGAATGGCGGAACAGGGCATCCGGCGTCAGGCGCTGGAGAAGCGGGCGCTGCTCGATCACGGCAATGGCTTCGGCGCTCCAAAACAGGACGCTGCCGGTGTCGAGGCTCGGGCTCACGTCCTCGAAGGCCAGCAGGTTGTGCCCGTCGTCCAGGGCGACGGTGCGCCGGTCGCGGACCAGGGCCCGCCCGTCGGGATAGACGGTGACCGCCAGATCGCTCCGGTCGTCCGCCGTAACCCCTTTCTCCGGCCCGTACTCGGGCAGGTCGCCGGCCCGCGGTCCCACGGCCAGGCCCAGCGGCTCGGCGGCTACCGCGGCGGCGCCGGCCGCCACCGTCAGGGCCACGGTCAATACTCGGATGTATGCGTTGTTCATGGACCTTCCCCCCCGGCCACACGGCCGGCGTGCAGTTTGCTTTCCGCTGGCCCCTGGTGCAAGCTTCGCCCGAATCGGACGGGAGGAGCCATGGACCAGGTCGTGCTGATTGCCGCAGCGGCCGTCGCCGTGGCCGTCGTCCTGATGGCATTGGTGAGCTGGCGGGCCCGGTCTCAGGATGCGGCACGCATGGCCCAGCTCGCCGACACCGCGCGCCACCTGGCGGCGGCCCAGGAGCGTCTGTCCGAACGCCTCCAGATGACTCAGAGCGGGGTCAACGAGCGCCTGGATTCCCTGGCCAAGCGCCTGGGCGACGCCCTTGGCGAGCAGACGGAGAAGACCGGCGAGACGCTGCGCCGCCTGCACGAGCGGCTGGCCGTCATCGACAGCGCCCAGAAGAACATCACCGACTTGTCCCAGCAGATGGTTGGCCTGCAGGACATCCTATCCAACAAGCAGGCGCGCGGCGCCTTCGGCGAGATTCAGCTCCGCGACCTGGTGACCGCCATTCTGCCGCATTCGGCCTACGAGTTTCAGACGACGCTGAGCACCCGCGTTCGCGCCGACTGCCTGGTCCGCCTCCCCAATCCGCCGGGACCCATCGTCATCGACGCCAAGTTCCCTCTGGAAAGCTACGCCGCCCTGCGCGACGCCACCGACGAGGCGGCAAGGGTCCACGCCGCCCGTGCCTTCGACGCCGACGTGCGCAAGCACGTGCGCGACATCGCCGAGCGCTACATCGTTGCCGGCGAGACCGCCGA
Source organism: Rhodospirillales bacterium (assembly GCA_028277795.1). Classification (GTDB taxonomy): domain Bacteria; phylum Pseudomonadota; class Alphaproteobacteria; order Rhodospirillales; family JANQFP01; genus JANQFP01. The sequence goes on from JANQFP010000182.1 coordinate 11,190, forward strand.
ATCGGCCCTCATGTTCCTGCCGTCCGAGGCGGTGTACGCCGAGCTTCACGCCAACTTCCGCAGCGTGGTCGAGGACTCCTTCCGCCGCCGGGTGTGGATCGTGTCGCCGACCACGCTGATGGCCACCCTCAACACGGTGCGCGCCGTGCTCAAGGACGTCAGCATGCGCGAGCAGGCGGGGATCATCCAGAAGGAGCTGCGCGAGATGCTCGACGACGTGGGCCGGCTGGACAAGCGCGTCGATGCGTCCCAGAAATCCCTCGCCACCGCCGCCCGCCACCTGGACGACGTGCGCACCTCCACCGACAAGATCGCCTGGCGGGCCGAACGCATCGAGGAGGTGCAACTGAGCGGCGACACGTCCGCGGACGACCTGGCACCGCCGCCGGCGGCCATCGAGAAGATCGGTTAGGTTCTCGGTCGCCGGCCCGCCGGACGTCGGATTTCTTGACAATAGCGATGTGGAACTTTTCCAAATATTGATACAATTCTTTGTAAAAAAACACCTACAAGGGAAAGGCATGAAACTTGCTTCGGTCCTGTGGATTTAAGCGGGACCCGTTCGCGTGAGACGGCACGGCGATGGGGCCACGGTCGACGGCACGACGGCATCGTGACAGGCGATGATTTGCGTGCGACCATTTGCCGTCTCGCGGCCTGTTGGAGCCGTCGTGGGCGTGACGGGGCCTTAGGGCGGGTCGCGCGACCGAGGCGAAGAGGATGACCATGGTTACCACGAGTTCTTCCGGGCCGACCGGGATCACATCTCCCATCGTCGTCGATGCCCACGGGGCAGACAGCCTGGACATTCCGGGCGACGTGCTGACCGGAGCCACGGACTTCGTCCGTCAGGGTCCCGACCTGCTGTTGATCGGTGCCGCCGGCCAGACGGTGCTGGTCCGCGGCTTCTTCGCCGTCGCCGAACCGCCGGCCCTGGTCACCACCGCCGGCGCCCACATCGCGCCGGAGCTGGCCATCAAGCTGGCTGGCCCCGCGGCGCCGGCCCAGGTGGCCCAGGCGGCCCCGGTGGCCGAGGCCGACAACTCCATCGGCGTCGTCGAGACGGTCGAGGGGACGGTCACGGTCACCCGCGCCGACGGCACCACGGTGGCCCTGAGCGACGGCGACGCGCTGTTCCTGGGCGACGTGATCGCCACCGGCCCGGGCGGCGCCATCGGCGTAATCCTGGCCGACGACACCACCTTCTCCATGGGTGAAGAGGGCCGCATGACCCTCGACGAGCTGGTCTACGACCCCGGCACCCAGGAGGGCTCGGCCCTGCTGTCGCTGCTGCAGGGCACCGCCGTCGTGGTCAGCGGC
>JANQFP010000213.1 GCA_028277795.1 Rhodospirillales bacterium
TGCCCGGCGGTTTCGGCGAGCGCGGCGCCGAAGGCAAGATCGCCGCCGTCCGCTTCGCCCGCGAACGCCGGGTGCCCTATTTCGGCATCTGTTTCGGCATGCAGATGGCGGTGGTGGAGGCGGCCCGCAATCTGGCCGGCATCGCGGGCGCCGGCTCCACCGAGTTCGGGCCGTGCGACCACCCGGTGGTCGGCCTGATGACCGAGTGGATGCGCGAGGACGAACTGGTGCGCCGGCGGGCCGGCGGCGACATGGGCGGCACCATGCGGCTGGGCGCCTATGAATGCCTGCTCCGTCCCATGAGCCGGGTGCGCGACATCTTCGGCACCGAGAGCATCTCGGAGCGCCACCGCCATCGCTACGAGGTCAACACCGAGTACAAAGGGGTCCTGGAGCAGGCCGGCCTCCTGTTCTCGGGCATGTCGCCGGACGGCGTGCTGCCCGAGATCGTGGAGATCCCCGAGCACCCGTGGTTCATCGGCGTCCAGTTCCACCCGGAGCTGAAGTCGCGGCCCTTCGAGCCGCACCCGCTGTTCACCTCCTTCATCCGCGCCGCCGTCGACCAGGCGCGGCTGGTGTAATCCGAACGCCGCAATGGTCAAGCGAACGCATGAAATCAGGGACCCAATTCATACGTTCATCCGTCTCGACACGGATGAGCGTCGCGTCGTCGACTCTCCAGCATTCCAAAGACTTCGCGACATCCATCAACTCGCTTTAACCTATCTGGTATACCCCGGCGCAACCCATAGAAGGTTCGAACACTCCTTGGGAGTCATGGAGTTAGCGAGTCGGGTGTATGATGTCGTCACCGAGCCAGCGCATCTTCACGACAAGGTCAGGGATATAGTCCCGCAGAAGGGCTCACAGGAACACCTTTGGTGGCGGCGGGCATTGCGTATGGCCGCACTATGCCATGACCTCGGACATCTGCCCTTTTCCCATGCCGCCGAAAAGGACCTGCTGCCGGATGGTTGGAACCACGAACATATTACGGTCGAACTGATTCGAAGCCCCGGCATGAAGGAGATATGGCAGGGAATGACGCCGCCTTTGCGAGCAGAGGACATCGTGAGGCTAGCGGTCGGCCAGAAGACGCTTCGATCCGAGACCTTCTCGGACTGGGAGACGATCCTTTCGGAGATTATCGTCGGTGACGCCTTTGGTGTAAGACCGCATGGACTACCTTCTACGCGACTCGCATCATGCCGGCGTGGCCTACGGTGCATTTGATCGATACCGCCTCGTAGACACGCTTCGCATATTGCCGCGCGAAGACCTCGATTCGGCTGAACCAATGTTAGGGCTTGAGGAAGGCGGTCTGCAGTCGGCAGAAGCTTTGATGCTCGCACGGTACTTTATGTATCGCCAAGTGTACATTCATTCTATTAGGAGAATTTACGATATCTTTCTCAAGGAGTTCCTCAAGAAGTGGCTGCCTGGGAGCTACTTTCCGATCGATATTGATGGTCATCTGAAAATAAGCGATGTTGAAGTGCTAACGGCTATCCACGCGGCGGCGCGTGACCCGGGGCATCCGGGACATGAAACGGCTTCAAACATCGTAAACCGGAATCACTTCAAAGTGCTGTACGAACGCAATCCAACGGACCAAACCATCAATCGAGAAGCCGCCAAGGCTGTCTACGAGGCTGCTTGCAGCGAGTACGGCGCTCCTAGCGTTCGTTACGACGAATTCACCCAGGCGGGAGGTGCACCCGATTTTCCAGTGCAAACTCGGGATGGTCGGATTGTTTCCTCCCTCATGCTCTCGGAGGCGCTCAACCATATTCCCGTTGTGAACGTGGATTACGTGTTTGTCGAACGGAGCAAATTCACTACTGCGCTGCGATGGCTCGATAGAAACAGAAACGCTATCATCGGCAGGACAGGGGAGGTCGCGGGATGAAGAAGTTCGAAAAATTCTCAGTGATGATGTCGCTCATCGATGAATTAAAACGCCAAGGTAGTTGGTGTGGTGAAACGCACGTTCAGAAAGCGACCTATCTTGCCCAAGACCTGCTCAAAGTACCATTTGGATTTGATTTCATCCTTTATAAGCATGGGCCGTTCTCATTTGACGTGACAGACCAGCTCACGGCCATGCGTGCGGAAGACCTGATCCGACTTCAAGTTCAAGACAAACGATATGGACCGACGCTAGTGCCGACTGAAGCAGCATATCGAATGGTCGCGGATTATCGCGATACGGTCGGTCAATACAGAGCAAAACTCGCGTTCGTTGCCAAAAGCTTCGGCAATAAAGGTGTCACCGAACTTGAACGGCTGTCGACTGCTTATTTCGTTACGCGGGAAATGGGTATCGAATCACCATCATCTGACCGCGCGAAAAAAGTCAACAAAATCAAGCCGCACATTTCGGAAGCGGAAGCGCTAATCGCGATCGACGCGGTGGACAAGATGGCCCGCGAAGCCGAGGCGATTGCGTGAACAAACCCGCCATGTTCCCAACCATGGCAACACGACGGGTTATTTAGTTGGTCGGACGGCATCCATTTCGCCACGTCACTGTCGGCACCGTCACCCTCGGCAACGAATTGCCGCTGGCTCTCATCGCCGGGCCGTGCGCCATGGAGGGTCGGACCCACGCCCTGGAGACGGCGGCGGCGCTCAAGGAGATGGCGGAGCGGCTGGGGCTGGGCCTCATCTACAAGACCTCCTACGACAAGGCCAACCGCACCAGCGTCGAGGGGCCGCGCGGGGTCGGCATGGCCGACGCGCTGCCGGTGTTCGCCGAGATCCGCGAGAGCATCGGGCTGCCCGTTCTCACCGACGTGCACGAGGCTGGCCAGTGCGCCGCCGTGGCCGAGGCGGTGGACGTTCTGCAGGTGCCCGCCTTCCTGTGCCGGCAGACCGACCTGCTGGTGGCCGCCGGCCGCACCGGCCGTCCGGTCAACGTCAAGAAGGGCCAGTTCCTGGCGCCGTGGGACATGGAGAGCGTCATCGCCAAGGTGGAAAGCACCGGCAACCGCGACGTGCTGGTCACCGAGCGCGGCAGCAGCTTCGGCTACAACACCCTGGTCTCCGACATGCGGGCCCTGCCCATCCTGGCCCGCACCGGCTGCCCGGTGGTGTTCGACGCCACCCATTCGGTCCAACAGCCCGGCGGGCGCGGCACGTCCTCGGGCGGCCAGCGCGAGTTCGCGCCGGTGCTGGCCCGCGCCGCGGTGGCCGTCGGCGTGGCCGCGGTGTTCATCGAGACCCACCAGGACCCCGACGCCGCACCCAGCGACGGGCCAAATATGATTCCTCTGCGTCACTTGCCGGAAATGGTTGAAACCCTCCTTGAACTGGATAGGGTGGCCAAAACCGAGCCGGTTTCCATTTGATCCATTTCAGAACACCAGGGAGAGGGGAACAATGTCAGCAATCGTCGACATCCAAGGACGCGAGATCCTGGACAGCCGCGGCAATCCGACGGTCGAGGTGGACGTGGTCCTGGAAAGCGGCGCCTCGGGCCGCGCCGCGGTCCCGTCGGGGGCCTCCACGGGCGTCCACGAGGCGGTCGAGCTGCGCGACGGCGACAACAACCGTTTCGGCGGCAAGGGTGTCGCCAAGGCCGTCGAGTCGGTGAACGGCGAGATCTTCGACGCGGTCTCGGGCATGGAAGCGGCCGATCAGGTGCAGATCGACCAGACCATGATCGACCTGGACGGCACCCCCAACAAGGGCCGCCTCGGCGCCAACGCCATCCTCGGCGTCAGCATGGCGGTGGCCAAGGCGGCGGCCGAGGAGGCCGGGCTGCCCCTCTACCGCTACGTGGGCGGCACCTATGCGCGCCTGCTGCCGGTGCCGATGATGAACATCATCAACGGCGGCGCGCACGCCGACAATCCCATCGACATCCAGGAATTCATGATCATGCCCGTGGGCGCCTCGAGCTGCGCCGAGGGCATCCGGGTCGGTGCCGAGGTGTTCCAGTCCCTGAAGAAGGCCCTCAAGGACGCCGGCCACAACACCAACGTGGGCGACGAGGGCGGCTTCGCGCCGGGCCTGCAGAGCGCCGACGAGGCCCTGAGCTTCATCATGAAGGCCGTCGAAGGGGCCGGCTACAAGCCCGGCGACGACGTGGTCCTGGCCCTCGACTGCGCCTCCAGCGAGTACTTCAAGGACGGCAAATACGTGCTTGAAGGCGAAGGCAAAACATTGGACGCGGGCGGCAACGCCCAGTACCTGGCCGACCTGGTCAGCCGCTATCCCATCATCTCCATCGAGGACGGCATGTCCGAGGACGACTGGGACGGCTGGAAGGTGCTGACCGAGGAGCTGGGCGACAAGTGCCAGCTGGTGGGCGACGACCTGTTCGTCACCAACCCGGTGCGTCTCGCCGACGGGATCTCCAGGGGCATCGCCAACTCCATCCTCATCAAGGTCAATCAGATCGGCTCCCTCACCGAGACCCTGGAGGCGGTGGAGATGGCCCACAAGGCCCACTACACCAACGTCATCTCCCACCGTTCGGGCGAGACCGAGGACTCGACCATCGCCGACATCGCGGTGGCCACCAACGCCGGCCAGATCAAGACCGGCTCCATGTCACGGTCCGACCGCATCGCCAAGTACAACCAGCTCATCCGCATCGAGGGCGAGCTGGGCCCGGCGGCCCGCTACGCCGGGCGCTCCATCCTGCGCTGAGCGCGGCGCACGCGATTGCGCGAGGGGCGGCCCCCGGGGCCGCCCCTTTCGCATGGGGGCTGATGCCGAAATGCGTTGATCACGACGCATCAAGACATCCTTCGACACGCGGCTTCGCCGCTGCTCAGGATGAGGAAAATTATTTTATTTCAATATAGTACCTCATGCTGAGCAGGCGCGTCAGCGCCGTGTCGAAGCATCCTCGAATGGGCCGGAATCGACGGCATCCTGCCATAAGGGCTCTTTAACTCCTGTCGTGGAATACTGGACATCACGCCGCCACAGAGGACAGAAGGTCTTCGCCATGGGTCTGATCGCCGAGTTCCGCAGCCGGGCCCGCACCGTGGTCGGCCCGGTATTGGGCATCTGCGTCATCGGCTACTTCGTCTACCACGCGGTCCATGGCGAGCGCGGGCTCTATGCCTGGCTGACCATGAAGCAGCAGGTGGCGGCGGCGCGCGCCCAGTCGGCCGACATCGCCGCCCGCCGCCGCGCCCTCGAGGCGCGGGTCCGCCTGCTGCACCCCCAGAGCCTGGACCCGGACATGCTGGACGAAGCGGCGCGGCGCATGCTGGATTACGGCCGGCCCGACGACATCGTCATCCTCACCGGCCCCCGAAACCGCCGATGACGGACTTCGCGGAGACCCCGGCGCCGCCCTACTGGGCGGTGATCTTCACCGCGGTGCGGACCCCCGAGGACGAGGCCGGATACGCCCAGACCGCCGAGCACATGGAGACGCTGGCCGCGAGACAGCCCGGGTTCCTGGGCATGGAGTCGACGCGGGGCGAGGACGGACTGGGCATCACCGTGTCCTACTGGGACAGCCTGGAGGCCATCGCCGCCTGGAAGGCCCACGCCGACCACCGGACGGCGAAACGGCTGGGCCGGGAGCGGTGGTACCGGGCCTACCGGCTGCGCATCGCCCGCGTCGAGCGGGACACCGCCTGGAGCCGCTGAGCGCCGGCGCCCGAGAGGCGCTGCGGCCATGGCCGACGGTGGAGAAGTTCCCGCGATCGCAGAAGTTTCTCCTCGGCGACCGCATCCAGGGTTTGGCCCTTGACGCGCTGGAGGGAATCCGGGGTCGGGTCGACAGGTGGGTGCGACCCTTGGACCTCGCGCCCTCCCGTCATTCCCGCGCAAGCGGGAATCCAGCCTCCGCCCGATCCGTATGACCAAGCGCGGGTATGTGTACATCCTGGCCAGCGACCGGACAGTGGCGCCCTCCCGCGGCGCGTCGAGAAAACGCGACAGCGATGAACACGGATCGACGGCACCGGACGTGTCGCGAACGCCGTGCCGCGGTGGTGTCCATCCGTGTCACTGGATTGCGCCGACGATCGGGGCAGGCCGGCCGCCGGAAAGGTTGATTATTCCTACAAAATGTGATAATGTTCCTTTTCAAAAGGGTTTCGGGATCGGGCGGCGGCGAGGGCGGCCGGGGTGTCGCAAACCCGAGGAGAGAAGTACATTGTTTCCAAATTGTTTTTCCATATCGAGCTGACAAATGCCGACATCCGCTGACAGAATCATGGCAGGTTCCCGTTCCTATCCGGCCCCAAGCGGAAATCCCGTTCGGACTCAATCCGGAAGCGCCGCCGGGGCGGACGGTGCCCGGTGAGCAAAGCGTCGCAAAGGTCGGCGCTGGTGTCGCAGACGGGAGACCGGGCGGTGCGACCCGGCCGCCCGAATGTCCTAAGCCGAGTCGCGGGTCAGGACCAGGCGCTGCGCCGGGGTGAAGGCGCACGACTCGAGGAAGCCCAAGAGCCTGAAGTGGTTCCACCGGACCGTGGTGCGGACCGTCTCCACCTGCAGGGTCGCCAGGTTGGCGAGGAGCTGGGAGAGCAGGGCGCGGCCGAGCCCCCGGCCGCCGTGGTCGGGATGGATGCCGATGGTGTCGATGACCGCCGTCGGCTCGGTGCGGCCGAACTCGCCGAAGTCGACCCGCGCCATGACGAACCCGGCCGGTTCGCCCTCCACGTCGGCGACCAGCGACACCCGCACCCCCGATTCCGCCAGGACCTCGGTGAACTTGCGCCGGTAGTAGTCGTCCCGGTGCCGGCCGGTCAGCCGGGCGTCGATGGCGACCACGGCGCCGAGGTCTTCGGCGCGCAAGGACCGCACCGGGAGCCGGTCCCGCGACAGCGCGGCGAAGTCGCTGCCCTCGGCGCCGCTGTAATCGGGCATGTCCACGTCCATGGGCAGCTCTTCCAGCTCGTCGGACTCCTCCATGGCATCCAGTTCGCCGGCGGTCGGCCGCTCCAACACCACCCGCGGGGCCAAGCGGAAGCCGCAGGCGGCGAAGAAGCCCGCCAGATCCTGATTGGACCACCCGACCTGGGTCCGCAGTCCCGCGATGCCCTTGTGCGCCAGGCGCGCCGCGACGCCGTCGAGGAGCAGGCGCCCCAGCCCGTCCCCGCGGCGGTCCGAGGCGACGCCGATGGCGTCGAGGATGGCCACCGGGGCATGGTCCCCGAATTCGCCGGCCTGGATGCGGGCGATGGCGAAGCCGTCGGCCCGGCCGTCCCCTTCGGCCGCCACCACGATGAAGGCGTCGGGCTGGGCGATGGCCGCCTGCAGGCGCTTCTCGAAGAAGCCGCGGCGCGAGCGCCCGGCACCGGCGCGGTCGATGTCGACCACCCGGTCCAGGTCGTCCGGGCGCAGGGCCCGCAAGGCGCCCGACGAAAACTCGGTCATGGGAGGCCCCCCTTGACAGCCTGATCGGCGGCCGATACCGTCGAAAGCAATAAATCGGTACGATAATACTTAATTTACCTTGGACGCGCAATTCCCGTGGGATCGACACCGATGGCCGACGACACGGACGTGGTCGACACCACCTCGTTCCCCGGTCTGAGGGGCCGCATCGCCGTGGTCACCGGGGGCCATCAGGGGATCGGGCGCACCATCGCCGAGGCCTTGGCGGCGGCCGGCTGCGGCGTGCATGTGTTCGACCGCCAGGCCGAGGCGGGTGCGGCCGGTGGGCAAGTCGTCTTTCATCAGGTGGACGTGGCGCGGGCCGAGGATGTGGCGGCGGCCGTCGCCGGCCTGGCCGACCCGGCGACCCTGCTGGTCAACAACGCCGGCATCACCCGCGACCGCTCCATCGCCAGGATGAGCGACGAGGAGTGGCAGGCGGTCATCGACGTCAACCTGACCGGCGCCTTCAACATGATCCGCGCCCTGGCGCCCGGCATGGCCGAGGCCGGCGGCGGCCGGGTGGTCAACATCACCTCCATCAACGGTCTGCGCGGCAAGTTCGGTCAGGCCAACTATTCGGCCGCCAAGGCCGGCATGATCGGGCTCACCAAGACCGCGGCCCGGGAACTGGGCGGCAAGGGCGTGACCGTCAACGCCGTGGCCCCCGGCATGGTGCTCACCGAGATGGCGCTGGCCCTGCCCCGGGAGATCCGCGACCGGGCCCTGGCCGAGACGGTCATCGGCCGCCTGCCGGAGCCGGCCGACATCGCCCATGCGGTCCTGTTCCTGCTGTCCGACCTGGGGCGCACGATCACCGGCGAGGTGATCAAGGTGGACGGCGGCCAGTATATCTGACGGCAGCTACGGGGCTTAGAACGGCAGGATGTCCGGCGCCGGGAGGTGCGCCGCCGGGCCGGTGTAACGGGGCCTGGCCAGGCGGACGCGCCGCTGACGGCCCTCCAGGCGGGTATCGGTGGCCGTCACCGTCAGCTCCGTCCGCGACCGTACCGGGAAGGACTTGATGACCCGCGTGCCCGCCTCGACGGCGACCCCGTCCCCCGCCCACCAGCGCAGGCGGCAGGCCTTGTCGGCGGCGATGCCGCCACGGTCGCAGTGACTGGCCGAAGGCATGCCGAAGGAGCGCATCAGGCTCTCGTGAATGGCCCCTTCCTCCGATCCCTCGAACGCCTGGTGGTAGCGGATCCGGTAGGCCTTGTGGCCCTCGCTGGGGCGCAGGAACGACACCGTGTACCGCCCGCCCTCGTGTTGGAAGGCCGCCACTTCGGAGCCGTCTTTGCCGATGGCCGTGGACACGTCCGCGTGAACCCGCCGCACCTGGGCCGGGGTCATGCCCAGGGTCACCCGCCCGACGGTGAAGGCGGCACTCCGGCTGCGCAGCTCGGAGATGATGGACTGCCAGGGTGCCGGCGTCGCGCCGTAAACCTTGTAGGACAGGAAAGCGGCAAGGGCGAGCAGCGTGACGACGCAGATGACGACCAGGATCGCCATGTCGTTGCCGTCCTTGCGCGGGCGCCGGGACCGCCGCCGCCGGCGTCGGCGGGAGGAGTCCGCCCCACGACCGGCCGACTCCGGTTCCGTCCCATCGGGCCGCCGCGGACCCGCATGATCCGGGGCGATGTCCTGTCGACCTGTGGCTGCCATTTCGACCTCCAAACGGCCTGCCCGCACCCTCCTTGCCCTTTGTTGTTATCCCGCGAAAAGAATATTTTTTCCCGCTATTATTTTACTGCAGGAGTGGGCGGCCACCTAAACCTTTTATTGCAAGTAGTATTGTTGAAAAATGCCAAAAATTGATTGTTTATTTTACCGGAGATCCGGTCGGGGGTGCGGCGACATACGAATTCCGCAGCGACAAGGCCGGTGGTATGCTCACCGCGAATGCCGGCGACGATCGGTCCTGACCCTCACGGGAGAGAGAGAACCATGCGGGGACTATCTTGGTTGACGACCGCGACGATGCTGATGGCCGCGACCCAGTTGGCAACACCCGGAACTGCGATGGGTGACGACGCGTTGGCCAAGGCCGGGCTCTTCAAGCTTCGGTGCGCTTCCCCGGGAGTGCTGAGATGCATCGGCTTCGACCACCCGGGCGACATCCCCTACTTGAATGGCGGCATCGGCAACCAAGGAATCTTCATCGGCGGCGTCAAGAGCCTGGACGACCCGGCCTTGCGGAAACAAAACCGTGCGCTGCCGGCTCTCGATCCGGATGTCAAAGCGTCCGGGCGAGCGTCGCTCAAGTTCACGGTGCGACCGCGCAGCGGCGCTTCCGCATCGGGAACGTTCGTGACGACCATCGCCGAGGACCCTCAGTTCCAGCTCGATGAGGGCGACGAGATCTACGTCCAGTGGCGGCAACGGTTCCACCCGGTTCTTCTCGATAAGTCCTTGGATGTCGGCAGGGTTTGGAAACAGTTCATCCTTGCCGAGGGAGACGAATATGACGACTCCGGTAACGTCGTCAAATATCATTGGAGCTGCGAGCAACTAGAGGTCGTCGTCCAGCATTACCAGAACTACGGCTTTCCCATCATGTACCATGGTTGCGGTCAAAAAGATGGAAGATACGACAGCATCATGCTCGAAGGACTTAAGACGAAATGGAGCATGAATGACATCGACTACCAGCCTGGGACGGGCTGTTTCTACAACTGGATCTCAAAGGAGAGAAAGAAGGGCCGCACGAACTTCGAGAAGGCTCCGGGCGATGACGTGGGATGCATCGTGTACAAGCCCGATCAGTGGATGACCTTCCAAGTCCGCGTCAAGGTCGGGACCTGGTACAAGAACGACAAGAACTACAACCGCGACAGCGTCGTCCAGTTGTGGATCGCCGAACAAGGCAAGCCGTCCGATCTGGTCGTCAACCACAGCGCGTACGATCTCGCCAACACGGCGACCCCCCCCGTGAAGTACGGGAAGGTCTGGCTGCTGCCGTACCATACCCGCAAGAACGCCAGCGAGGATCACCCGATCACCTATACCTGGTATGACGAGCTGATCATCTCGACGTCGCGCATTCCCGATCCGATCTATTGAGCTTTTCGGGCGGCGGCACCCGTCTCTCGGCGACGGGCGATCGATCGGGAAGCGCCGCGGCGCGCCCCTGTCTACTCGGCGGCGAACAGACCCGCGACCAGGCGGCGCAGCAGGGCGGCGGCGACCCGGCGCCGGTACTGGCTGGAGGTCACCGTGCTGCGCATGGGCTGGATCTGCTTGCCGACCAGCCGCTCCAGGGCCGACAGGCGATCGTCGTCTAGGGGCCCGTGGAGCAGAGTTTCGGTGCCGGTCACCAGGTCGGGGCGGACGTTGGTGGCGGTCAGAGCCACCCGCAGGTCGGCCAGATGGTCGCCGTCGCGGCGCAGGGCCACGGCGACGCCGGCGAGGGGGAAGTCGATGGCCCCGCGGACCCGCGACTTGGCGTAGTCGCCGCGCAAACCGCCGGGATCGGGGACGCGGATGGCAGTGAGAAGCTCGCCGGCGCCGAGCCGGAACGGGGTCGCCCCGTCGTCGCCATAGAGGTCGTCGAGGGGCATGGTGCGGGCGCCGTCGGGACCGGCGACCACCGCCTCGGCCCCCATCACCAACGCAGCAGGTGCCAGATCGCCGCTGAAGGCCGCCCAGCAGCGCGGCGCCCCCGGCGCCACGTGGCACACCTCGCCCCGCTCCTTGAGGCAGTAGTCGTTGGCCCACCGCCACCATTCGCTCTGGTTGTAGTAGATGCAGCGGGTGTCCAGGCACAGGTTGCCGCCCACCGTGGCCACCTGGCGGTGGGTGGGGCCGGCCACCGTCCCCGCGGCCGTAGCCAGCACCGGCCAGGTGCGGCGCACGCGGGGGTCCGCCGCCAGCTCGGCCAGGGTCGCCGCGGCACCCACGACGAGGGTCCCGTCCTCCACGGTAATCTCCCGCATCTCGGCGACGTCGGTGAGGTCGATAAGGGTCGGCGGCGCGGCGATCAGGCGGCGCATGTTGACCAGCAGGTCGGTGCCGCCGGCGACGAAGCGGGCGCCCGGCTCCTCTTGTCCCATCGCCACCGCCTCTGCCACGGTCGCCGGGTGGAGCAGATGGAACTCGGGCAGCCCGTGCATCAGGCCGCTCCCGGGACCGCGGCGCGCTTGGCGTCCCGCTCCTTGCGGATCACCGCGTCGATGACCCGGTCGGGCGTCATGGGGGTCTCGGTCAGGCGCACCCCGAGGGCGTCATGGACGGCGTTGGCCACCGCCGGGATCAGGCTGGACAGGGCGCCCTCGCTGGCCTCCTTGGCGCCGAAGGGGCCGTTGGGGTCCATGCTCTCGACGATCCGGGTGTGGATGGGCGGCGATTCGACGATGGTCGGCACCCGGTAGTCGAGCATGTTGGCGCACAGGGGCAGGCCGTTCCAGTAGCGTGTCTCCTCGCTGATGGCCTGGCCCAGGCCCATCCACACGGCGCCCTGAATCTGTCCCTCCACCGACAGGGGGTTGATGGCGTAGCCGCAATCGTGGGCCACCCACACGTTGTCGACGGTGACCTGGCCGGTGTCCTCGTCGACGCTCACCTCGGCCACGGTGGCGGCGTAAGAGAACCCCATGGTGGAGCCGACGGCGCCGCCCCGGTGGCCGCCACCCTGGTATTCCTTGGGCACGGTGAAAGTGCCCTTGGCGGTGATGGTGCCGGTGTCCACCAGGGCCTCGCGCACCACCTCGTTGAAGGGCAGCCCCGGATCCTGGCTGCCGGCCACCCGGTAGACCTCGCCCAGGCACTCCACGTCTCCCGGATCGGCATCGAGCTTGCGCGCCGCCGCCTCGATGAGGATGGCGCGCAGGGCCTCGGCCGCCTGCACGGCGGCGTTGCCGACCATGAAGGTGACCCGCGACGAGTATGAGCCGTTGTCCTTGGGCGTGATGGCGCTGTCGCTGGCCACCACCCGCAGGCGCGAGAAGTCGACGCCGAGCACCTCGCCCACGGCCTGGGCCAGGATGGTGGACGATCCCTGGCCGATCTCGGCGGCTCCTGTCAGAACGGTTATGGAGGCGTCGAAGTCCAGCTTCAGGTTGACCACCGCATGGGGCTCGCCGGTCCAGTGGACCGGCTTGGCGGCCCCAGTCACGTAGTGGGAGCAGCCAAGCCCGAACCCCTTGCGCACGCGCCCGCCGGACGGCGTCTCGCCGGCGCGGTCCCGCCACCCCGATGCCTCTTCCACCCAGTCCAGGCACTCGGGCAGGCCATAGGAGTTGATGCGCAGGCCGTTGAGGGTCTCGAACGGCACCGTCAGCAGGTTGGCGCGGCGCACGGCGAAGGGGTCGAGGCCAAGCTCGCCGGCCATGATGTCGAGCAGGGATTCGAAGGCGTAGCGCACGTCCACCGTGCCGTGGCCGCGCATGGCCCCGCAGGCCGGCGTGTTAGTGTAGACCCGGTAGCCGTCGTAGCGCACCGCCGGGATGTCGTAGATGGCGTTGAGCAGGGCGCCGGCGTAGAGGATGGTGACGATCCCATAGCCGCCATAGGCGCCGCCCGCCTGCACAGCCTCGCAGGCGCACGCGGTCATGCGCCCCGACTTGGTCATGCCCAGCTTGATCTTCACCTCCGTGTAGGGCCGGCCGCGGTGGGTGAGGAAGGTCTCCTCCCGCGACAGATAGAGCCGCACCCGACCGCCGGCGGCGCGGGCCGCCAGGCAGGCGATGATCTCGAAGTTCAGGGTTTCGGTGCGGGCCCCGAAGCCGCCGCCGATGTAGGGCTTGACCACCCGGATCTGGGAGGTGTCCATGCCCAGGCAGCGGGACACCGACAGGTGCACGTAGTAGGGCACCTGGGTGCAGGTGTGGAGCGTGATGCGGTCGCGCCCCGGGTCGTATTCGGCCAGGGACACGTGGGGCTCCATGTGCACGTGGGTGACCTCGGCGCAGCGGAAGGTCTCCTCGCGCACCACGTCGGCCTCCGCGAAGCCGGCGTCCACGTCGCCGAACTCGTGGTGAACGTCCCGCTCCAGGTTGCCGTCCCGGTCGTCGTGCAGGTTGACGGCGCCGGGGACGCGCGCTTCCGACGGGGTGTAGTAGGCGGGCAGCTCGCGCAGCTCCAGTTCGATCAGGTCGATGGCCGCATCGGCGGTGGCCGCGTCCACCGCCGCCACCACGGCCACCGGCTCGCCCCGGTAGCGGACCTTGTCGCGGGCCAGCGGATATTCGTTCTGGGCGATGGGCAGGACGCCGAACGGCACGTCGCAATCGGCGCCCGTGACCACGGCCGCCACCCCGGGCAGCTTGCGCGCCGCCGAGGCGTCCACCCGGACGATCTCGGCGTGGCCCGAGGGACTGCGCAGGATGCGCCCGACCAGGGCGTCGCCGTGGGGCAGGTCGGCGGTGTAGTGGGCGCGGCCGGACACCTTCTCGGGACCGTCGATGAGCGGGAGCCGCACCCCCGCCATCTTCTTCTTGGCCGGGGCGGTCATGCCGGTTCCTCCATCCGTGCCGCCGCCCGCACCGATTCGATGATCTTCACGTACCCGGTGCAGCGGCAGATATTGCCGCCGAGGGCGTCGCGGATGGCATCGTCGTCGGGGTCAGGGTCGCGGCGCAGCAAGGCCTCCGAGGCCATGATCATGCCCGGCGTGCAGAACCCGCACTGGCTGCCCAGCTTCTCGTGGAAGGCCCGTTGCAGCCGCGACAGACGTCCGCCCTTGGTCAGCCCCTCCACGGTCTCCACCCGGCGGCCGGCGCAGCGGACGGCCAGGGTGATGCAGGCCAGCCGCGGGGAATCGTCCACCAGCACGGTGCAGGCACCGCACTCCCCGCCGTCGCAGCCCTGCTTGGTGCCGGTGAGGCCCGCCACGTCGCGCAGGTAGTCAACCAGCAGCACGTTGTCGGCGACCGCGTCGGCGCGCGGCCGGCCGTTGACGGTGAGGCGAAGGACGGACGTCATGGCGGGTCTCCGTCTAGCCGGGCTGTTCCCGGAGGTCACGCACACGCACCGCCTTGCCCTGGGAGCGCGGCACCTCTCCAGGACTCAGCACGACGGCGCGGCAGGTGACGCCGATGCGGGCCCGGATGTGGTGTTCCACGTCTTGGGCGATCTCGTCGTAGTCGTCGACGGCGACGCCGGGATGGGCTTCCACCTCCACGGTCATGGTGTCCATGGTGCCCTCGCGCTGGATGACCAACTGGTAGTGGGGCTCGATGCGGGGCCGGTCGAGCAGCACCGCCTCCACCTGGGACGGATAGACGTTGACGCCGCGGATGATCAGCATGTCGTCGTTGCGGCCGGTGATGCGCAGGATGCGGAGGTGGGTACGCCCGCACACGCAGGGCTCGTCGGTCAGCCGGGTGATGTCGCGGGTGCGGTAGCGGATCATCGGCTGGGCCCACTTGGCGAGCGTCGTGATGACCAGCTCGCCGGTCTCGCCCATGGGCAGCACGTCGCCGGTTTGCGGGTCGATGACCTCGAACAGGAAGCAGTCCTCCCAGCCGTGCAGGCCGGCGCGGGCCTCGGCGCACTCGGCGGCCACGCCGGGGCCGATGATCTCGGACAGACCGTAGATATCGACGGCCTTGATGCCCAACCGCTCGTCGAGCTGCTGGCGCATGGCCTCGCTCCACGGCTCGGCGCCGAAGATGCCGACGGCCAGGGTGCCGCCCTTGATGTCGGCGCCCTCGCTTTCCGCCACCTCGGCGATGTTGAGGGCGTAGGACGGCGTGGCGCACAGGACGCGGGCGCCGAAGTCCTGCATGAGCACGATCTGGCGCTCGGTGAAGCCGCCCGAGGCCGGGGTCACCGTGCAGCCCAGGCGCTCGCCGCCGTAGTGGGCCCCTAGGCCGCCGGTGAACAGGCCGTAGCCGTAGGCGTTGTGGACCATGTCGCCGGGGCGGGCGCCGGCGCAGGCCATGGAACGGGCCATCAGGTCGGACCACACGTCCAGGTCGGCGGCGGTGTAGCCGACCACCGTCGGCTTGCCGGTGGTGCCCGACGAGGCGTGGACCCGCAGGACCTCGGACTGGGGCACGGCGAACATGCCGAAGGGGTAGTTGTCGCGCAGGTCGTTCTTGACCGTGAACGGGAACCGGGCCAGGTCGGCCAGGCTCTTCAGGTCGTCGGGGGTGACCCCTGCGGCGTCGAAGCTGCGCCGATAGTGGGCGACGTTGTCGTAGGCGTGGGCGACCATGGCCTGCAGCTTCTCCAGCTGCAGCCCCGCCAACTGGTCGCGCGGCATGGTCTCCACCTGGGGTTGGAACAGATATCCGTCGTGGGTTCGGCCGTTCATGGAAGTTCCCTCAAACATATGAGTTTCGGACTATCGGTTCAGGCCGCCTCCCGATTGTCGTTGTCTGGGTCGCCGCGGGCCGTGGCCAGTGAACGGGCCACATCGGCGGCGACGGTCTCGGGTTCGGCGTCCAGGCGATTATTCCAGTTGACGAATAGGGATTCCAGGTGGTCGAGGCCGCGGCGGCGGACGGTGCCGTAGCCGCGCGCCCAGATGGCCAGCTCCGCGACTTGCCGGGCCAGCGCCCGGTCGTGGCGAGCGGCGGCCACGACCGCGTCGAGCCAGCGCCCGATGGCGGCGTTCTCGTGCCGGAAGCCGTGGGTGCGGGGCCGCCAGCGGCGCAGCGCCGCGACGGCCTTGAAGGTGGCGTAGCCGGCCGGCGAGGTGGTGTCGACCCGCCGTCCGCCGCGGTCCCAGCCGCCACCCAGGCGCAGCACCCAGCGGGCCAGGGCGGGCGGCAGAATGGCGGCGATCTCCTCCGGCCCCGGCCGCAGGTACTCGACGACCTGAAAGGGCGCGTCGGCATCGATGCCGAGCTCGCCGCGGATGCGGGCGAGGCGCCCGGGTCGGGTCTTGAGCTGGGCGACGCGGATGCCGTCCTCATAGCTCATCCAGGCGGCCAGCCGTTTCGCAACCTCGGCGCTCAAGGCCACACCGTCGCCGCGGTCCAGGGCCACGACCGGCTCCAGCCGGTCCAGGTACGCGCCGGCATAGGCGGCGTCCTGGTAGTCAACCAGCCGTGCCAGGGCGTGGCCGACCAGGGGCCGTAGGGCCTCCGGCAAGGCCGCAATACGGTCCTCGAACCCCGGCGGCGGCGCCGAGTACACCGGCGAACCTTCGGGCACCGCCTCCGCGGGCTGGTCCACCGCTGCCAGCCCTACGTCGAATCCCGCCAGATTGGCCTCCACCGCCTTGCCGCCGGCGCGGATGGCGGCGCGGCCGTCGTCGGCCGACAGGGGCAGCACCCCGGACGCGATGATGGCGCCGAACATGACGGCGTTGGCCGGCCCACCCGCCTTGGCCGACAGTTCGGCCAGGTCCAGCGGCACCATGCGGCCGGCGGCGGCGGCTAGGCCGTCGAGGATGACGGCGGCGGGAATGAGGCCGTCGCCGGCCACCATCTTCTCGGCGGTGCTGTAGATCCGCGCCGTGGCCGTGAGGACGGTGGTGCGGGCGGTGACCAGGCCGTTCTCCCGCGCGCGCCCGGCCTCGGTGGGCTCGAGGGCGGCCAGCAGGTCCAGGCCGTCGGCGTCCGGGAACAGGCTGAACACCGGCGTGCCCGCCGGATCGCGCTCCGGGAACAGCTCGAAGTAGTAGGTGGTGGCGCCGGTGCGCTGGGCGACGCCGGGGATGGAGGTGGCCTGGGCCGGATATCCGGCCAGCCGCGCCGCTTCGGTCAGCCACTCGGCGAGCACGCCGCCCCCCTGGCCACCGAGGGCGGCGATCTGCACACACACCGGACGCTCGGCCGTCATGACGCCCCCAGCAGGTCCAGGGCGCGCCGGTTGAGGGCGGCGCGGGCGCGTTGCCAGGCAGTGGCATTGACGGTGCCGCGGGCCTTGTAGAAGGACGGGCAGAGGCGGGCCGCCTGGGCCGCCTCGCCGCACAGGGCGCAGGCCACGCAGTCGGTGTCCACGTGGGCGGTCGGCGCGTCCTTCAGGGGGTCGTCGGAGGGCCGCAGGGTCAGCGACGGGCAGCCGCTCAGTCGCACGCATGAGTGATCCCCGGTGCATACCTCGGCGTCGACACCGAAACGGGCCCGGCGCACGGGCCGGCCGGCCCGCTCGGCTCTCGCCTTGCGCCGGTTGCCGCGGCGTTTCTTGGCCAGCATGCATTCGGCGTCGGAGATGACGGCCCGCAGGTGGGGCCCGCGGGCGTCCATGGCCTGGCGCAGCACGTCCAGCGTGGCCCCGACCGAGTAGGGATCGACCCGGCGGATCCAGGTCACCCCGATGCCGCGCAGGGCGTCCTCGATGGACACCTCTGCTCGGCGCCCCCAAGGGGTGGTCCCGGAAGAGGGCAGGTGCTGCTGCCCCGTCGCCGAGGCATAGCCGTTCTCCAGCACGATCAGCACCGCGTCCAGGCCCTGCCACTGGGCGTTGACGGCGCCGGTGGCGAGGCCGTTGTGCCAGAAACCGCCGTCGCCCATGACCGCCACCACCGGCTGGTCGAGGGCGGGACCGACGGCACCGCCCGACGCAAGGCCGAGGCCGTAGCCGAGCACCGTGTTGCCGATGCCGAAGGGGGGCAGGGTGGCGAAGGTGTGGCAGCCGATGTCGCCCGACACGTGGATGGGCCCGCGCTCGCGCATCAGCAGCTTCAGGGCGGTGAACACGGGCCGCTCGGGGCAGCCGACGCAGAACCCCGGCGGCCGTGTCGGCATGGGTGGCGTCGCCGCGGCCGTGCGGCCGGCCTCGGCCGCCGCCTCAATGGCGGCGTTGCGGCCCTCGGCCCGGGTCTTGAGCGGGTCCGGCGCCGCATCGGAAAGGAACCCATGGACGCCGGCGCGCACCACGGGGGCGATGAACTCGCCAGCGGCGGGCAGCAGATCCTTGCCGCGGATACGGCAGGTGACGCCGGCTTCCTGGGCCATGGCCCGGACCTGGGTCTCGATGAAGGCCGGGTTCCCCTCCTCGATGACCAGCACCTGGTCCTTGCCGTCGAGGAACGCGAGGATCTGCTCGGGCACCAGCGGGTGGATGACGTTGAGCACCAGCAGCGGGACCTCGCTGTTGCCCAGCCCGTCGGCGGCGCCCAGGCGCGCCAGGGCCTGCAGGGTGACCCCGTAGGTGCCGCCCTGGAGGATGATGCCGATGCGGCCGTCGGCAGGGCCGAACACTTCGTTCAGACCGTGGCTGAGAATGTAGGCTTGGGCCGCCGGCAGGCGCTTCTCCAGCTTGGCCTTCTCTTGAATGTATGTGGAAGGCGGCAAAACCATCTTGGCGTAGTCGAAGCGGGCCCTGGGAACCGGGTTGTTGGCACCGAAGGCGGGCGGCCGGTTGTCGCGGCACACGAAGCTGCCGGTCATGTGGGCGGCGCGGATGCGCAGGCTCATCATCACCGGCAGGTGACAGGCTTCCGAGAGGTCGAAGGCCTGTTCGGTCAGGTCGACCATCAGCGGCATGTGGTAGCGCGGATCGATCAGCGGCAGGGACGACTTCATGGCCGCCGCGTGGGTGCGCTCCTGGATGACGCTGGCGCCCTCGCCGTAGTCCTCGCCAACCACGATCAGGGCGCCGCCGACAACCCCGGCCGAGGCCAGGTTGCTCAGCGCGTCGGACGCCACGTTGGTGCCGACGATGGACTTCCAGGTGACGGCGCCCCGCAATGGGTAGTGGATGGAGGCGCCCAGCATGGCCGCCGCCCCGGCCTCCGACGCCGACTGCTCGAAGTGGATGCCGTAGGGCCGCAGGATGCGGTCGTAGGCCTCGGCCATGACGTCGATGAGATGGGAGACCGGCGCCCCCGGATAGCCGCCCACGTAGGAAACGCCCGCCTGCAGTAGGGCCTTGGTGACGGCGACGATGGCCTCGCCGTGGAAGGTCTCGCCGGCGCCCAGCTCGAGCTTGGCCACGGCGTCGGCGAACGAGCGCTC
Organism: Rhodospirillales bacterium; assembly: GCA_028277795.1. Classification (GTDB taxonomy): domain Bacteria; phylum Pseudomonadota; class Alphaproteobacteria; order Rhodospirillales; family JANQFP01; genus JANQFP01. The sequence goes on from JANQFP010000213.1 coordinate 19,206, forward strand.
GGTGCCGCTGCCTGCCCGGTCGCGTTTGGCCACCTGCACCATCAGGTCACGCCCATCCCGGTTTGACTCCCGGCCCGCCGCCGACGCCGGTGCCTCTTTCGGGCATGTGTTCGACGGCGAATCCCTGATTGTAGGCGGCCCGGGTGATGAGGACGAACTTCAGCGCCCAGCCGCCGAGCACCGCGGTGAGCGCCGCCAGCAAGGCCACAACAGGCATCCCGTTCAAGAACAGGGCCGCCAGCGCCAGGGCGGCCGGCAGCGCGGTGCCGCCGAGGATCAGCCACGGCGCGAATCGGCCCAGCACGTCGAGGGCCAGGGTCGGGGCGCTGGTCAGCTGCCAGCGGTAGGCCGCCCAGGCGCCGGCCCGCGCCAACACCATCAGGATCAATACGGCGAGGGCCGCCGGCGCCGGCACGTCCTCGGGCACCAGGAGCGTGGCCGCGATCAGGTAGACCCCGGCGCCCTCGGCCAGCGCGGTGCTGACGATCAGGGTCGCCGTCATGGGTTCGCGCCACGCCGGGATGGCTTTCGCTTCGGTCAGCATCCGCCCCTGACAGTAGAGGAACGCCAGCGCCAGGATGGCCAGCGGGCCCGCCAGGTCGCGCCACCCCAGCCAGGCGGCGGCCAGCGCCGTCGGCAGCAACATCACTGCGACCATGGACTCGCGGGTCATCCACGACGTCTGGGGATGGCGGAACACCTGGAACGGAGCGCGCAAGGGCCGGCCCGTCTCCAGCCATACGAAGAACAGTCCGGCGGCGACGAAGGCCGCTGCGGTCAGGGCGAAGGGGGCGAGCGGTGTTCCGAAGCCCACCAAGCCCGCCGTCGCCACCGCCAGTAGACCGCCGCCGGTGCCGCCGCAGATGAAGTTGGCCGCGGCCCGCCAGTCCCAATGGCGCTGCAGCCACGGCTGCGGACCGCCGACCACCGGGCGCAACGGCTCGCCCGAGGGGGCGTAGGCGGGGATCCGCCGGGTCCCGTTGGGGCCCGCCTCCCACAGGTAATAGAACCCTGACTCGGTCTCCAGCTCCTCGTGCATGCGGAAGTGCTTGTTGTCGCGCAGCAGGGCCGAGACGTTGCTCTCCGCGTCGTCCAGGTCGCCGAAATGAAGGGCGTCGGCGATGCACGAGTTGACGCAGGCGGGCGTCGCCTCCGGGTTGATGCCGGGGGTGAGGCCGCGGTCCAGGCCGGGGTCGATGCGGTCGGTACAGAAGGTGCACTTCTGGGCGACGCCGACACGGCGCGGCTGCTCGCGCACCGCCTCGTGCGCCATTCGGCTGGCGCGGCCGTAGGCGAACCGGGGGGCGTCCACCTTGTAGCGGGCCTGATAGGGGCAGGCGACGGCGCAGTAGGCGCAGCCGATGCAGATGTCGTAGTCGATGGTGACGATGCCGTCGGCCCGCTGACGGGTGGCCGTGGACGGGCACACGTGCATGCACGGCGGATCGGCGCAGTGCATGCAGCCCACCGGGACGAACGCACGCTCGACCTCGGGGAAGATGCCGGCCTCCATGTCCAGGACCTTGCGCCACTGGACGGCGGGCGAGGTGGCGTTGGCGTGCTTGCAGGCCGCCGTGCAGGTCTGGCAGCCGACGCACCGGCGCAGATCGGCGATCATGGCCCAGCGGGTCACGACGGCCTCTTGGCCCGCCGGAGGGCCACCTTCACCAGGTCGGCGCCGGAGCCGGTGGCGTCGGTCAGGTCCAGCAGCATGGGCGTCAGCCGGTTCATGGAAGGCACCTGGAAGGACTTGGCCATGGGCGTCGCCCAGTGGTCGAACTGGCCGATCATCAGCAGGGTGTCGGGGCGGATGCCCTGGCGCAGCACCGCCCGGCCGCGGGTGGCATTGAGCGGCGAGCGGACCTCCACCCAGTCCCCTTCGGCGATGCCCAGCTCCGCGGCCTTGCCCGCGTTGATGATGACGCCGCCGTGGCCGACCACGTTGTCGGCCACCTCCTTGATCATCTGGATGTCGGCGTTGCCGCCCCAGGCGTACTGCATGCTGCGGGCGGTGAGCAGCCAGAACGGGAACTCGGCGATGTCGACCTGGAAGTTCTCGGCCAGGGCCCGCTCCCACAGGCCCGGGTAGTCCTTCCATTCGGGCAGCGGGTCGTATTCCTCGAGCTGGGCGTCCCACCAGGAAATGCCGCGCTCGTGCAGGCGGTTGGCCAACTCCTTGCCGACCCGGTGCAGGCGCTCCTGGTAGGGCAGCTCGAAGCGCAGGCCCTGGGCCGCCAGCTCCGGGAAGAGGTACCAGTCGAGGCGGGGGAAGGGGGCGACCCGGTATCCATGCTCCCGGTAGTAGTCGAGCCCCTGGCTCTCGGCGCCGGCGGTGAGCTCGGCGCTGGCGGCGCGGCAGATGGCATCCCAGGTGTCCTCCACCGAATGGGCGGTGTCCGGGTCCAGCGCGAAGTCGTACTCCTCGGTCTTCAAGGGTACCCCCGCGGCGCCCTTGGCCAGGGCTTCGTTGTACTCCCTCAGCAGCCCGCTGCGGCGGGCCAGCTCAGTGGCGATCCAGGTGAAGTCGCGGGCTTCGGCGGCGGGCTCGACGGCCGGCTGGCGCAGGGCGAAGCCCTGATGCTCCCAGTACTGCTCGAAATACTTGGTGCCGCCGATGCGGATGAGCTGCAGGCTCTCCAGGTCGGTACACTCCGGCAGCACGATGTCGGCGAAGTGGTTGGTCTCGTCGCGGGTGTAGGCGAAGCACACGGTGAAGGGGAAGCGGGCGATGGTGCGCCCGATCTTGTCGGTGTCCCAGAACGAGATCAGCGGGTTGGTGCGGTAGACGAACCACACGTCCGGGGTGGTCGGCTCGGGCCAGTTCTCCGGCGGATCGTCCTGCATCATCCAGGCGAGGTGGGTGGGGCCGAGGGCCTGGCTCCACGGCGAGTTGGCGACCAGGGGGATGAGGGTGCGGTTGGCGTTGCGCACCTCGGGCCGGGCCACCCAGCGCTCCTTGTCGGTGGGGTTCATGGGGTAGGCCATGAAGCCGTCGGGGCCGGCGCGCACGCTGGCCTGGCGGCTGGTGGCGGGGCGGTTGAGCCGCACCGTGGTGCCGAGGATGCCGCCGGGCACCTCCAGGGCGCCGACTAGGCAGGCCAGCACGGTCCGCGCCCAGCAGCAGTCGAAGCCGCCCCAGCCGTTGTTGACGCTCTTGCCCAGCACGATGGCCACCGGCCGGTGGGGCAGGGTCAGGCCCTCGATGTCGATGGTGGCGCCGACCCGGGCGTGGTGCAGGAACTCGTTGGCGATGCGGCGGATGGTCTTGGCCGGCACGTCGCAGATGCGCGAGGCCCACAGCGGCGTTGTATTGCGCACATGGGCGACCAGGATCTCGAAGGCCGACTGGCAGCGCTCCGCCTTGTGGCGCCAGACATGCCCGTCGGCGCCGATCTCGATGCCGCCGTCGACCAGGAACGGGGCCTCGAGGACCGGCTCGGCGCCGGGGGTGTCGAAGGGCACGGCGCTGTCGGTCCGGGCGTCCCAGATGAGCGGCTTCCGGGTCTCGGCATCGCGGATGTAGAAGCCGAAGCGGCCGACCAGGTAGGGGGCCGACGTCCGATGCTTGATGAACTCCAAGTCCAGGTCGTCGCGGGCGTGCTCGTGCAGCAGGACGTGCAGCATGGCGTACAAGAACGCGGGGTCGGTCTTGGGCTTGATGGGCACCCATTCTGCCGAGCAGGCGCCGGTGATGGACAGATGGGGCTCCACCTGCACCCGGCGGATGCCGCGCTCGCGGGCGTCGGCGTAGCGTTTGACCCCGCACACGCCGCCCGAGGCCTCCACGTTGCCGCCGAAGGAGATGACGTAGTCGGTGAGCGGCGTGTCGGGGCAGACGGTGAAGGCGCGGTGCCAGAACTCGCCGTAGAGGTGCTCCGAGTGGTAGCACTTGACCCCCTGGCCGCTGCCGAAGCCGAAGTCCACCGGGCCCCAGGCCGAAAGAAGGGCGGGAAAGGTGCCCATGTACGCCGTCGGCGTGCCGCCGCCGCCGAAGCTGGCGGCAAGGCGGGGGTAGCCCGACGAGTCGTGCAGGCCGCGGTCGCGTGTCTCCTTGAGCCTGGCCGCGATGGCGTCCAGGGCCTCGTCCCACGAGATGGGGATGAACCGGGGGTTCTCGTCGCGGCCCTTGCGGGGATTGGTCCGCCGGAGCGGCGTGACGATGCGGTCGGGGTTGTAGGTCTTCTGGACCAAGCCGTAGGCCTTGACGCAGATACGGCCGGCGGCGGGGTGAACGTCGGCGGCGGCGAAATTGGGCTCGACCTCGGTGGCCACCCCGTCCTCCACCTTGACGGTCAGGAGGTCGGGGCCCGCCACGCACTGATAGCAGTAGGTGGGAACGTGCCGTGCAGGGCTCGACCGTTCCTGGGTCATGTCATCCGTCCGCCTTCGCCCCCCGGATGATTACGACAGTGCCTTCGCCTTGTCCGCCTTCGCCTGCAGCCTCTGTTCGGTCTTGGCCACGTCGACTACGAAACGCCGGTGGATGCCCTTGGCCACCTCTTCGACCGAGTCGCGCACGGTGAAGGCCAGCTCCACCTTGGGCCCCTCGACGCTGGTCACCGTGACCGAGATGTCGGCCCACATGCCCAACAACGTGGGCGCCGTATGGTCCACTTCGACCCTTGCGCCCACAGTGTCCTTGCCGTCTTCCAGATGCTCAAGCAGGAAGTCGCGGCAGGTGTACTCCAGGTCGTGGACCAGCGACGGCGTGGCATAGACCCTGAGGGCCTCGCCCATGAAACCGATGGTGCGGTCCCGGTCGACGGTGACCCGGCGGGTGACGCTGATGCCGGGGGCCAGGCTGTCCTTCATGGCGTGGGCCCGTTCCGCTTCGGGGTCCGGACCGGCCCGCGGCACGCGGCCCCGATCCCGACGAAACATTGTTGGGTTTACGAACAATCCCCCCGTATTATAAGTCCACGTGCACGGGTCCCTCAACAGGCATTATCCGGTGTCGCCGCGCGAGGGACGGAGGACCCCGCCATGACCGACAGGCCGTTCACCGAAACCCGGGTCGTGCGCTGGGGGGACTGCGACCCGGCGGGCATCATCTATGCGCCGCGGGTCTTCGATTACGCCATGGAAGCCCTGGAGGCCTGGTACCGCGACGTGCTCGACGTGCCGTGGATGCGCCTGGTCGGCGACATGGGCATGGGCTCGCCCATGGTGCGGGCCGAGGTGGATTTCCTCAATGCCCTGGCCGCCGATCAGCAGGTGGTCTCGGAAGTGCGCGTCGACCGGGTGGGCCGGGCCTCGGTCACCTATCGGATCAACGGGCACGACGGCGATGGCCGGCACTGCTTCCGGGTGACCATTGTCGCCTGTTTCATCGACCGGCCGACCTTCGCCTCGGCGCCCATTCCGGCGGATATCCGCGAGCGGATGGTCGCCTACCAGACCGCATGCGGCGACCAGTAAGGAGGTGCGATCATGACCCCGGAGACCTTCAAGACCCTGATGAAGCCGGTCACCGAGGCGATCGCCGGCAGGGCGGTGGACGCCGACCTGGCGGACGAGCTCAACCGCCTGTTCCCCCCCGACGGAGAGACCTTCAAGGCCATCGAGGCGGCTTGCCACGAGGCCATCGCCGCTGGCTGGATGTGCAGCCAGGGGGGCGAAGGGCGTCGCTTCGGCCGGGTCATCGAGCCGGGCCCCGACACCAAGAACCTCAGCGTCGACGTGGTCGACCTCGTCGACATCGTCGGCCCCCATCACAGCCACCCGACGGGCGAGGTGTGCATGACCATGCCCATCACGCCGGGCGCCAAGTTCGACGGCCACGGGGCCGGCTGGTGCGTCAACCCCCCGGGCTCGGCCCACCACCCGACGGTGACCGGCGGCGAGGCGCTGGTGCTCTACCTGCTCCCCGACGGCCAGATCGAGTTCACCAAGTAGGACCATCAGCCACCCCCTACACCCCCAGATACCGGCGGTGGATGTCCGGGTTGGTGCGCAGGTCGGCGGCGGTGCCGGCCCAGGCCACTTGGCCCTTGGCCAGGATGACACAGCGGTCGCAGACGTCGAGCAGGGTGTCCAGGTCCTTGTCCACCACCAGGGTGGCGATGCCGGCATCCTTGATGCGGCGGATCACCGCCCAGATGTCGCGGCGGATGAGGGGGGCCAGGCCCTCGGTGGCCTCGTCCAGGATCAGCACGTCCGGGTTGGTCATCAGCGCCCGGCCCACCGACAACATCTGCTGCTCGCCGCCGGAGAGCTGATTGCCCATGTTGTCCAGGCGCTCGGCCAGCGGCGGGAACAGGTCGCAGATGCGGGGCAGGGTCCAGGTTTCGACGCCGTCCACGGCCGGCCGCGCCGCCATGACCAGGTTCTCGCGCACCGACAGGTTGGGAAAGATGCCGCGGCCCTCGGGCACCAGCCCCAAGCCCATCTGGGCGATGCGGTGAGGCTCGGCGCCGGTCATGTCGCGGCCGCGGATGCGCACGGTGCCCTGGCGCGGCGGCGTGAGCCCGAGGATGGACCGGATGGTGGTCGTCTTGCCCATGCCGTTGCGGCCCAGCAGGCTCACCGACTCGCCGGCCGCGATGCTCAGATCGATGCCGTGCAGGATATGGCTGGCCCCGTAGTACGTGTGCAGTCCGGCGGCCTCGATCAGCGGCGCGTCCTCGGTCATCCGCCGCCCTCCCCGGAGCCCAGGTAGGCCTCCTGCACCGCCGGGCTGGCGCGGATGTCCTGGGGATCGCCGGTCTCCAGGACGCGCCCGTTGACCATCACGGTGAGCCGGTCGGCGACGGCGAACACCGCGTCCATGTCGTGCTCGATGAGGATCAGGGTGTGGTCGGCCGCCAGCTCCCGAAGCAGCCCGATGACCCGCGCCGCCTCCTCGGCGCCCATGCCGGCCAGGGGCTCGTCGAGCAGAAGCAGCTCGGGCTCGGTGGCCAGCATCATGCCGATCTCCAGCTGCCGCTGCTCGCCGTGGCTGATGGCGCTGGAGACCACGTGGGCCCGTTCGGTCAGGCCGCACAGGGCCAGGGCGCGCTCCGTGCGCTCGCGGACCGAGCGGTAGCGGCGGGCCGGGCGCAAGAACCGCATGGAGGTGCGCTCCCGCGACTGGGCTCCCAGCCAGCAGTTCTCGAAGCAGGTGAAGGCGGGGAAGATGTTGGTCTTCTGGTAGCTGCGCCCGACCCCGAGGCGCGACACCACGTAGGGCGGCGCCCCGGTGATGTCCTGGCCCTTGAAGCGGATGGACCCGGACGACGGCTTGAGGTCGCCGGACAGCAGGTTGATGAGCGTCGTCTTGCCGGCGCCGTTGGGGCCGATGATGGCGTGCACCCGGCCCGGCGCGAATTCGAGGGTGACCGCGTCGACGGCGCGCAGCGCCCCGAAATGCCGCGACAGGTCGAGGGTGTTGAGGATGGGCTCGCTCACCGGGGCGGGTCCGCCGGCCCGCCGCCCCGGGCCCGCCCCAGCCGCGCCACCAGCCCGGCGACGCCGTCGGGCAGGAACAGCACCACCGCGATGACGAAAAAGCCCATGACCAGGTTGAAGTGCTCGGTCAGGTCCTGGAACTGGTCGTGCAGCAGGCCCATGACGAAGGCGCCGAGGACCGGGCCGTACAGGGTGCCCATGCCGCCCAGGATCACATACATCAGCACCAGGCCGGATTCGTGCCAACCCAGGTGCGACGGGCTCACGTACTCGGTGTGGGCGGCCTCCAGGAACCCGGCCAGCCCGGCGAAGGTGCCGGCGATGACGAAGCTGATCAGCTTATAGCGCTGGGTGGGGTAGCCAAGCGCCCGGGTGCGCGCCTCGTTGGCGCGGATGCCGCGGATCACCTGCCCGAAGGGCGCCCGCAGGATCATCGCCAACAGCAGGTAGGTGACGACCAGAAGGCCGAGCGTGAAGAAGTAAAACGAATGCTCGTCGCGCAGGTCGAGGAGCTGCCAGCCGCCGAAGCCGACGAACGGCTTGTCGGCCACGAACAGGCCGTCGGTGCCGCCGAAGTCCTGGTGCTCGACGAAGAAGAAGAAGGCCATCTGGGCGAACGCGAGCGTGATCATGATGAAGTAGATGCCCGAGGTGCGCACCGAGAACCAGCCGACCACCAGGGCGGCCACGGCGGTTCCGGCCAGGCAGACGGGCAGGGCGAGCCAGATGCTCAAGCCCCCGCTCTCGGGCGTCATCAGGGCCAGCAGGTAGCCGGAGATGCCGAAGAACGCCGCGTGGCCAAAGCTCACCAGCCCCGTGTATCCCATCAGCAGGTCGAGGCTCATGGCGAAGATGCCGAGGATCATCAGGTGGATCACCAGCTCCACGTAGAAGGGATCGCCGACCCAGGGAAACACCGCCAGTCCGCCCACGGCAGCCAGCAGGGTCAGGCGCAGGGGCCACGGCCCGGTCACGTCGCCGGCCGTCCGAACAGACCCTGGGGGCGCCACAGCAGCACCAGTGCCATCAGCGCGTAGATGGTCATGGAGGCCAGTTCGGGCAGCAGCACCTTGCCGAAGGTGTCGGCCAGGCCGATGAGCATGGCGCCGATGAACGCGCCCTTGATGGAGCCGATGCCGCCGATGACCACGACGACGAAAGAGATGATCAGGATATGATCGCCCATGCCCGGATACACGGCCGACACCGGCGCCCCGATCATGCCGGAGAACGCCGCCAGTGCGGCGCCGAGGCTGAACACCACCGAGAAAACCTTGGTGATGTCGACGCCCAGGGCCTGGGTCATCTCCCGGTTGGAGGCCCCGGCGCGGATCATCATGCCGAGCCGGGTGCGGCCGATGACTAGGTACAGGCTGGCGGCGATGCCTAGGCAGACCAGGGAGATGAACAGCCGGTAGACCGGATAGGCCTGGTTCTCGGTGAGCGGTATGGAGCCCGACAGGACCTCGGGGACGGGGACGCTGTAGAAGTCGGTGCCCCACAGGATCTTCTGCATCTCGTTGAAGATCAGGATCAGGCCGTAGGTGAGCAGCACCTGGTACAGGTGGTCGCGCGAATACAGGAACGAGATGGCGAAGCGCTCGATGAGGAAGCCGATGGCGATGATGAAGGGCAGCCCCAGCAGGATGCCGGCCGCCAGGCTGCCGGTGACCCCGGTGAGCCAGAACGCCACATAGGCGCCGAACATGTAGAAGGCGCCATGGGCTAGGTTGATGATTCCCATGATGCCGAAGATGAGGGTGAGGCCGCTGGCGACCAGGAACAGCAGGAAGCCGTACTGGACCCCATTGAGGACCTGCACGAGGAACTGGGCAATATCCATGGGGGACGCGCGCGGCGGCGGAAAGGGAACCGGCGCCGGGGGAGATGACCCCGGCGCCGGTATCCGACGGACCGGTCAGGCGATCATCTTGCAGCCGGTTCCCGGGTCCTCGAGCTGTTTGGCACCGATGCCGACGCTGATCTGGCGGCCCTTCTCGACCCGGCGGATGTAGATGTCCTGGATCGGGTTGTGGGACTTGGACATCCGCCATACGCCGCGCGGGCTGTCGTAGAAGGTGGCCGTCTCCATGGCGTCGATGAGGTCGGCCCGGGCGCCCACGTCGCCGCCCACGGCGGCCATGCCCTGCAGCAGCAGGCTGCCGGTGTCGTAGCCCTGCACCGAGAACACGTTGGGGTCCTTGCCGTAGGCCTTCTTGTAGGCGGCGCGGAAGGCGTTGTCCTCCGGCGTGCCCAGGTTGTCCGCATAGTGCAACGCCGTCTTGATGCCCTCGGCCGCCTCGCCCTGGGCCCTCGAGACGCCTTCGGTGAGGAAGCCGGGGCCGTAGAGCTTGATGGTGTCGCGCAGACCGGCGGCGGCGAACTCCTTGACGTACTTGATGGCGCCACCGCCCGAGTAGAAGGAGAACACGGCATCGGGCTTGAGCGCCGCGATCTCGGAGAGGTACGCCTGGAACTCCACGTCGGGGAAGGGCACCCAGATCTCCTTGATCACCTTGCCGCCCGCCTTCTCGAACGACGCCTTGCCCGCTTCCATCATTTGGATGCCGGCGGCGTACTTCCAGGTGCAGGTGACGACGGTCTTGACGCCCTCCTTGGCCATCAACTCGCCGGCCACGTGGGCCGACTGCCAGTTGGTGAACGAGGTGCGGAAGACGTGGGGCGCGCAGTGGTCGCGGGTCAGCAGGTTGTTGCCCGCGTTGGGGATGATCCAGATGGGCATGCGGTCGCGGAGCAGGACCTTGGACATGGCCATGGCGATGCCCGAATGCACCGGCCCGACGACGAAGTCGACCCGGTCCTTCTTGACCAGCTTGTTGGCCTTGATCTGGCCCTTGGCCGGGGTCCATTCGCTGTCGATGGTGGCGTACTCGACGGGCCGCCCGCCCAGCCGCCCGCCGGCCTGCTCGATGCGCAGCTTCATGGCGTCGGTGATGGAGTTGCCGAGCATGGCGTAGGTGCCCGAGAAGGGCAGCATGATGCCGACCTTCACCGGCGCCTTGGCCCCGATGGCGAACCGGGTGGGAACGAAACTGGCGGCGGCCGCCATGCCGGCGGTCGCAGCGGCGCCGGTCATGAACTGGCGGCGGGACGCCCCTTTGGTGACTGTCTTGGTCATCATGTCCTCCCTAGGCCGTCTGCCGGTTCCGCCGTCCGCGGTCCGGCTGTCCGGTCGTTGTGTTGGCGAATTCCCCAACGAATCAGGCACTAAACTTAAGCGAAGGTGCGGCGCACTGTCACGCCGGAAAGCACGGTGCCGGGTCATCGCCAGAAGCCCTCGCGGTCGATGCGATGCAGGGCCTCCATTTCGGCGACCGTGGGTGGCGGCGTCTCGACCACCGGCTCGGCCGACTTGAGGTCCCAGCCCGTGTGCTCGCGCACCTCGTCCACCGTGTGGCCGGGATGGACCGAGGCCAGGTGCAGCTCGTTGTCGGGGCCGGAGGGCCGCAGCACCGCCCGGTCGGTGATGACGGCCGCCGGTCCCCCGCGGTCGAGCCCGGCCTGGCGACGGCTGTCGCCGCCCTCCAGGTACCCCGCGGAGGTGACGTAGTGAACGCGCTCCACCAGCCGCCGGCGGTCGTGATTGACGATGACCGCCAGGCGCCCGGCCATGGCGGCGATGTCGGGGGCGCCGCCGGAGCCGGGCAACTTGATGGCGGGCGCCGCAGGGCCGCCGATGTAGGAGGTGTTGATGTTGCCGAAGCGGTCCACCTCGGCGCCGCCGATGAACCCCAGGTCCACGTGGCCGGCCTGGAGCTGGCCCATGACCTGCACCAGCCCGGTGGTCCAGGCGGCGCCGACCTGGTTGGGCGGGTCGCCCATGGTGTACAGCATGCCGTCGGCAGGTTCGTGCCGGGCAATGCCGCACTCGAACAGGCCGACGGCGTTGGGGGCGTGGGTGAGCCGCGCCACGCCGAAGGCGGTGATGGGCAGGCGCATGCCGACGAACACCACCTCGCCGTCGCGGATCTCGCGGGCAGCGGCGATGATCATCAGTTCCTGGGTCGAGAAGCCCTCGGCCAGCGGCGCGGTCACGACGCCTACTCCGCCGCCCAGTTGGCCGGGGCGCTCAACGCCTCGCCGGTGATGCGCAGGTCGTCCAGACGGTCGCCCAATTGGGCCCGGTAGGCGGCGTGGTCGGGGACCTCCAGCACCCATTCGTCGAGCCAGGCCAGGAATCCGGTGCGCTCCCGCGACCGCCGGTGATAGTCGTTGAAGAACGCCGTGTCCCGGCGCCAGCGGCCGCTCATGGGCGAGGGGTGGACGCCCGCCTCCACGTGGCACACGGCGCTGACCCGGAATCCCGGGAACAGCACCCGGCCGGGGTCGGAGCGGATGACGTCGTGGTCGACGATCTCGTCGGCCAGCACGATGACCCGATGGGCGGCGAGGGCCGCTTCCTGGGCCAGGCCGGCGTTGCCCCAGTGGTGGCTGTTGCCGAACACGTCGGCCCGCTGCGCCGGCAGCACCGCCACGTCGGGCCTGAGCGGCGGTACCAGCACCACCGGCTCCCCGTCCTCAGACAGCGGGTTCTCGCCGACGACGAAGTCCGGGTTGGACTTGAGGATGTCCGAGCCCAGCAGGGTGCGCATCGGCGCGTACGGCATGCCGTGGGCGCCGGCCAGCAGCGCCATGCCGAGGGCGAAGTTGGAATAGTCCCGCACCCGCACCGGCCGCGGGATGCCGCGCTCGACGGCGCGCCGGTAGTTGTGGCCGAGGCCGCCGGAGACGTTGCCGACCCAGGCCCCGGTCACCTGCCGCACGCACCCGGCGCCGATCAGCATGTCGGTGAGGGCATCCGAGATGGGGGCGATGACGTCCAGGTCCCGCTTTTCTTGCCGGATCATCTCGTGGGCCGCGGCGAAAGGGATGTGCGGCTCCAGGCAGGCGCCCATGACGACGCTGTCGCCGTCCCCGACCAGGTCCCGGATGGCGCCGGGAAGCGGGAGGAATTTCTCTTTCATAGACATGCGGTTACTGCCCGCTGCTTATACATCACATCATGTTGAGAGATCTTGGTGGCAAGCTATTGAACGCAAAGGACGCTGAGGAACGCAGAGGAATACTCGACACGGATGCACACGGATGGACATGAGAATCTCCCAACCGCGTGTCGAGACCATCCGTGTGCATCCGTGTCCATCCATGTCTTTTCCTTGAAAGCGCCGCGTCGCGGCGCATGTCCTTTCCTCCGCGTACCTCCGCGTCCTTTGCGTTGAGAAAACGGCTGGCCGATAGCGCATACCTTGGTTGATCGGGTGGCGATCGTATGTATGATTATACACACAGTTGGTGGTCGGACCTTGCCGAGCAGTCGCGACATCATCAGGCGCCTTCGGGCAGACGGCTGGAAACTGGCGGCGGTCTCCGGCAGCCACCACCAGTTCAAACATCCGGTCAAACCCGGCAAGGTGACGGTCCCGCACCCCCGCAAGGACCTGTCGCCGGGAACGGTGCGATCCATCCTGCGCCAAGCCGGGCTCGATTGACGGAGGAAGGGAATGACCGCTTACATCGCTCTCATCGACAAGGCGGACGACGGCACCCATGGCGTGGTGTTCCCCGATTTCCCGGGTTGCGTCTCGGCCGGCGACACCTACGAGGAGGCCCTGCGCAACGGCGCCGAGGCGTTGGCGTTCCACGTCGACGGCATGCGTCGGGACGGGGAGGCGATCCCGCCACCGAGAGGCCTGGAGGAGGTCGATGCGACGGCCGGTGACTGGTACGATGTGGAGGGCTCGGTGGTGGCATTGGTGCCTTTGCTGCCGGCGCCGCCGCGGTCGGTGCGCATCAACGTTACGATGAATGAGCGCTTGGTGGCCGAGATCGACGCCGTAAGCCACAACCGCTCCGCCTTCCTGTCCGAAGCGGCACGACGGCTTCTTGAGGGGGGGTGATCCGTCCGTCACCGACCAGGGTCCACCTGTCGCAAACGGCGCCGACAAGTGCGTCGTTTCGCTTCCGCCTCTGGACGCCAACCCTCTGATAAGATTGAAAACCTGCCCTTCCTTCCTATGACTGTCATCATATGTCAGCCGTTGTCAGCTTATCCCGGAAAAAGTATTTATTATTAGGCGATTAGCATGCGACTCCCGGCCGGGCACGTCCCCGCCCGACAGCGGGATCAAATAGGATAATACGCCCATTCCCTAGGAAAAATCAACCCAATCCTGCGGCTGCCGCCGCGCCGGCTTCGGCCTTGGCCCTTTCCTTTCCCGTCCGGTCATGCCACAGAAGAGGCAGAGGGGGCGAAGGCCCGTCCGATGGCCGCCCGCAGCGGCGCCGGGGGACGGGAAGAAGACAGCGAAGACGGGGAGACACAGCACCATGGATATCAGCAAGGTCGGCGTCATCGGCGCCGGGATCATGGGCAACGGCATCGCCCAGGCGTTCGCCGTTGCCGGATACGACGTGATCATGCGGGACTTGACCGAGGACTTCGTCGCCAGGGGCATGACCACCATCCAGAAGAGCCTGGACCGCCTGGTGGCGCGGGACAAGCTTTCGGCCGAGGACCGGGACGCGGCGATGGGGCGCATCGCCACCACCACGTCCCTGGAGCCCCTCGCCGACCGGGACCTGGTGGTGGAGGCGATCCTGGAGGTGGCCGATGCCAAGGTGGAGCTGTTCCGGGAGCTGGACGGCATCTGCCGCCCGGACGCCATCCTGGCCACCAACACGTCGTCCATCTCGGTGACCAAGATCGCGGCGGCGTCCCATGCGCCGCAGCGGGTCATCGGCATGCACTTCTTCAATCCGGTGCCGATGATGAGGCTGGTCGAGATCATCCGCGCCCTGCAGACCGCCGACGCCGTGTGCCAGACCGTGGAGGCGGTCAGCCGCTCGGTGGGCAAGACCCCGCATATCGTCAAGGACAGCTACGGCTTCGTGGTCAACCGGGTGCTGGTGCCGATGATCAACGAGGCCATCAACTGCCTGTACGAGGGGCTGGCCGAGGCCGACCACATCGACGACGTCATGAAGCTGGGGGCCAACCACCCCATGGGGCCGCTGGCCCTGGCCGACCTGATCGGCCTCGACGTGATCCTCAACATCATGGAGACCCTGTACCAGGGCTTCGAGGATCCCAAGTACCGGCCGAGCCCGCTCCTGAAGCAGATGGTGGACGCCGGCTACCTGGGCCGCAAATCGGGCCGCGGCTTCCACACCTACGGCGACTGAGGACCCGTCCCCGACGGAAAGGAATCAGCCATGTACATCAGCGTTCGCCGTTACAACAACGTGCGGTCGGTGAAGGAGGTCTGCGGCCGGATCGCGGCCAGCTTCGTGCCCCTGCTCAAGCGGCGGCCCGGGTTCATCGCCTATTACGCGGTGGACGGGGGCGGCGGCACCATGGCCACCATCAGCATCTTCTCGACCCGGCAGATGGCGCTCGAGTCCAACGACATCGCCGCCCAGTGGATGCGCGAGCACGCCACCGACCTGCAGCCCGAGCCCCCCGAGATCATCGCCGGCAGCGCCGAGGTGGTCTCGACCGGCTAGAGCCCGCCCTATATGTTGGCGCCATCCTTTTCCCGTCATTGGCGGGCTTGACCCACTGCTGTCCGGTTTAGACGCGAGAGCGCCCGATGGTAGATATGCAAGCGAAAACGTTCAATCTTAACACGTCATGGCCGGGCTCCGACCCGGCCA
>JANQFP010000216.1 GCA_028277795.1 Rhodospirillales bacterium
GCGTATGATCGCGGGTCGCGGCGGGCGGGCGTAGCTCAGGGGTAGAGCGCAACCTTGCCAAGGTTGAAGTCGTGAGTTCGAATCTCATCGCCCGCTCCAATTCCCTCCGCCGACGACCCTAGGCATTCCGGCCCGCCCTAAACCATGCCGCCCGACTCCGGCCTCCTGTCCCGCAAGCCCATCGACGCCGCCGACCGCCTGATCCTGGCCCTGGACATGGCCAGCGCGGAGGAGGCGCGGGCGTTGATCCGGACGCTTGGGGACAGCGTCCGCTTCTACAAGCTGGGGCTGGAGCTGTTCATGACCGGAGACGGCTTCGTGCTGCTCGACGAGTTGACCGCCGCCGGCAAGGCGGTGTTCGTCGACCTCAAGTTCTTCGACGTACCGCGCACGGTGGCCGCCGCCGTCCGCCAGTTGCGCGGCCGCGGCGCCGCATTCGCCACCGTGCACGGCAACGATTCCATCCTCGAGGCGGCCTGCGCCGAGAAAGGCGATCTCAAGATCCTGGCGGTGACGGTGTTGACCAGCCTCGACCGCGGCGACATGGAGGACCTGGGCTTCCAGACCGATATCGCCGCCCTGGTCCTGTCCCGGGCCCGCCGTGCCCTGGCGATCGGCTGCGACGGGGTCATCTCATCCGGTTGGGAGGCGGCCGACCTGCGGCGCGACCTGGGCGACCGGCTGCTGGTGGTGGTCCCCGGCATCCGCCCGGCCGAAAACCGGCCGGCCGACGACCAGAAACGCACCGTTGACGTGGAGGACGCGTTCCGGCACGGGGCCGACTACATCGTCGTCGGCCGCCCCATATGCGGCGCTGCCGACCCCCGCGCCGAGGCGGAGTCCTACCAGCACCGCATTGCCGTCCTGTTTGCCGATGCGGGCTAAATCTCGATGATCGTGCTGTAGGCGGCGATGGCCACGGCGGCGGCGATGTAGAACAGACATGCGACCGCCACCATGAAGAACACGTTGGCCAGGGTGCGCAGGGGATGGCGCTCGCGATCGATGACACGGCGCTCCGGGTCCCGTTTCTCCTCGCCACCGACCACGGTGAAGTAGAACCGGCGGTCGAAGATGGGGACGCTGATGCGGATGTTGACCGCATGGCTGCGCCACGACGCATCGCCCGATGCCTCGGCAATGGCGTCCTTCTGGGTGTCGGTCAGGCTGTCGGCGATGTTCGGCGGCAGCCGGGCGAGAAGCCAGTTCCCGAGAACCGGCGCCGCGTCCTCGTCCGGGGCGCCGGAGTCCGTCGAAGCCGGTTCGCGTTGATCCACGCCGCCACCTCCCACGGCCGGGGACACCGGCCCCTTTTGCGTCAGTGTAGTCGCGCCGCCCGGGGGCGCACAAAGACAAATTCGCGGCCAATCCAGGCGCCGACCACCTAGGTCTTTGAAAAACCATGCGGATGGGATAGCCTGGACCCACGCGGACGTGTCCGCGGGTCGGAGAGGCGGGGCCCATGACCGATCTCAACGATCCCAACCTCGAGGACCTCGTCAACAGGATCCTGGAGCAGACCCGCGCCCGGCTGCCGGCCGAGCAGGCGCCGCCGGCCGAGCGGTTCGTATCCCGCTACTTCGTCCACGTCCCCTACGAAGACATCCGCAACGTCTCGACCGACAACCTGTTCGGGGCAGTGCTGGCCCATTGGAAGCTCGGGGCGACGCGGCCTCCTGGCACGGCGGCGGTGCGGGTCTACAACCCGCGCCTGGAGGAGCACGGCTGGCGCTGCGACCATACGGTGGTCGAGGTGGTCAACGACGACATGCCGTTTCTGGTCGATTCGGTGTCGGCCGAACTCAACCGCCGTGGCCTCGCCGTCCATCTGGTCGTCCATCCCATCGTGCCGGTCAGCCGCGACGATGAGGGTCACGCACTCGACGTGCCGGATGCGGACGGAGAGGCCGTCGCGGCCGAGTCGTTCATGCACTTCGAGGTCACCGAGCAGTCGGCGGAAAAACTCGAAGACATCCGTGCCGGAGTGGAAACCGTCCTCACCGACGTGCGGGCTGCGGTCGAGGACTGGCAGGCCATGCGCACCCGGCTGTCGGAGATCATCGACGAGATCTCGTCGTCACGGCAGCGGGCGGCGGCGGACGATGTGGACGAGGTGGTCGCATTCCTCAAGTGGATGCACGACAACCACTACACCTTCCTCGGCTATCGCGATTACGTCGTCGAGGGCCGCGGCGACAAGGCGAGTCTGTCTGTGGTGGCGGACAGCGGCCTCGGGCTCCTACGAAACCCCGAGGTCGTCATCTTCCGCGAACTGCGCAAGCTCGAAGCCATGCCGCCGTCGGTACGCGCATTCGTCCAGCGGCCCGACCTGCTGCTGGTCACCAAGACCAACCGTTTGTCCACCGTCCACCGGCCGGTGCACATGGATTCCATCGGCATCAAACGGTTCGATTCCCGGGGTCGGGTGGCGGGTCTGCGCACCTTCGTCGGCCTGTTCACGGCAGCCGCATACAACCGCAGCCCGCGCGAGATCCCCCTGCTGCGCCGCAAGATCGACAACGCCCTGGCCCGGTCCGGGTTCTTGCGCAACACCCACAACGGCCGGGCCTTCCTGAACATTCTGGACACCTATCCGCGCGACGAGCTGTTCCAGGTCTCCGAAGACCACCTGCTTCAGACCGGCCTCGGCATCCTCCACCTTCAAGAGCGACAGCGGCTGGCCCTGTTCCTGCGCCGCGACGAGTTCGAGCGGTTCATCTCGTGCCTCGTCTACGTACCGCGGGACCAGTACACGACCGAGCTTCGCATGGTCATCCAGGACATCCTGATGGATGCCTTCGGCGGCGAGGTCATGTCCCACCATGCCGTCCTCGGCGACGCCGCCCACGCCCGGCTGCACCTGATCGTGCAAACGACCCCGGGGGCCATCCCCGAGTACGATGCCCACGATATCGAGGCGCGGCTCGAGGCTGCGGCGCGGTCCTGGCACGACCATCTGCACGACGCCCTGATCACCGCCTTCGGTGAGGACCGCGGCCTGCGCCTGGCCGAGCGTTACCAGCGTGCCTTCCGCTCCAGCTATCGCGAGCAGTTCTCGGCCGACATGGCCGTCGCCGACATCGAGAAGGTGGACCGGGTTTTGGAGACCGGGGCTCTGGCCATGAGCCTCTACCGACCCATCGGGACGCCGGACAACGAGCTCCGGTTCAAACTCTATCACCCGTCCCAGGCCATTCCGCTGTCGGACGTGCTGCCCATGCTGGAGCACATGGGCCTCAAGGTGATGGACGAGGAGCCGCACCGCGTCCGTCCGACGGGGACGGACATCCGCCGCGTCATGATCCACGATTTCGGCCTCGCTACCCGCGACAGCCGTTCCGTCGACCTGGGGGCCGTGCGCGAGGATTTCCAGGACGCGTTCCAACGGGTGTGGCGCCAGGAGGTGGAGAGCGACGGCTTCAACGCCCTGGTCCTGCGGGCCGGCCTGGATTGGCGCGAGGTGGTGATCCTGCGGGCCTACTGCAAGTTCCTGCGCCAGGCGGGGACCGCGTTCTCTCAGGCCTACATGGAAGAGACCCTGGCCTCCAATCCGGGCCTGACGCGCCTGATCGTCGAGCTGTTCCGCGCCCGCCTCGACCCGCACGCGGCCAAGGGTGCCAACCGGCGCGTCGTCGCCATTCAGCAGGAGATCGCCGACGGGCTCGATGCGGTGGAAAGCGCCGACGAGGACCGCATCCTGCGCCGCTTCGTGAACTTGGTGGACTGCACCCTGCGCACCAATGCCTTCCAGGCCGGCGAGGGCGGCGAGTTCAAGCCGTGCCTGTCGTTCAAGTTGGACAGCGCGCACATCGACGAGCTGCCGCTGCCGCGGCCCATGGTCGAGGTCTTCGTCTACAGCCCGCGCATCGAGGGCATCCATCTGCGGTTCGGCCGGGTCGCCCGCGGCGGCCTGCGCTGGTCCGACCGGCGCGAGGACTTCCGCACCGAGATCCTGGGGCTGGTCAAGGCCCAACAGGTGAAGAACACGGTGATCGTGCCGGTCGGCTCCAAGGGCGGCTTCGTGGTCAAGCGCCCGCCCGCCGGCGGTGACCGCGAGGCCCTGCTGGAGGAAGGCATCGCCTGCTACAAGATGTTCATCGGCGGCCTTCTCGACCTGACCGACAACCTCAAGGGCGGGACGGTGTTGAACCCGCCCGACGTGGTCCGCCGGGACGAGGATGATCCCTACCTGGTGGTGGCCGCCGACAAGGGCACCACCACCTTCTCCGACATCGCCAACGAGGTCTCGGAGCACTACCAGTTCTGGCTCGGCGACGCCTTCGCGTCCGGCGGCAGCCACGGCTACGACCACAAGAAGATGGGGATCACCGCCCGCGGCGCCTGGGAGTCGGTCAAGCGTCACTTCCGCGAGATGGGCCGGGACTGCCAGTCGCAGGACTTCACCGTCATCGGCGTCGGCGACATGGCGGGCGACGTATTCGGCAACGGCATGCTGCTGTCGCCCCACATCAAGCTGATCGGCGCTTTCAACCACATGCACATCTTCGTCGACCCCGATCCCGACCCGGCGTCGTCGTTCGCCGAGCGCAAGCGCCTGTTCGAGTTGCCGCGCTCGGCGTGGACCGACTACGACCCGACGCTCATCTCCGAGGGCGGCGGCGTGTTCAGCCGCACCGCCAAGTCGCTGACCCTGTCGCCGCAGGTCCGCCGTCTCGTCGGCCTCCGCGCCGAACGGGTGACGCCCAACGAGTTGATCCGTGCGTTGCTGAAGGCGGAGACGGACCTGCTGTGGTTCGGAGGCATCGGCACCTTCGTCAAGGCCGGCGACGAATCTCATGCCGAGGCGGGCGACCGCGCCAACGACGCCCTCCGCGTCAATGCCGGCGACCTGCGCTGCAAGGTTGTCGGCGAGGGCGCCAACCTGGGCCTCACCCAACGGGCGCGCGTCGAGTACGCCTTGGGCGGCGGCCGCCTCAACACCGACTTCATCGACAACTCGGCCGGCGTCGACTGCTCGGACCACGAGGTCAACATCAAGATTCTGCTCGACGCGGTCGTGGCCAACGGCGACATGACGGTGAAGCAGCGCAACGCCCTGCTGGTGCGGATGACCGACGAAGTGGGTGAGCTGGTGCTCCAGGACAACTACCGCCAGACCCAGGCCATCACCCTGGCCGAGGCGGACGGTGTCGAGGGCCTCGACGACCAAATCCGTCTCATGCGCCTGCTGGAGCGGGAGGCCGGCCTCGACCGGGCCGTGGAGTTCCTGCCGGACGACGAAGCACTTGCCGAGCGGGCGGCGGCGCGGCGGGGCCTGACCCGGCCGGAGCTGTCGGTCGTCCTGTCCTACGCCAAGATCTGGCTCTACGACAAGGTGCTCGACTCCGACCTGCCCGACGATCCGTACCTGGCGGAGGACGTGGTGCGCTATTTCCCGACGCCGCTGCGCCGCAAGTTCAAGGCGGGCATCGCCCGCCACCGGTTGCGCCGGGAGCTGGTCGCCACCTCCATCACCAACAGCCTGATCAACCGGGTTGGCGCCACCTTCGTCACCGAGATCGCCGAGCGCACCGGCATGGGCGCTGCCGACATCGCCCGCGCCTACATCGTCACCCGCGACGTGTTCGCCCTGCGCGACGTGTGGCAGGAGGTGGAGGCCCTCGACAACCGGGTGGCATCGGCCATGCAGACCACCCTGCTGACGGCCGCCAACCAGCTCATCGAGCGCGGGACGTTGTGGTTCCTGTACAACGGCACCATGCCGCTGGACATCGGTGAGACCGTGGCAGGGTTCGCGCCGGCGGCGGCCACCCTGGCGCCGCGCATCGGCGACGTGTTGCCGGAAGCCGCCGACAGCCGCATCCGCCACCGCGCTGGGCGCTATATGGCGGAAGGGGTACCCGAGGACCTGGCCCTGCGGGTCGCCTACCAGATCGTCCTGGTGTCGGCCTGCGACATCCTGCGTCTGTCCCGCGCCCGCAACCTCGACCTGGAGGACGTGGCGCGGCTGTATTTTACCGTCGGCGAGACCTTCGGCTTCGGTTGGCTGCGCTATCAGGCGGAGAGGCTGGGCGCCGACAGCCATTGGCAGAAGTTGGCCGTGGCTTCGGTCATCGAGGAACTCTATGGCCACCAGCGGGACGTCACCCTGCGCGTATTGGAGATCTGTGACGGGGCCATCGGCGACCAGACCATCGAGACGTGGTCGCAGTCCCAGGGCGTCGCCGTGGAGCGGGTGCGCCAGTTGCTGGGCGAGTTGGAAGGGGCGACCGCGGTCGACCTGCCCATGGTCATCGTGGCCAGCCGGCAACTGGGCGGGCTGGCCCAGTCGGCCACCGGGACCTGACGTCGACAATGACCAATGAGCCGGGCTCGCCGGGGGCGCCGCGCCGCGCACTGTGGGCGTGGTGCGGCTACGACTGGGCCAACTCGGCCTTTCCTACCGTCGTCACCACGTTCGTTTTCGCCGCCTATTTCACCAAGGCGGTGGCGCCGGACCCGGTGACCGGCACCGCCCATTGGGGCTACGCCATGAGCGCGTCGGCCCTGGCGGTGGCGGTGGCCAGCCCCATCCTCGGGGCCATCGCCGACCATAGCGGCCGGCGCAAACCCTGGATCGCCGTGTTCACCGCGGTCTGCGTGGCCACCACCGCGGCGCTGTGGTTCGCCGCGCCGGACCCGTCATGGGTCCTGTTCGCGCTGATCCTGGTGGCCGTGGCCAACTTCGCCTTCGAGACCGGGATGGTGTTCTACAACGCCATGCTGCCGGATTTGGCGCGGCCCAGCATGATCGGCCGCATCTCCGGCTGGGGCTGGGGGTTGGGCTATGCGGGGGGCCTGGTCTGTCTGGCGGTGGCCCTGGTCGGGTTCGTGCAGACGGAGCGGCCGTGGTTCGGCCTCGATCCCGACGCCGCCGAGCACGTCCGCGCGACGGCGGTCCTGGTGGCGATATGGTTCGCCGTCTTCTCGCTGCCGCTGTTCGTGCTGACTCCCGACCGGCCGGCCACCCGCATCACTGCCACCGAGGCCGTGCGCCGGGGTTGGGCGACTTTGAGCCAGACCGTGCGTCAGGTGCGTGCCCACGCCCATATCGCCCGCTTCCTGCTGGCCCGCATGATCTACACCGACGGTCTCAACACCTTGTTCGCCTTCGGCGGCATCTACGCGGCGGGCACCTTCGGCATGCCGTTCGCCGAGCTGATCCTGTTCGGCATCGCCATGAACGTCACCGCCGGGCTCGGCGCGGCCCTGTTCGCCTGGGTGGACGACCTGATCGGGCCCAAGCGCACCATCCTCATTGCGGTGGTGGCGCTGACCGTGCTCGGCGGCATCCTCCTGGTTGTGCCGTCCAAGACCCTGTTCTGGGTGTTCGGCCTGCCGCTGGGCCTGTTCGTCGGCCCGGCCCAGTCGGCCAGCCGGTCCATGATGGCGCGCATGGCGCCGCCCGCGTTGCGCACCGAAATGTTCGGCCTCTACGCCCTGGCCGGCAAGGCCACCGCCTTCCTGGGTCCGGCGCTGCTGGGCTGGGTGACCGCCATGGCCGGCAGCCAGCGTGCCGGCATGGCCACCATCCTGGTCTTCTTCGTGGTCGGCGGCCTGCTGCTGCTGCCGGTGCCCGAGCCGGAGCGGCCGACCGATGCCGAGGGCTGATGTTGAATCGGCGGGTCGATTCGCGCACACTCGCGCGCCCGCCCGATGGCCAACGGACCCGCCGCCATGACCTTTCCCGACACCCGGTACGCCGACATCACCGCCTTCTGGGACGCGTACTGGGACAAGGTGACCATGGCGGCGGCATCGGTGAAACCGGACCGGCTGACGGAGACGGCGCGGCTCCTGGAGCGCATCTATACGGACGGCCACACCCTGTTCGTCTGCGGCAACGGCGGCTCGGCCGCCATCTCCGACAGCTTCGTCGGCGATCACGCCAAGCTGGTGCAGACCGACACCGATCTGGTGCCCCGGGTGGTTTCGCTGAGCTCCAACATCCCCATGATGACCGCCATCGCCAACGACATCTCCTATGACGACGTCTTCCTCTACCAGCTCCGCTCGGCGGCACGGCCGGGCGACGTGCTCCTGGTGATCAGCGGGTCCGGCGATTCGGAGAACGTGGTACGGGCAGCCCAATGGGCACGCGATACCGGCCTCGAGGTGGTGGCGTTCACCGGCTTCGACGGCGGCCGCCTGGCCGGGCTCGCCACCCTGCACCTGCACGTGACGGCCGACAACTACGGGGTCATCGAGGACGTGCATCAGTCGCTGATGCACACCCTGGCCCAATACATCCGCCAGTCCCGCATGAGCGACGCCCTGATCGCCGACCGGCGATTCTAACGGTCACATTTGATCATGCTTCGGTGAGATGTGACGGTTCGCACAAGAAACCGTCACGCAGTCTGGTTATGGTCCCTTCCGCAAGGAGGGCAATGCCATGACTCCGACCCCGTCCGCTGATCGCGCCAAACGACCCATGAGGAGCGCCCGCCGATGGCTTCCCGTGGCCGTCCTGGCCGCCGGCTTTGCCGCCTTTTTCGCGTTCGGGCTCGACCAGTACCTGAGCTTCGAGGCATTGCGCGCCCATCGGGTGGCCCTGCACGATTTCATCGCCGCCTATCCGGTGTCGGCACCGCTGCTGTTCATGGCCGTCTATGCCGTCGCCGTGGCCTTTTCGCTCCCCGGTGGCGCCGTGCTGTCGATCACCGCCGGATTCCTGTTCGGCACCCTCGCGGGGACCGCCTACGTGGTGGCCTCGGCGACGGTGGGTGCGGTGGTCATCTTCCTCGTGGCGCGGACCGCCTTCGGGGAGCCGCTGCGGGCCAAGGCCGGACCGTGGCTGCGCAAGCTGGAGGACGGGTTCCGGCGCAACGCCCTCAGCTACCTTCTGGTGCTGCGCCTGATGCCGGTGTTTCCGTTCTTCGTGGTCAACCTGGTGCCGGCGATGCTGGGCGTCAGCCTCAGGACCTACACCATCGGGACGGTGGTCGGCATCATTCCCGGCTCCTTCGTGTTCGCCTCGGTGGGCACCGGCCTGGGCAGCATCTTCGACGCCGGGCACGGCTTCACGCCGACCGGCATCCTGACACCGGAAATCATCGCCGCCCTTACCGGACTTTCGCTGTTGTCGTTGCTGCCGGTCGCCTACAAGGCGGTCAAGGCCCGCCGCGCCTGACTATCTGCTGCTTCAGTGGCGGAAATGGCGTAGGCCGGTGAAGACCATGGCCAGGCCCTTATCGTCAGCCGCCGCGATGACCTCGTCGTCACGCATGCTGCCGCCCGGCTGGATCACCGCCGTGGCCCCGGCCTCGGCGGCGGCCAGAAGGCCGTCGGCGAAGGGGAAGAACGCATCCGACGCCACCACGCAGCCCTCGGTGCGGGGGGTCGGCTCACCGGCCGCCTCGCGGGCCTCTTCCGACTTGATGGCGGCGATGCGGGCCGAATCGACCCGGCTCATCTGTCCGGCGCCGACGCCCACCAGGGCGCCGTCCTTGGCATAGACGATGGCATTGGACTTGACGTGCTTGCACACCGTGAAGGCGAACATCAGGTCCTCCATCTCGGCGTTGGTCGGCGCCCGCTTGGTCACCACCTTCAGCTCTTCGTCGGCCACCTGATTGTCCCGCCCCTGCAGCAGGTAGCCGCCGGACAGGGAGCGCACGGTCATCCCGTGCGCCTTGGGGTCCGGCATGGCGCCGGTGAGCAGCACCCGCAAGTTGCGTTTGGCCGCGAGAATGGCCCGGGCGTCGGGATCGGCGTCGGGGGCGATGACCACCTCGGCGAACAGCTTGGCGATCTCGTCGGCCGTCGCCGCGTCGAGGGGACGGTTGACGGCGATGATGCCGCCGAAGGCGCTGACCGGGTCGCAGGCCAGGGCCTTGTTGTAGGCGTCGACCAGGGAATCGGCGACCGCTGCGCCGCAGGGGTTGGCGTGCTTGATGATGGCGCAGGCCGTGCGGTCGAACTCGGCGACCAGCTCGAGGGCGGCGTCGGTGTCGTTGAGGTTGTTGAAGCTGAGCTCCTTGCCCTGGATCTGGGCGGCGGTGGCGATGCCGGGGCGCGCCGGCTCGGCCACGTAGAAGGCCGCCATCTGGTGGGGGTTCTCGCCGTAGCGCAGGTGCTGGCGCAGGGTGCCGGAGACGGCCAGCCGGCGCGGGAAGGGCTCGTCCAATTGGCTGCTGAACCACTGGCTGATGGCAGCGTCATAGGTGGCGGTGCGGGAGAAGGCGATTCCCGCCATCCGCCGGCGCAGGCCCGGCGTCACCTTGCCCTCGTGTTCCTCCATGTCCTGCATGACCCACGGGTAGTCCGCCGGGTCGACGACCACGGTGACGAAGGCATGGTTCTTGGCGGCGGCGCGGATCAGCGCGGGCCCACCGATGTCGATGTTCTCGATGCAGTCGACGAAACCGGCGCCCTTGGCCACCGTATCCTCGAAGGGATAGAGGTTGACCACCAGCAGGTCGATGGGGGCGATGCCGTGGGCGGCCATGGCCTTTTCGTGCTCCGGGTTGCCGCGCACCGCGAGCAGACCCCCGTGGACGATCGGATGCAGGGTCTTGACCCGCCCGTCCATGATCTCGGGGAACCCCGTCGCCTCCGACACCTCGGTCACCGGCACGCCCAGGTCGCTGAGGGCCTTGGCCGACCCGCCGGTGGACAGGATCTCGACATCGTAGTCGGCGAGGAAGCGTCCGAACTCGGCGAGACCGGTCTTGTCGGACACGGAAATCAACGCGCGACGCACCTTGATCGGCATGGGCGGCCTCCTCTGCTCGGCGGGGCTCATATAGCAGACCGTTTGCGCCCGCAACAGGTGGTTTGCCGGCGCGGCGGCGGTCAGCGTCCCCCGGGCGCCGCGGCCCGCAGGGGCGGCCGCACGGTGGCCACCTCCGGGCTCGGTGTGTATTCGGGCACCAGCGCGCAGATCAGGTCGATGGCCCTCCCGGCGTCCGCGTCGGCGCAGGCCGCGGTCAGATCATCGATGGCGCGCGCCAGCCGCGGGCCATCGGTGGCGCGCGGCGCGGCCAGCAGGATGCCGGCGCATTCGGTGGGCACCAGGGGCTCGCCGTGGTGGAAGATCTCCTCGCTGATCTTCTCGCCGGGACGGGGTCCGGTGATCTCGATGGCGATGTCCTCTTCCGGCCGCAGGCCGGCGAGGCGGATCATCTGTCGCGCCAGGTCGATGATGCGCACCGGCTCGCCCATCTCGAGCACGAAGATCTTGCCTTCCCGCCGCGGCCCGCGGCCGCCCAGGGCCGACGCCTCGAGCACCAGCTCCACCGCCTCGCGGATGGTCATGAAGTAGCGGGTCATGTTCGGATCGGTGACGGTCAGCGGCCCGCCCGCCGCAAGCTGCTTCTGGAACAACGGCACCACCGAGCCGGTCGACCCCAGGACATTGCCGAACCGCACGGTGACGAACCGGGTCTCGTGGTCACCGTCGCCGTGCAGGTCCAGCACCTGGCAGTAGGTCTCGGCGATTCGCTTGGTGGCCCCCATCAGGTTGGTCGGATTGACCGCCTTGTCGGTGGACACCAGGACCATGGTGGACACCCCGGCCTCGCGGCTGGCGTCGGCGATGTTGACGGTGCCCAGAACGTTGGTGGTGATGCCCTCGAACAGGTTGGCCTCGACCAGGGGCACATGCTTCAGCGCCGCGGCATGAAACACCACCTCGGGACGGAACTCGGCGAAAATGGCATCGACCCGGCCCCGGTCGCGCACGTCGGCGAGAACCGCCCACACCGGAAAGCCCGGCGTCCCCGCGGCCACTTCCTGGTCCACCGTGTACAACGCGAACTCGGAGTGATCGACGAGCGCCAACTGCGCCGGCGAGAAGTCGACGACTTGGCTTACCAGCTCCCGCCCGATGCTTCCCCCGGCGCCGGTGACCAGGATCCGCCGGCCCTCGATGAACGAGCGCATGGCGGCCCGGTCCAGCGGCATCTGGGGACGGCCCAGCAGGTCCTCGACGGCGACGGGGCGGACCTCGATCTCGTCGACAAGGCCGCTCTTGAAGTCGGTCATGCGGGGCAGGCGGGCCAGGATCATGCCCAGGGAATCGGCGCTGTCGAGCAGTGCCCGCACCTGGGCACCGTCCATGTCGTCGCGGGTCAGCACCAGCCGTTGCGGGGCCTCGCCGCGGCGCGCCAGCCGATCGACCACGGCGTCCATTTCCGACAGCGTGCCCATGACGTTGACGCCGTGGATGTTGTGCCCGACACGGTGCCACTTCTCGGCCAGGATTCCGACCACCCGGTATCCGGGGTGGGCGGCCCGCGACAAGGCGCGCAGAAACAGCTCGGCTCCGTCGCCGGCACCGGCCAGCAGCACCGGGACCCGGTCCTGGTCGCGGTTCTGCAGCAGCCGCAAGTCGATTCGCCGGTCCTTGACGGTGCGGTAGACGAAGCGCGGGCCGCCGAGCAGCGCCATCAGCACGAACCAGTTGATGAAGGGGATGGAGCGAGGCAGTTCCTCGAGCCGCGTCCAGGCGAACATGACCAGAAGGAACACCATGACGGTGACCGAAACGGCGCGGGTGATGGCCAGCAGGTCGTTGAGGGACGCATAACGCCACACCCCGCGGTACAGCCCCATGACCCGGAACACGACCGCCGCGATTACCGTGAAGACCAAGGCCGACTTGACCATCACCTCGGGCGAGACGAAGCGGAACACGTCGCTGCCCAGGCGCAGATACAGGGACAGCACGAACGACGCGGCGGTCATCGCGATGTCGTGGATGAAGGCGATATAGGCGCGATAGGGAAGTCGGGCCGTCAAGGTCATCGGGTCCGCGGCACCTCTCAAATGCGTGCTCTGGTCATGAACCAATCCGCCGTCTTGTTCAATCCCTCAAGTAGAGGGATGCGCGGCCGCCAATCCAGTTCGGCGCGAATGCGGGCGTCGTCCACCACCAGGGACTCGAGCAAGCGTGCCGCCGCCGCCGAACGGCCCAGGGCGCGGCCGGCCAGGCGCAACGCCGACGGCGGCACCGCGAACAGACGCGCCGGGCGCTTCATGGCGGCGGCCAGGGCGCGGATCAGGTCGGGTGTGGACACGGCCTCGTCGGCGCCGACCAAATAGGTGCGGCCGGCGGCCCGCGGATGGTCGAGGCCGCGCAGAATCGCGTCCACCAGGTTGTCCACGTAGACCATGGTACGGCGATTGCCGACGCCGCCCAGGGGCAGGGGCGGCGCTCTTCGGCACAGGGACAGGAGCGCCAGGAAATTGCCCTTGACATGCGGTCCGTAGACCAGCGGCGGCCGCAACACCACCGTCTCCATGTCGCTGCCCGCCGCCACCTCCGCCAGAACCTGTTCCGCCTCCAGCTTGGACCAGCCGTAAGGGTCCTGCGGGGCCGGCGCATCGTCGTCGCGGAACGGGCCGTCAGAGGTGGCCTCACCGAGAACCTTCACCGTGCTGAGGAGGACGAATCGGCGCACGCCGGCCGCCGCCGCATCCTCGGCCAGACGCCGCGTGCCGTCCGTATTGACCTGCCGGTAGGCGGCCAGGGGATCGGCGGTGGGCTCGTCCATGACGTGGACCCGCGCCGCCAAGTGCACCACCAGGTCCACGTCGCGCAGGGCGGCGGTCCAGTCGGTGCCGGCGCCGATGGCGGGGATGGGCCGCACCTCCACATGATGCATGTCCTCCGCCGCCCGCGGGTTGCGGGTCGCCACCGAGACCTCGTAGCCGGCCTCCAGGAGCGTCGGGCACAGCGCCCGGCCCACGAAGCCCGTGCCTCCGGTGACCAGCACCCGGGTCACGACGGGACCTCCCGGCCGGCCCGGGCGCCGACGCCGGCGACCACCATCTCCAGGACGTCCATCATGCGCCGGGCTTGGGTCTCGCGGCTGTGGGCCGGGGCCGCGTCGAGGCTGCGCCGAGCCAACGCCTGACGGCCGTCGTCATCGCCCTTGAGGTCGCGCACCGCCTGGGCGAGCGCCTCCGGATCGTCGGGCGGCACCCATTGGCCGGCCCCGTGATCGAGGACCACTCGGCTGGCCTCGCCCCGCGGCGCCACCAGCAGGAGCGGCAGGCCCATGGCCATGGCCTCGAAGATCTTGGATGGAATGACGCCGGCGAACACCGGCGATCCGCGCAGATGAACCAGCGCCACGTCGCACAGGCTCCATACGGCGGGCATGATCTCCTTGGGCTGCGGGGGCATGAACACGACGTTCTCCAGGCCGCGCTGGAGGGCCGCGGCGACGAGGGCGTCCCGATCGGCGCCGGCGCCGACCAGCAGGAATCGCAGGTCCGATTCGGGGGTCAGCCGTTCGGCCGCGTCGAGCACGTTGGTGAGACCGTGGGCCATGCCGTGGGTGCCTACGTAGCCGACAACGAATCGCCCGTCCAGCCGCCATTGGTCCGCGAGCGCCGGGTCCCGCGGACGCGGCCCGTATCGGCCCAGGTCGACGCCGTTCATCACCACGGCGATCTTGTCGGGCTCGATGCCGCGCTCCGTCAGGTTGCGCTTGAACGCGTTGGTGAGGGCGACGACCGCCGCCGCACGCCGGTACAGGCCGAGCTCCAACCGTTCCACCAGGCGCAACAGCAGGCCATGCCGCACCGCCCCGACGGCGGCGATAGACGCGGGCCACAGGTCGCCAAGTTCGAAGACGAAGGGAACGCGGCGCCAAGCCCCCACTGCCCAGCCGGCCACGGCGGCCAGGAACTGCGGTGAGGTGGCGGCCACCACGTCCGGCCGCGGCTGCAACAGCCCGGCCAGAAACCCGTTGACCATGAAGCTGAGGAAGTCGAGGGAACGCCGCACGACGCCGCGATTGGCGGCGATGAAGGTCTTCACGCGCACGACCCGGATTCCCGACATCTCCTCGGTCTGGTACCAGCGGTTCCGGTAGCCGGGGAAGACGGCGCCATGCGGGAAGTTGGGAGCGCACGTCACCACCGTCACCCGGTGTCCCCAGGCCACCCAATAGCAGGCCCGCTCGTAGACCCGGGTGGCCGCGGCATTGGTCTCGGGGGGAAAGTTCTCGGTCAGGAAAAGGATGTTCATCCGCGCGCCGCCAGCGGGGCGTCGCGGGAAAGGACGACCAGCAATCCACCCACCACCACGCAGGCGGCGATCACGGCCGGCCACTCCCAACCCCGCGTGCTGGCCCAGGCCAGGGCGATCAGCGCGACGTTGGTCACGGCGATCAGGCCGGCTACGGAAGCGTGGCTACGCCCCGCCTGGACCGCCCTCTGATAGAAGTGATCGCGGTGGGCGCGCCACACCGGCTCGCCCTTTGCCGCCCGGCGACCGAGGGTGATGGTGGCGTCCGCCAGGTAATAGAGCGGCAGGATGAATGCGGCCGCCCACAGCCCTTCGCTGGCCATGGTCAACAGCAGCCAGCCGAGCAGGAAGCCGAGCGGCACACTGCCCACGTCGCCCAGAAACACCCGCGCCGGGTGCCAGTTCCACCACAGGAACCCCAAGGCCGCGGCGGCGGCCGTGAAGCCGCAGACCGACAGCGAACCGACCACTCCGGCGAATCCCGCACACAGGGCGACGCCGATACCGATGGTGGCGGTCTCGGTGCCTGCCAAACCGTCGATCCCGTCCATGAAATTGAACAGGTTGGTGAACCACAGCCACAGGATGGCGGTCACCACGACATCGGCCACCGGCGGCAGCACGCCGCCGAAGTAGGGATGGGGGGCGGGGGCCAGGACCAGCACGGTGGCGATGGCCGCCGCCTGCGCCAGCAAACGCACCCATGGCGGCAGTCCTCTCAGGTCGTCCAGCCAGGACAAGGCCGCCAATCCGACGCCGGCGGCGCAGGCGACGACCATGCCGTAGCCTTCGGCGGTCCACCGCATCGCCACGATGGACCAGACCACGGCGATAACCACGACCACGGCGAGGCCACCGCCCCGCGGCGTCGGGATGGCATGGCTGCTGCGCGCGTTGGGATGGTCGACGATGGCCCGCTCGGTGAGGAAATGGAGGACCAGCCGGGTACCGCTCAGCGACACCAGAAACACGCCCACACCAAGGGCGAGCACCGCAAGCGGATAAGACCAAAACATAGGCGGAACATATACCCCAGCGCCGCCGCGGCAAAAAGAAACAAAAAGGGCGCCCCGAAGGGCGCCCGAACCCTGCTCTCGCCCGGCGTAAAAAGCTTCAGTCGGCCCCCGCGGAACGCGGATCGCGGCCGAGGAGTCGTTGGCACTCTTCCAACACCGCGACGACATCGACACCGAGCCGGAGGCTGGCCAGATCCCGCGAACCGGCCCGGATGGCGGCGGCGAAATCGGCGACGGCGCAGGTCAGCGGCCGGTCCGGCGCGACGGCGACCTTCTCCTTGAGCTGCATGGCCACGCAGGCGTCCTCCAGGCGCGGCTGCACGACCAGGGGCGCGGCCCTCTGGTCATCGTAGACCAACTGGTAGCGGTCGCAATTGGCGGCGAAATACCGGGTCTTGTGGAGCATCAGGGTGCCGATCTCGATGTCGGCGACGGCGCCGCCGGGGAACTCGAGGTGCAGGGCCAGGGTCTCGCCGACACCCTCGGGCGTGTGCCGCCGCTCCTTGCGAGTGGCCGTCACCGAGTCGGGGCTCCGCCCCAGAAGGTCGAGACACATGGCCACGTCGTGCGGCCCCCAGTCCCACAGCACCGATCCGCGACCATCGTCGGGACGCCAGTCGCCGCCGGCGGAGCGGATGGTGCGCACCGGACCCAGTTCGGCGACGCGCGCCTTGAGGGCGCGGTAAGCGGGGTGGAACAGGTGCACATGGTCGACCACAACCGAGGCACTGCGGCGGGCCGCCAGGTCCAGCACACCACGGGCCTCCGCGGTGTCCATGGTCAGCGGCTTCTCGACCAGGGCCGGCCGGCCGGCAGCGATGGCGGCCCGCGTCATCTCGCCGTGAAGGGCGTGGGGCGTGGCGATGATGACGCCGTCCAGGTCGGGCGCTCCCGCGACCTCTTGCCAGTCCTCGCTGATGGCGCAGCCGGGACCCACCAGGGCGGCGCTCTCCGGATTGCGGCTGGCCAGTCGGGCCAATGTCACGTCCGCCATCTCGGCGATAGTGCGGATGTAGGCGCGGCCCCAGCGGCCGGCCCCGATCAGGCCCAGTCTGACGGTCGTCTCGGCCACCGCGCCCCTTACGACTCCCCGGTGTAGACGCCGTCGGTCCAGCCGAGGAAGCGAGCCAGTCCGTCGTCCAGATCGACGGTCGGCTCGAAATCGAGCTGCAGCCGCGCCTTGCGGATGTCCGGGCAGCGGCGGTTGGGCTCGTCGGCCGGATAGCTGTCCGGGTACTCGACCACGTCGCAGGCGACCTCGCGCCCGGTCACCCGCTCGATTCGCTTGACCAGGTCGAGCATGGAGATCTCCGGTCGCGGATTGCCGATGTTATAGGCCTCGCCGGGCACGCCGCGGATCGCAACCAGCAGGAATCCGACCATGGCGTCGGTGATGTAACAGAAGGTGCGGGTCTGATCGCCCGAGCCGTAGACCCGCAATCGGTGTCCACCCTTGATACGGTTGGCGAAGTTGGGCAGGACCCGGTAGTCGGTCTCCTGCATGCCCGGGCCGAACACGTTGAACGGCCGGATCACGTTGGTGGCCGTGCCCTTCACCGTGTGGAACACGTAGCACAGGGTCTCGCCCACCCGCTTGCTTTCGTCGTAGCAGGCGCGCGGCCCTTGGCACGATACGTTGCCGCGATAGCTCTCCGGCGTCGGCACGTGCTTGGGGTCCGGGTCGCCATAGATCTCGCTCGACGAAAAAAAGGCGAACCGGGCCCCGTGCTCGTCGGCCAACGTGAGCATGTTCTGGGTTCCGGTGATCGCCACTTGCAGGGTCTCGAGCGGGTAGGCGCGATAGTAGAAGGGGCTGGCGATGCCGGCGGCGTGAATGACGTAGTCCAGGGGCCCTTCCCAGTCGAACCGGTCGATGACGTCGTGACGGACGAACCGCACGTGCGGCGCATCGGGCATCTCGGTGCCGGCCTTGCCGGCTGTGATCAGGTTGTCGAGCACCACCAGACGGGCGGGTTCGGCCAACACCGACTCGTTGAGGCGCGCGAAAATCTCCAGGAAGTATCGGCCGAGGAAGCCGCGCCCCCCGGTGAGCAGAACGGTCTTGCCGGCAAACGCCTTCGCCTCGCCGCCGAGGCGCTCGACGATCTCGGCGATATCGGATTCGAGGACGAAATCGGCCATGGGTCAGTGGATCTCCACAGTGGGGAGGGGGACGACGAAATGGCCGCCCCGGTCGCGGAAGGCGGCGTGGTTGGCCATGATCGGCCCGGCGAAGTTCCAGGCCAGCAGAATGGCGTAGTCCGGACCGCGGTCGTACAGCGCCGCCGACGACAACACGGGAATGTGCATGCCGGGGGTGAAGAGCCCCTGTTTCAGCGGGCTGTCGTCGACGATGAAATCGATCACGTCGGGGCCGATGCCGAAATGATACAACAGCGTGGTCGCCTTGGCCGGCGCACCGAAGCCGGCGATCCGCTTGCCGTCCGCCTTGAAGGCGGTCAGGTGGCCCGACAGCTCCCTTTTCACGGCATCGATGCGGGCCCCGAACCCTTTCAGGGTCTCTGCCTGGTCGAGGCCCATCGACTCCTCCACGGCGATCAGGTCGGCGACCGATGGTGACACCGGCCGCGGCCCGCCGACGTGTTGCACGATGCCGCGCAGGCTGCCGCCGTGACTGTCGATTCTCCGTGCGTCGATGAGCTCCAGGCCATGGGCCGGGAAGAAACGCGAGAGGGGATTGACGGAATGATAGGCCAGGTGCTCGTGGTAGATGGTATCGAACAGGGTCTTTTCGTAGACGTCCGCCAGGTAGGAGACCTCGAAGACGAACAGCCCGTCGTCGGCGAGCAGCAGGCGGACGCCATCGGCCATGGCAGCCAGGTCATCGGCATGGGCAAAGACGTTGTTGGCGGTGACCACCGCGGCGGCGCCCCGCTCGGCACGGATCTCGCGCGCCAGGTCCGGGGTGAAGAAGACCGGCAGGGTCTCGATGCCGCGGGCGCTGGCATCGCGGGCGATGTCGCGCGCCGGATCGATCCCCAGGACCCGCAGCCCGGCCTCTTTGAAAAAGCCCAGCAACGTGCCGTCGTTGGAGCCGATGTCGACCGCCAGGGCGCCCGGCGCCGGTGGAAGTCGAGCGATGATGTCGGCGGCGTAGTCCTGGAAATGCCGGACGAACACCGGGGAGGTCCCGGAGACGTAGACATAGCTCTCGAACAGAACCTTCGGATCGACCACGTCGAGGAGCTGCACGTGGGCGCAGGCATCACACATGAAGACGTCCAGGGGAAAGGTCGGTTGCGGCCGATCCAGTGCGTCCGCGGCCACGAACGCATTGGCCGGCGGCGTTGGCGCCAAAGACAGCACCTGAGTGAAAGCGGTGCCGCCGCAAAGGCGACACGTGGTTCTTCTGTGGCAGAGGTCGATCAAGCTGGCGTCAGTCGATCATGTGGATGCGGACCACGTCGGCCTCGTAGGACTCCTGGTCGCGGGGGTTGCGCGAAAGCGCGAGGAAAACGGTATCGACGGGGAATTTCATGCCGTGATCAACCATGGGCGGGGTGAACACCATCTGTCCGGCCTCGACCAACAGGCGGTCGGGCTCACGGGTTTCTCCGTGGGGACGGTGGAAATACTCGATGCAGCCCTCGACGACGTAGCAGTAGTGCCAATCGGTCTTGTGGTAGTGGTTGGCCCGCACGGCGCCCTTTTTCGAGGTGATGAGCACGGCGCTGCGCATCATCAGGTCCACCAGCGGCTGGATGGCGCCGCGATCGTCCACGTGCGGCCTCTCCAGCGCCACCAGGGGCTCCTTGGGCCATCGGGTCGGGTCATCGTCCATGAGGGTCAGGTCGTCGGCCATCGGGCTACCTCACAAGCGGCGTTCGGGCCGGCAGATCGGTAACGGCTCCGCCGGCCCTAGAAAGTGGGTACTAGTGCCAACTCGGTGCCCCGGTCCCCTCCGACTGGGAGGGCGCTGGCCGGGCCGTCGTCAATCCCACCGGCCGGCGCCGCACCGTGCCCTGGCCACGACCGAGCCAAGCGGTTGCCAGGGCATACAGCAGCCACCGCAAGTAGGCCGGAATCCATGCGAAGATGCGGAAGCGGCTGGGCTTGTCGCTGCGTTCGAACCATCTTGCCGGCACCTGGTCGACACGCCAACCGAGGCGCACGGCCTTGGCCAGGAGCTCGACGCTGAACGTGAATCCGGTGTCCGATTCGAGTTCCACCGTGTCCAGAAGCCGACGCGAAAACAGCCGGAAGGCGTTGGTGGAATCATGAACACCGAGACGCGCCACGTGATAGAGCGCGAAGGTCCCGACGATGGTGATCAGCCACTTGTGCGTCGGGCAGCCGACCATGCTTCCGCCCGGCATGAAGCGACTGGCGGCGACCACGTCGCAGCCGCCGCGAAAGCGGGCCACCATCTCGTCGATGATACCGGCGTTGTAGTCGTCGTCCGCCATGTAGACCAAGACGGCCGGTGCGCGCGACGCCGCGAACCCGGCGCGCACGGCGCTATGGGGGCCGCGTTCGGGGTTCTTGACCAAGACGATCTCCAGGTCATCGGCGGGATAGGCACGAACCGCATCCAGCGTGTCGTCTTCATCGAAGTCGTAGCAGATCAGCACCCGGAACGGTGTGCGGACCTCGGCCCGCAAGGCGTCGAGAGCCAGCACGATGTTGCGCCCCTCGTTGTACACCGGGATGACGACGTCGAGGTGACGGTCTTCGGATCCTGATTGGGTCATATATGCAACGGCCTCATTCCGCGTGCGCCAGGTACTGGTCGAGCATGGTCTGCGAATCGGGGATCGGGATGATGTCGCAGATCTTGTCGACGGCAATGTCGTATTCCGTATGCAGCAGGTCGCCGTGGTAGCGGAACTCCGCCGCCTCCGTTCCCCGGTGCCGGGCAACCGTGCGCAGCATGGCTTCGACAGTGATGGAAGCGTTCCCCGTGACATTGAAGATGCCGGTCGCCCCCCTAGGCAACAGGGCCTCCAGCACGTCGGCGACCGCGTCCAGGGTGACCAGGGACAAGGTGCTGTCCGGGGTCTGGCGGATGGGTGCTCCGTTCATGGCGTCGTACACCGGGTTCTTGCGCAGGCCCGGGCCGAGAAGGGTGCCGAGCCGCAAAACGAGGGGTGCCGTGTTATGGAACATCACGACCCGTTCCGCCAGCAGCTTGTGAAAGCCGTAGGTGTCGAGGCCGGCCGACGGAATTACGGCGTCCTCCCGCGCCGCCGCCCGATCGCCACGCAAGGCCCCGTATACGTCGATGGATGACAAGTACACATAACGGCCGCACGACAGGTTCACCACGCGCTCGGCGACGGACGTGACCGACGCGGCGAAGCTGGCCGACGGGTTCTCGTCGGCCCAGAACCGCCGGGCGTCGCCGTTGCAGTCGATGACCACGTCCAGGTGGTGGGTGGGCAAAGGCGTCGTGCGCTTGACCGAAACTACCTCTGCACCAGTGGCCCTAAAACGACGGCTAAGGAAGCTGCCGGCGAATCCGGCCGCTCCGATGATGGCGATGGCCATGCTCAGGGAAGGATCTCGGGATGGGGCAGGGGAACTATGAACTTGCCGCCCTCCTTGACGAACTCGGCCGATTCCAGGAAGAACGGCGCGTAATTCCACGCCAGCAACAGGGCATGGCTGACGCCCCGGGCGAGGAACGCCGGGTCGTCGATGATGGGGATGTGCGTTCCCGGCGTCACCTTGCCCACCTTCAACCGGTTGTTCTCGCACACGGCGACGATGTCGTCTGGGCCGAGGCCCAGGTAGTTGAGCAGGGTGTTGCCCTTGGCCGGGGCGCCGAACGCCCCCACCGTGCGGCCATCGCGCCGCAGGCGTGCGACGATCGCCAGGATGTCGTCGCGCACGGTCTCGACACGGCGGGCGAAGGCACGGTAGGGGGCGTCATCCCGGACCCCCCACTGGCGTTCGTCGCGCACCATGTCGGTGATGGAGTCCTCGGTGGGGTACGACGCCCCATCACGGCACACGAACAGGCGCAACGCGGGGCCCGATGCCCCGACCTCGGTGCGCACCACCCGGAATGCCCGCAGACCGGTGTCGCCAAACAGCCGCATCAGCGGCGTCAGCGCAAGGTAGGACAGGTGCTCATGGTAGATCGTGTCGAAGTAGCACGACTCGACCATGTCGCGCAGGTAAGGGAACTCCAGGATGAACACGCCGTCGTCGGCGAGCAGACCGCGCACGCCTTCGGTGAACGAGCGGATGTCATCCACATGGGCGAACACGTTGGTGGCCGTGACGATAAGCGCCGCTCCGTACTCGGCGTGTACCCGGTCCCCGACCTCCGCACCGAAGAACTCGGGCACGACCTCGAATCCGGCCTCGCGCGCATACTGCCCGGTCGATGACGGCTCAATCCCCAGCAGCCTAAAACGGTCCGGCGCGTACTGCTTCAGCATGATCCCGTCGTTGCAGCCGATGTCCACGATCACCGATCCGTCGGCCGGCTGGAAATCGGCGAGGGCTTCGGTCACCAGTCCTTCGTAATGGCGGCACAGGGCCTTGGATGTGGATGACAGGTACAGGTAGTCATCAAAAATGTCCGCCGCGGCGACGACGTCGAGGAGCTGCGACAGGCCGCACTCCCGACACAGATAGACGCACAGAGGGAAGACCTGCTCGTCGGCGACTTCTTCTGGCTTGAGGAAGCTGTTGGACGGCGGCTGCCGGCCCAGATCCAGATAGGGCACCAGATCGGTGCCGCCGCAGATGCGGCAGCGCTCGCGCCTTTCCTGCCGGAATCGCTTGCGCGGAGTCACGGCGTCCCCGGCACTTGTCATCCGCCGGCCTTCTGGCGGCGCAGGAACACCGCCAAACCGTCGCACTCCTGCGGCGCGGGCGCATAGCCATCCAGCGAGCCGCCGTCCACCTCTGAAAGGGTGCCCGCCCCGGGCACGGCCACCGCGGCAAACCGGTTATCAGAAATCATCCCGCCGATGCCGCCGCCTTCAAAATCGCGGCCCATGCGCCGATCGACCTCGTACACATAGGCGAGAACGAAGGGCTGGCTTCCCGGCGTCATCCACGGCAGCGACAGGTAACGATCGTAGACGAACAGGGGTCGGGGCAATGTATCCAGGCAGCGTTTGTGCGCCGC
The DNA here is from genome assembly GCA_028277795.1 of Rhodospirillales bacterium. Classification (GTDB taxonomy): domain Bacteria; phylum Pseudomonadota; class Alphaproteobacteria; order Rhodospirillales; family JANQFP01; genus JANQFP01. Next base: position 23,105 of record JANQFP010000216.1, read on the forward strand.
CAGATGGACATGCCTTGCCCGCAGGTCCGTCACCCCCGTCAGTCCCCCGAGCACCGCTCCGACCGCCACGATGATGCTTACCCAGCCCGCCGCAGCGACCAGAACCAGGGCTCGCGAAGGCCCCTCGATGGCGATGCCCAGCACCGAAACGGCAAGCAGCGCCAGAAAGAACGAAAAGGAAAAGAAGTAGTTCTCCGCCCCCCCGGTCTGGCCGGAGAGCGGTACCGTGATGACGGCCGCGCACGCCGTACCGGCCAAGGCGAGGACGAACGGATCGCTCTGCCACGCCGCCCGTCGGAATGGCCGCGAGGCCAGGACCGTCACGGCGACGGAGGCGAGCAAGAGCAGGCTCGGTCCCGATTTGACGGCAAAGTTGGTCAGATTGCGCAGGCCCCGCTCCACGGTGAAGAACAGGGGATAGTCGGAGAAGAATACGGTCGCCACATACCCCTGGCTTCCCGCCCGCAGGGTGATCAACCAGGCGGCAACGAGGACCACGGTCAACACTGCCAAGGATCGCCAATCCCGCCGAGCGAGCAGAAACAGCCCGACGCCGCCGGCGGCGAACACGCTTCCCTGTTTGAAGGCCCACGCCAGGTAGGCGCTGGCCGCCACCGCCAACACGGCCGCCAGGCGGGACCTGGGGTATAGCAGCAGAAAAAGCGCCACTGCGACCATCTCCATGGTCATGGCCCAGACGTCGGCGCGCACGGTAATGGACCAGAAACCGATCAGGGGTCCGGCGACGACGAAGGCGGCGAACGCCAGCGCGATCGCGGCCGCGGACGACTGACGGGCCGGCAACGCGACCCGGAAGCTCCAGAACGCCGCTGCGGCCCCGACCACGGTGCCCGCCAACGTCACGAGACGGGCGACCGTCGGCAGCCAAGCGTCGCCCAGGTCCAGGATCCTAAGGGCGGCTGCGGTGACCGTGCCGTAGAACTCGTAGAACAGCCAGTTGTAGACCGCCGCGCTGAAGGGAATGTGAAACCGGTCGGTGTAGACCGCCTGTCCGTAGACCGCTTTCCACACGGCGAACAGGGACGCGACCTCGTCGCCGCTGGTCTGAAGGTGCAGGGGCTCCGCCAGGGAGATGGACCCCTGCATGCGCACCGCGAGAAGGACGACGCACGCCGCCGCCCCTCCGGCCGCCACCCACGAATAGGTGTGGATGATCCGATCGCGAGGCCACTGCCCCATAGATCCGTTATGCCTGCACGCTCGGCGCCAGATGGGCGTTGGCGTCGTACCAGGCGGCGAGCACCGGCAGGCCGTCCTCCAGGCTTACCGTGGGCCGATAGCCGAGCGCCGCCGCGCGCCCGATGTCGGGACAGCGCCGCGGCGTTCCCCCTTCGAGCAGGTCCCCGGGAACCACGATGATCTCTCGGTCGAAGAACTGGCCCACAAGGGACGCGACATGGGCGATCGTCACCTCCTCTTCGGTGCCGACGTTGTAGATGCCCAGATGCTCGCCCTTGTCCATGACCAGGGCCATGCCGTTCACCGCGTCGTCGATGAACACGAACGATCGTGTCTCCTGTCCGGTCCCCTGGATGGGGAACTGCAGCGTCCCCCGGGGCTGGGTACGGCACAGATCACGCATCCGCATCACGAAATGGGGCAACACGTGCTCCCATCCCATGTCGGGGCCGTAGACGTTGTGCGGGCGAATGATCAGCACCCTGTCGAAGTATCGGCGCCCGTAGTTGATGGCCATGAGTTCGCTGATGATTTTGCCCCCGCCGTAGGAATAGCGGGGATTGGCAGGATTGGGGACGACCAGAGGAGCGGTCTCGTCGGTCGGGATCCGCTGCGGCGTCTGATAGACCTCGGAGCTGGAGGCCAGCATCAACTCCCGCACGCCATGCTTCAGGCAGGCGTCGATGACGTTGACCATACCCTTGACGCCGACGTCCAGGACCACATCGGGTCGGTCGTAGAAGAACTCCGTGCCGTTGACGTAGGCCAGGTGGCAAACGGCGTCCATTCCCTCGACGGCGGCGTCGACGGCCGCGGCGTCGCGCATGTCGCCCCGCACAAGGTCCACGACGTCGCATACAGGGGCAATGCGGGACTGGGAGCCGCGGGTGTCGTTGTCGAATACGCGCACCCAGTCGCCCCGCTCAACCAGATGGCGCACCAGGGCGGCACCGACGAAACCCTTGCCGCCAGTGACCAGATATCGTCTTTGAGCCATCAGACTTGAGAAACCATGTATCGCATGGGCAAGACTCCCGCCGCAGCGCGGCGAGGGGGACGGAATCTTCGATCGTTGCCCGACCGCCGCCGCGCCATTCCGTCGGCCAGCCGCACGACGGGCTTTCGGTGGCGCTCGTACAGCCGGGCCGTCGGGAAGTCAAGCGGGGCTCGGCAGCCCATGGTGTCGGCGTTCGCCCGGAGGGCTGGTTCCGGCGTCCTCGGAGACGTCCGCGCGGGATCATCCTCACGACAGGGAGGGCACGGCGGCGAGAGTGTCCTCCCTCACCGGTGGGTGGTCGAGCGCACCTTCGCCAGGGTCAACCGCAACCGGCACCTGGCCAAGGACTTCGAAGCGACCGTCGCCGGTGCCAAGACATGGTCGATCTCGCCGACGCTCCACCAGCCCGGTGGGGACGCGACGACAGCAGGGGGTGGGTGCCTTCGACCGAGCCGTCGCCCACCACCGTCACTTCGAAGGCGGCGCCGTCCAGAGACTGGGACGCGACCGCCTCGAGGAGTGCGATGACGGTATCCTCCTCGTTGTAGACCGGGACGACGACGGAGGCCTTGATCACGGAGGATCCGCAAGTCGGCGGAAACGGCAGGGTCAGCGGATCAGGTTGTAACGCAGGATGTAGAAGATCGCCCGGACGCCGTCCTTCCAGCCGATCTTCTTGCCTTCCTGGTAGGTGCGGCCGGCATAGCTGATGCCGACCTCGTAGATGCGCGGCCGCGGTTCCAGCCGCGCGATCTTGGCGGTGACCTCGGGCTCGAAACCGAAACGATCCTCGCGCAGCGAGATGCGGTTCAGGAGATCGCGGCGGAAGACCTTGTAGCAGGTCTCCATGTCGGTGAGGTTCAGGTCGGTGAACATGTCGGACAATACGGTGAGGAAACGGTTGCCGACGCTGTGCCAGTAGTAGAGCACCCGGTTGGCCTCGCCGCCCTTGAACCGGGATCCGTAGACCACGTCGGCCCGACCGTCGAGGATCGGCCGCAGCAGCCTCACGTACTCCCGCGGATCGTATTCCAGGTCGGCATCCTGAATCAGAACGTAGTCGCCGGTGGCCTCGGCGATGCCTGCACGCACCGCGGCCCCCTTGCCCCGGTTCTTCCGGAACCGCACCAGCCGGGCATAGAGGTCGGGTCGCTCCTCCAGCAGGGCGCCGGTGCGGTCGACCGAGCCGTCGTCCACCACGACGACCTCGAAGGTGGCGCCTTCCACCGACTGGGCGGCAACCGTCTCGAGGAGCCGGATGACCGTGTTCTCTTCGTTGTATACGGGAACGACGACGGTGACCTTGATCACGGATGACCTGCGGGGCGATGGTGCGCAGACGATGCGCTGGGAATGCCCGGCGGGTTGCGCCAGCGGCAGCGAAATCGGGCGGGGCCCCTTATAGCCATCCGGATTCGGCGTGGCAACGCGTCATCCGGCGCCTGCGTCAGGGACTTTCGGGCCGGCGAGCCACCAGCAGCACGTTCTTGCCGACGGGCGGCGTCAGCATACGCTCGATGGCGCGCGTCAACGGCACGCCGAATCGGTCATAGGCGGCGGCCAGGCCCGAATCGAGCCGGGTGCTTCGGCCGACCGTGCAGAACACCCACCACGGCGCGATGCCGAGAATATCCAGGTAGCGCGACACCGTGACCTCAAGGCCGGTGGCGGCCACCTTGTCGCTGAGCTCGCCGCGGCGGTAGCGCCGGTGGTGGCCCACCAGCCGGTCGAAGTCGCTGAACAGGAAACGCAGCGCCGGCACGAACACGAGCAGGCGACCGCCCGGCCGCAAGATCCGCGCCAAGTCAGCCAGCGCCGCGCGGTCGTCCTCGATGTGCTCCAGCACGTTGACCAGCACCGCCACGTCGCGGGACGCCGAGGGCACCTCGCCGAGTCGCTGCTCCAACGTTCCCGGTATGATGGTAACCCGCTCATCGCCGTCGAACCGCCTCTCCAGCTCGGCCACAAGATTGGGAGACGGTTCGATCAAGTCGAGCCGGTCCACGTGAGTCAGCAGCCGCTCCGACACGCCACCGACACCGGCGCCCAACTCGACGACGTGACCGCCGAGATGGGGCCGGAACCACTCGAGGATCCAGGTGTAGTAATTGTCCAGGCACGCCGTGACCTCCAGATCGCGCCCCTCGTAGGTGTTGGTTTCGCTCAACCGTGCTCAGCCCTCCGCGCAACCGCGGCCGCCGAGGGTCAGCACGTCGAAAGTCCGCTCACCGGAGGACAGGGCCGGAAGAGTTCGTGATCGCGTCGTTCGCATGTGGAACGACTTGAGGACGCGCAGACACCCCACTTCCCACAGGCGGTGAAGGGGCCGCGAATACTCGAAGCCCTGGGGGGTCGGCACGCGCCCCAGCAAGGCATGGGTGATTCCCATGGCCGCCACTTGCCGACGCAAGGCCGCCGCGTCCGTGTTGTCTCCACGCAAATCGATGGCCGCCTGACTCACATCCGTGGCGAAGAAATAGGGCACGTCGAGGAAATAGAGCAACTGACGCTCCGACGTCAGGACCCGGTCCACCGGTTTCAGGTGGGCGTTGATCCAAACCGCGGCGTCGTACCCGAGCACGTTGTCGCGCAGGAATGCGGCCCTGTCCGCGCCGCCAGCCAGATAGCGGTAGGCGTTGACGGAGAACAAGGCTTGTCCGGTCACCTGCAAGCAGAGCGTAGCCGCTACCGCGACCGCCAGCGGCCGCACCAGACCGCCCGCCGTGACGGTGAGTCGCTGCGCCGCCACGGTGAGGCACAGCAGGACCAGAGGCAGGACGGGGAGTATGTGGCGAATGCGCTGGGACGAACCGGTGAAGAACCACAGGGCATAGAACACGGCCGTCACGGCTGCGTAGACGAGCAAAGGACTGCGCCGGATGTTCCGGCGGAATGCCCACACGCCGAGAGCCGCGAAAGGCAGGATCAGCAAGCCGTAGGGCCCGAATCCGATCCGCCCCGCCTGGAACGCTGTCGGGGGATCGAGTGTCGCCTTGAGGGGGTAGAGCAGGAGCCAGAGGACCGATCTGGGGACGGCGCGCTCCCAAGGGAACCAGAACTCCTTGAAAGCGGTGTCGACGGTCGTGTTCCACAGCACCATATCGTCGCGCCCCAGCCATTGGAAGAACATGGGAAAAGCCGGGTCGCCCGTATGCACCGCGTTCCACAGGTACCACTGGAAGCCGGCGACCGCCAAGGCGGCCCCGAATGCCGCACCGTGGGCCAGCCACCGTCGTTGCACCAACACCGCCAATCCGCAGCCGGCGGCAAACAATAGGCCCAGGTACTTGGCCCCCACGTAGAAACCGGCCGCGGCGCCGCCGAGGACGGCGAAGCGGAGTCGCCCGGTCTCCAGGGCCCGTGCCGTTGCCCATGCCGCGGTCAACACGAACAGGGCCATGCGCATCTCGACCTGACCACTGCCGGCGCCATAGATCGCCGCCGGCGTCGTGAGGAACACCGCGGTCACCGCCAGGGACCAGTTGCGGCCGAGATGACGGCGGCACAGGACGTACAAGAAGGCCCCCACCGCCCAGCCGCTGACCATGGTCCAAAGGGTCGCGGCGAGTTCGCCGCCCAGCCCCAGCGCCGCCAGGTAGGTCATGTGGATCAGGTAGGGGATGGCCCCGTCGAGCGGCCGCAGGATGAACTCGATCCGTCCGGCCTCGAGGAACAGCCGCGGATGGTTGAAGTGATAGGCCAGGGTGTCGGCATCGACGGGCGGGGCCAGCGCCTCCGCCCCGTCCATGGCCATCACGGCGGCGATCACGGCGATCAAGGTCCAACCGACGGCATCCGGGCGACCACTGGCGGTGGGAAGGCCGGCGCGCCACAAATACACCGACCCCGCCGCCCCGGCCACCAGCAGTGCCAGAAGCCACGGCCAGGCCAGCAACCCGGCCACGCCCAACGGGAAGATCAACCAGCCGAGCAGGCCGAACCCGACGGCGAAGGCCACCACCAGGTGTTCGTCCCGGTCCATGCCGTCGGCGACGCGCAACAGGCGCAGCGCCGTCGCGCCGAGGCCGAGGCAGCACAGAACCTCCAACAGCACGACGCCGAGCGCGGTCATGCCAGCCCCAGGGTCCGCAGCACCGCATCGATCAGTTGCCGAAACTGGAACAGGTAGGCGGCCAGCGCCGCGGCCACCCAGACCCACATCAGGGTGGCGAGGAGGGATTGCCGGGTCATCGTGGCGAGGCCCTCACGCCGCTTCGGCCAGGTCGTCCAGGCCGTAGGTCGGCGGAGCCGGCTGGTGCCGCCGCTCCACGTGAACCCGCACCGCCAGCTCCAACATCAGAAGGGTGTAGACGCGAAACCCGTGGCGGTCCGGGTCGGCGAGCAAGCGGTCGATGCCGGCGCCTGTCCACCAGCCCCTGTCCAGGGTCGCCGGCCGGGTCAGCAGCCGCCGTGCCAAGGGCGCCAGGCCGGCCCGCAACCAGGCCGGCACCGGCGAGGCGAACCCCTGTTTCGGCGTCGCCGTCACCGCTTCGGGCAGGAACCGGGCGGCCATGCTGCGCTCCAGTCCCTTCTGACGGCCGTCCGGGGTGCGCAGCGCCGGGGGCACTGCCAGGGCGGCCTCGACCAGACGGTGGTCTAGGAAAGGCACCCTCCCCTCCACGCTCGCCGCCATGGAGGTGCGGTCGAGCAGGGTCAGCAGGTCGTCGGGCAGGTAAGTGACCAGATCGGCATGGAGGGCCGCGGTCTGCGGTGGTCCGGCGAAGGCGGCGAAGGCGTCCTGCTGGGCCGGCGGCGGGGGCGCCATACGGTTGCCGATGAGAGCACGCATGGGCGGCGGGAAGTGGCAGCTATGGTCGTGAATGTAGCCGCCCCGGTCGCTGTCGAATTTGGCCGCCCGCGCCAGTTGCCACGCCCGCATGGGCGCGACGGCCCGAACTGCCGGCTCGATGACGCCGCGCCGCAGCCAGCCGGGCAGACGCAGGTAGCGGGCCTCCACCGGCAGCAGGAAGTAGCGGCCGTAGCCGGCGAACAGCTCGTCGCCGCCGGTGCCGTTCAGCGCCACCTTGACGTGGCGGCCGAGAGCCGACTCGATCAGGTCGTTGGGCAACAGGGCGGCATCGTTGAGTGGTTCCTCGCAATGCCAAGCCAGCCGCGGCAGGTGGTCGGCGGCGGACCCGGCGGGCACCGTTACTCGGGTGTGGTCGGTGCCGTAGCGGGTGGCCACCATCTCGGCCAGGGGCGCCTCGTCCACCTCGGCGCCCTCGAAGCTCACCGTGAATGTCTTGGGTGGCCGGGCCGAGTGCCGCGCGGCCAGGGCCGCCACCAGTCCCGAGTCGATGCCGCCCGAAAGCAGTACGCCGACCGGCACGTCGCTGCGCAACTGCAGGCGGACGCTGTCCGACAGCAGCGCGGTCAGGTGGTTCTCCACGTCTACGGGTTCGACCGGCAGGTCGGCGGCCGGCTGCGCCTGCCAGTACCGACTGACGGTCACCGTCCCGTCGGCGTCGGCGCGCAGCAGGTGGGCCGGCGGCAGCTTCGAAACCCCGGCAAACAGGGTCGCCGGTGCGGGCACGTAACCGTGCGCCAAGTAGGCGGACACGGCCGCTTCGTCCACCGCCGGCGCCACCAGGCCGGACGCGAACAACGCCTTGATCTCGGACGCGAACAACACCCCGCCGCCGTCGAGCCGGCACCAGTACAGGGGCTTGACCCCCAGGCGATCCCGCACCAGCAACAGGCGGTGAGGCTCCCGTTCGTAAAGGGCGAGCGCGTACATGCCGTTGAGGTGCTGGACGAACGCCTCGCCGTGGCGCCGGGCCAGAGGCAGAATCACCTCCATGTCGCCCCGGGTCCGGTACGGGTAGTCCGGCTCGTCCCGGCGCAGCTCAACGTAGTTGTAGACCTCCCCGTTGCCCATGAGAACACGGGCGCCGCCGTCCTCGACAATGGGCTGGTCGGCGCCCTCCGGATCGATGATGGCGAGGCGCGCGAATCCGGCCTGGAAGCGACGGTCCGGGCTGACGAATCGGCCGCTTCCGTCGGGACCGCGGTGGCGCATGACCGACGCCATGGCGTCCACGTCGGCCTCCACCACCGACGCGCCCCGCGGCAGGAACAGTCCGGCCAGTCCGCACATGAAGATCCTGCGAATCAGGCCAGCGACGTGTCGCCGTCGTAGGAGGTCACGTACCAGGTCTCCTCGCGCGCGCACGCCTCCGCCAGCTCCGGCGTCATGGCCTTGAAGAAGAACGGGAAGGTGGGCATGGCGCGGACCAGCGGTCGGGATGCATGGACCATGCGCCGCAGATTGGCCGGCAGTCCCACCACCTCCAGGACGTGGTAGCCCGCCTCCCGGCCGTAGTCGGCGGCGGCGGCGAGCAGGCGGTCGAGAACGTGCGAATCGTCGCCGGCAATGAACAGGTCGGCCAGCTTGAGACGCCGCAGGCCGATGGCCGGTGCGTCCTCGTTGACGGCGACGGCGTAGCCCTGGAGGCGACCGCCGCCGCGGGCCCCCAGCACCACCGTATCCCGCTCCTCGGTCAGCGGCGTGTAGTACCAGCGCAGCGTCGCGGCATCGCGGCAGGCCAGGAGCCGCCGACCCTCGGCCTTTTTGCGGTGCCACAGGTCGTCGAACTCGCCGCCCAGATCGCCAATCCGCAGCCGGTCGACATCGAACCCACGCCCTGCCGGACGCCGCCGACCCAGCGCCGTGGCGGTGGCCAGACCGGGCGCGGCGGCGAAGGCGGCCGCGGCGGCGGCCGTCGCCGGCAGCCCCTTCTTGCGGAAGGCGGCGGTGAGGAATCCCCCGGCATCGAGCACCCAGTACAGGACCCGGTCGTAATCGGTCTGAGGCAGGGCCGAGCCGCCGTGGCGCAGGCACCGTTGGCCGGCCGGGTAGTTGGCCGAGCTGATCAGCAGCAGATCCGCATTGGGCTGCTCGAAATAGGCGGCGACCAAACCCCCGGCCTGAGGCCGGTAGTCCTTCTCCACCCCCCAAGCGCGCGACGTGGACACCAGGACGGGTTGGTCGCCGTAATAGGACACCATCGGAATGTTGCCGACGAACCCCACCATGCGGCCACCGTCCTCCAACACCCAGCCGCGGCTGAACCCTGGACCGTGAACCGCAATGGCCGGGTTGTCGCGCCACAGGCGCTCCCAATGGGCGCGCACCGCCGCCTCGCCAGACGGCATGGCGACGCCGAGGCCGACCAGCAGATCGGTGATCCGCGGGTAGTCCTCGAAGGTGGCGTCCCGCATGGCGCAGCTGCCGCTGGCCGGGGCTCCGTCAGCCATGGCTGAAGAAATAGCGGAGCTGGTGGGCGCCCCACGACGCCAGCAGGTGGTCGCGGCGCACCATCATGGGCGAGTCCCCGGTCCGCATGGCGCCGCGGACGCCGCTGAGGAACGACCGGTAGCCCAGCCGGCGGGCGATTCCGGGGTCGCGATCGGGGTCGAAGTGGACGCGCGGCAGGCCGAACGGGGCGCAGAAATGGGCGCACGCGGTGCCGGTCCGCTCCTCGATGGTGCGCTTGGAGCGGTCCAGCTCGCCTTCGACCCCGGCGGCATCGAGGGCCGCCAGGTTGGCGTGGCTCTCGGTGTGGGAGCCGAAGGTCACGCCCGCCGCCATCATTTCCCGGCAGTCGCCCCAGCCGAGGAAATCGATGACCAGCCGGCGGTCGTCATAGAAGCCCATGAGCAGGTCCCGGTCCCGGTCCGGGCGGGTATCGATGTAGCGTGTCGGCAGGAAGACGGTGGCCGGCACCCCCTTGTCGGCGAGTATGGGCAGGGCATTGGTCCGGCAGCTGCGGAATCCGTCGTCGAAGGTGACACAGAAGTAGCGGCCGTCCACGGGATCGCCGGCGGCGAGCAGGGCGATGGCGTCGTCGAGGGCGATGAACTCGCCCCAGGCGCGCATGGCGTTCAACTGGCGGGCGAAACCCGACCGTTCGTCGTCGAAGACGTGGTGGTAGTAGGGAAAACGAATCCATCCGCCCCGGCGGCGCGGCGACCGGCCCACCGACAGGGCGAACACGGCGGCGTCCCGGGCCTTCGCGCGGAGCCGCTGACGCAGCGACCGGCGGCCCAGGTACTGGCGGTAGGTGCTGGGAGGGTTGAGGAAGTCGGGCCGCGGCGGGCGGGGTCCGAACAGGTGGGCCAGGGTCAGCGCCGCCAGGCTGACGGGAGTGGCTGCCGCCACCCGGGCCGCCGCCAGGAAGCGGCCCTGGTGCCGGAACGCCTGCACCGCCTCGTAGTGCAGCGCGACGACACGAAAGGCGACGCTGGCGAGCGGCCAACCGGGACGGTCTTTCAGGTCGTGGCTGTACCGCCGGGCGACCTCCAGGCAGCAACGCAGGCGCCGCATGACGTGATGCATGACGCTGCCCGGGGTCACGTTGTAGCGGGTCAACGCCTCGCCGAAGACATGGAACCGGGTGTCCGGCCGGCTCAGCATGGAGAGCCACAAAGCGAAGTCCTGGGCGTTGGGCAGGGTCTCGTCGAAGCCGCCGGCGGCGATGACGGCATCGCGACGGGCCACCACCGTGGTCGTTGCGATGTAGCCGCGCCGGTACAGGCTGACCAGCGGGTCGGGGCCGGCGCGGAAGTTGCCGACGCAATCGACGGCCGCCTCGGTGCCGTCGCGGGCGAAAAGGTAGTCGTGGGCCACCAGCACATACCGGCCGTCCTCCAGGTGCGGCATGGTGCGTTCGAGCTTGCTCGGCAGCCACTCGTCGTCGGCGTCGAGGAATGCGAGCAGAGGCTGGGTGGCGGCGACCACGGCGTGGTTGCGGGCCGCCCCGGGACCCCGGTTGTCCTGGCGCAGCACGGTGAGCTCGATGCCGTCCATGGCATCGGCGCGGGCCGTGGCGGCCTCGAAGGTGCCGTCGTCGGAACCGTCGTCGACCACCACGACTTGGCGCGGCTTCAAGGTCTGGTCGGCGATGCTGTCGAGGGTGCGGCCGATGGTCGCCGCCGCCCGGTAGGCCGGCACCACCACGCTGACGTCTGCGAACGGTCCGGCCATTCAATCGATCTCGACGGTGATGGCGCCGGTCCACGGCAATCGCCGGTGGACGGTGATGACCAAGGCGGTTGCGGGATGGCCCACCCCGTAGGCGGTCCAGCGCTCGGCGTGGCGTTCGGTCAGCTCGAAGTCATGGGCGCCGATGCGGATGCGGTAGCTGGCGCGATCCCCGGCCAGAACGGCCGTGCCGTGGTCCCAGCGGACCGGGAGGTCCGTATACAGCACCCGGACCGCGGTATGTTGACCGCTGCCCTCCACCGTGTCGATGACGGACAACGCCTTGTCGGAGAAGCGCCAGCGCCGCGTCACGGCGCCGACGCCGGATAACCTTGCGAAACCGTGATGGCGGAGAACCACGTCGTCGCCGTCGCGGTCCAGCTCCGGCGGCGGGCCGCCGACCCGGAGGCGGAACGCATCGTCGTAGTAGGGCTTGTTGGTGGGATACGGATCGGCGCCGTCGATGATGATGGTGTTGTGGGCGCGACCCGAGCGGTAGAACGCGGCCTTGCCCCATTCCCCGTAGGCGCCGCGCCCGGGATCGACCAGCACCGGCTCGCCCTGGTAGTGGGCCTCGAAGCCACCCATGTCCTGGTGGCCGTGTCCGGGCATGGGCGGCCAGCCGCCGGGCGCCGCGTGCCACAACCCGGCCCAAGGCCCGACATCGGCGCGCAGCCAGCCGTCGGCCGCCAGGTCGGCGGCGGCGACGGGTGTCACGGCGTCGCGCAGCCGGACGAACTCCGCGCGGGCCTCGGGGTCGAGCGATCCGACCCACCCCCCGGCGCCGACTGCCATCCCCATTACATACCCGGGTGGGGCATCCGGTGAGATGTCGCCGATCAGCGGCAAACCGCCGGGCAGGAGCAGGCGGGGGACGACAGCCAGGGCCCGGGCCGTGATGTCGCGCAAGCGTTCCTCCTCGGTGCGGCCGTGGGCGCTGGCGGCCAGCCAGCACTCGGCGAACCAGTGGGTGACCAGAAGGTGGTAGTGGCTGGATCCCTCGCGCATGACCCCGGAGGGCAGGAACAAGCGCTCGGCCTCGCCCAGCAGGACCCGCAAGCCGATATCGGCGTAGGCCTCCTCGCCCAGGGCCAGTCCCAGCAGGTAGAGGCCGCGCCCGTTGTTGCACAGGTGGTTGGCGGTGTGATGGTCGCCGCGGTATTCGAGGCGGTTGGCGATGGCCGGGCCGTGCGCCGCCAGCACCGCCAGCGTGTCGTCAACGGGGGCCGGCAGGCCGTGGCGGCGACCGTAGGTGACGATGTTGACGGCGCGTTCGGCCGCCGTATAGGGGTGCCACGGCCAATCGTCCGAAGGCGTGCCGTAGGCGCCGCGCCAGGCCGACCACAGGGCCTGGACCCAGGCCGGGTCGGCCTCCTCCCCGGCCAACGGCAGCCAGGCGAATCGGTGCATGGCCAGACGGGTCTCGGGATCGGCGTAGAGCGGGCGAAACGCCACCGCCAATCCCCGTGGCTCCAGGCGCACGGCCTGGCCCGGCAACGCCAGCTCCAGCGGCTTCGCCGGTTGCCCGCCGACCAGTTCGGCGAACGGTACGCCGGGACGGGGCTCACCCGCGGCCAGGGGGAGGTGCCCGTCCAGATAGGGCGGCTTGTGGGGCGTGAAGGCGGGCTCGCCCGGACGTCGGCCGAGCACCCGTCCCACGGCCCAGCGCCGGAGCACCGGGTCGGTGGACAATTGCCGGGCCTTGTGAATCAGGTTGGCGAGCATGGTGGGTTATGGTCCGTGCTAGGGTGCACTCCATGTCCGAGCCGACGGTCAAGCACGACATCCGAGTCTTCTGGCAGGCCCTTTACGATTCCCTTTACGAGGACGTGGACGGGACGCTGACGCGCGACGCGCTGCTGCAAGGCATCGACGACCTGGAGGACATGTTCCGCTACCGCGGCCACATGGCAGCGACCGAGATGCCGTTGGCCGACCTGTCGGGCAAGCGGGTGCTCGAAATCGGCTGCGGTGCCGGCAGCCACTCGGCCCTGTTCGCACGCCACGGGGCGCGCATGACCAGCCTCGACATCACGTATGCCCGCGCCGCCGCCACCGGGGCCAAATTCCGCCTCATGGGGGCGGCGGGCTGCCTGGCTCTCCAGGGAGACGCCGAATCGCTGCCCTTCGCCGACGGCAGCTTCGACATCGTCTATTCCAACGGAGTGCTGCACCACACCCCGGATACCGCTCGCGCCATCGACGAGGCATGGCGCGTGACCCGCCCCGGCGGGCGTGCCGTCATCATGCTCTATTGCAAGAGCTCGTGGCATTACTGGGTCAACATGCTGTTGTTCGAAGGCATCCTGCGGGGCCGCGCCTTCCGGGACACTGACTGGCTGGGCAAGGCCACGGAATGGGGTGGCAAAAACCGCCAGACGGCCGACAATCCCATCACCCGCTGTTACACGGCCGGCGAAATCCGCCGCCTGTTCCGGCGCTTCGAGGACGTCAGCCTGCGCAAGGGCGAGTTCTACTTCTATCTGATTCCCAAGCTCGGCCGGCTCTACCGCCGCTACCAGGTGCGCCGCTACGGTATCCATCCGGGCGGCGTGCTCGCCTACGGCGAGCCCTGGCCCATCCAATCGCCACTGGAGCTGCGCCTGGGGCGCATCATGGGCTTCGCCTGGTTCATCGGCGCCCGCAAGCCCGACTGACGCGCCTACCACAAACCCTCCGGGTGAACGCCGGGTTCGGGAACGCGGGCGTCCTCGAGCCCGTTGATGGCGGCGCGGCCCATGGCCAGGATGGCTTCCTCGGCGCTGCCCCCGATATGGGGCGTGGCGATGAAGTTGGTCAGGGCCAGCAGGTCCGGGTCTTCGGGGGGCTCGGTGGCGAAGACGTCGAAGGCGGCGCCGGCCAGGCGCCCGCCGGACAGCATGTCCTTGAGCGCCGCTTCGTCGACGATGCCGCCGCGGGCCGTATTGATGAGGATGGTGTCGGCGCTCATCAGCGCCAGGCGCCGGGCGTCGAGCAGGCCGCGTGTGCTGTCGTCGAGGGGCAGATGGACGGTGACCACGTCGGCGGCGGCGAGCAGGTCGTCGAGTCCCGTCGGCTCGATGCCGTGGGCGCGGAAGAACTCCGGAAAATCGCGGATATCGTGGGCCAGGACCCGGCAGCCGAAGGCCCGCAGCAGCACGGCCAAGTCCTTGCCCACGTGACCGCAGCCGACGATGCCGACCGTGCGGTCGGAAAGCTGGCGACCGAGACTCTGCCGCCAGGTTCCCTCCTTGACCTCGCCTGTGGCCTGCGGGAGATGGCGCAGGAGGGAGACCGCCAGTGCGATCACCAGTTCCGCCACCGAACGCCGGTTGGTGCCCCCGCTCCAGCCCAGGCGCAGGCCGCGCCGCCGCATGGCGGCCAGATCGATCGAATCGACGCCGACCCCGTACTTGGACACCACGCGGAGCTGCGGGGCGGCGGCGAAGACGGGCTCGTCCAAGGTCTCCAGGGCGGTGATCACGCGGTCGTGGCCCTGCAGATAAGCGGTCAACGTCTGGCGGTCGAAGGTGGCCCCTGCATCATTGAAGGTCACGTCGTCGTACCGGTCCAGCAGCTCCGCCCGCAGGACCGGATGGCGAGAGAACGACCGGGAGGTCACGGCGACACGGGTCATGACGCGGCCCGGTCGCGGAGGAGGTCCGCGACGACGCCCGGCAGGTCGCGGGCGTCGTCGATCACCGCGTCGGCGCCCAGCGCGGCGGGATCGGATTTGGCGTAGCCCCAGGTGACGGCCACGGACACCACGCCGGCGTCCCGTGCCGCCGCGATGTCGGGCTCGCTGTCGCCAATCATGGCCGCCGCCACCGGCGGCGCGCCGAGCTTGTCCAGGACCGCCAGGACGTGGCGGCCGTCAGGCTTGGGGTGCGGCACCGACTCACCGCACAGCACGGTGGCGAAGAAGGGCGCCAGGCCCAGGGCCTCGAGGGCTGCCGATGTCGTCGCCTGAGGCTTGTTGGTGCACACGCCCATGGCGATGCCCGCCGTCTTGAAGTGTTCCAAGGCCGCCACCACGCCCGGGTAGATCACGGTGTGTCCCGTCGGGTCGGCTAGGTAGTGGGCCATGTAGCGGTTGGTGACGGCATCCACCGTGTCCGGACCGCCGGAATCGCCCGTGGCTGCCAGAGCGCGCTCGATGGTCAGGCGGGCGCCGTCGCCGATCATGGCCCGCACCTCGTCCAGGGTGAGGCACCGCCGCCCGTCCTCTTCCAGCACCCGATTGAGGGCGGCATGTACGTCGGGAATGCTGTCGATCAACGTCCCGTCCAGATCGAACACCACGGCCGCGATCATCCGACGGCCGGATCCTTGTCCAGGACGGCCAGGCGGTGGCGAATGGGGTTGGTGCGCCGGTGCCAGAAGGGCGGGCGGCGGGAATAGATCACCATGCTCCACGGGCAGATCTCGTCCGCCAGCACCCGGTCGGCGGCCCGCCAGGGATAGTCCTCGAAGCGGGTGACCGTCCCGTCCTCGAGGCGCTTTTCCACTTTGTTGCAGCAGTAAAAGGCGGTCTCCGGCGCCGGATTGGCGCGCAGGGCATCGAAATACCCGGCGATGGTTTCGGGCGCCATTTCCTGCATGGAGACGATATTGACGGCCAGTGCCACGGGGGCGTTCTTGACGATGGCTGCATCGTCCGCGCGGACGGCAATGACGCCTCCCGGCCGCGAGAGGGCCTCCTTCATGTCGGCCGCGTCCTCCACCAGGGCCACTTGCAAATCGGGCACCGCGCGGCGGAGGGATACCAAGTCGAGCAACAGCGGTTTCGTGAGGTTGACGGTGATCACCGGCCGGTGCGGTGCCGCGAGGGCGAGCAGCGCCGCCATGACGCCGTATCCGTCACCGATGACGAGGTTGCACCCCGGCCCTTCCAGGGACACGTGGGCGCGGATCAACGCCAGGCTCAACGCCTGGCGCAGGATGTCGTAGGTGAACTGGCGCCCCTGTCGGCCGGCGATGACACGGCCCAGGCGCTCGCAGTCCCGGTAGGCCGGAAAGTCGGCCGCCATGCGGCGATACGGGGCCTGCAGCAGCCAGTGGGCCGCCGTGTGGAGCGGCCCGGTCTTACGCGACACCATGCCGAGAACGCTGCTGCCGGTGGTCGTGCCGTCGGCGGCGACGTCGAAGGTGGTGACCCCGTGCTCCCAATAGGCCGAACGCCCCGCCTCCGGTCGGTGCACGGAGGCTTCAAGGGCCTCCAGCGCGGCGCGGTCCACGAGGACGCTCAATACCGCCCCCACAAGGGGTCGTCCGGCATCACGGCCTCGACCCGGGCCACGTCGGCGGGGCTGTCCACCGAAACATACGGGCGCAGCGGCGCCAGGGCGATGCGCTGGCGGAAACCGTTGTCGCAGACCCGATTGGAATCGCAGGCTTCCTTGACCTCCAAAGGCGATTCCGGGGTCTCCGTGAACCATCGCAGGAAGCGCCAACGGAAGCCGAAGATGCCGCCGACCCGGAGCGCCCCCAGGTCGGGCGTGAACGCCTTGCAATAGGGGATGGGACTGCGGGAGGTGTAGAGCACGTTGCCCGCCAGATCGTGCACCACCTTGACAATGTCGGGATTGCGGAAGGTGTCCTCGTCGACGATGGGCACCGCCAGCAGGGTGCCGTTTACCGCGTCCCCCTCGGCGAACGGGGCCAGAACCGCGGCGATCATGTCCGGGCCCAGAAGGGGCTCATCGGCCTGCACGCAGACCACGATGTCGTCGTCGGCCAGACCAATGCCGCATGTGGCCGCCGCCTCGGCCACCCGGTCCAGGGCCCGGGTGTGGGTGTCGGCGGTCATCACCACGGGGAAGCCTTGGGCCGCGCCGAAGTCCCGGATCTCGTCGTCGCAGGTGGCCAGGAACAGGCCATCCCAGCCGTCGTAAAGGGCCGCGCGCCGGTAACAGTGCTCGACCATGGGCCGGCCACAGATGGGATGCAGGGGCTTGCCCGGAAACCGACTGGCGGCCATGCGGGCGGGGACAATGCCGACGGTGGTCACGGACGACCGATCCCCTGCTCCGTCAGCCATCCGGCCGCCGCCGCGGCCGCGACCGCGTGTCCCTTCGGCGACCAGTGGCCGTCGTGGGCGAAATGGGTTGCTCCGAACCCGGCCCGGCGAAAGGCTTCGTAAGGATCGATGACGGCAATGCCGCGATCGGCCAAGGCTGCGGCCATGGACAGGCGCAGCTTGCGGAAGAAGGCGTCGTCGGAGGCGATCTCGAAGCGCGCGGGCGCCTGCAGCACGGCAAAAGACGTGCCGCGCGGGAGCATGTCGCGAAGAGCGGCGATTTCATCCGCCGTGCGTGCGACCGCCGCCGTCACCGCTCCCTCGTCCAATTTGCGGACGTAACCATGGCTTTCGCGGATGACGCCCAGGGCGGTCAGGGCATCACGCACCGGCTCCACCCGTTTCAGAACGACCGCGAGGAAGTTATAGAGCGCCGAATGCCGCGTCAGTAGCCCTTTGAGGGTACCCGAACCGATCGATTCGGCCTCCTCTTTGCCGGCGGTCTTTCGTGCCGCGGCGCGGCAGTCGTAGACGCCGATGTCGTTCTCCAGGATAAGCCCGACGATCATCGCCGCCGGCTCGACCCCATCCGGCATCCGGGCCACCAACGCCTGGTACCCGCAGACGTTGGTGCCGGGGCTGGCGATGTTGTAGGCGGGCACACCGACCGTCTTGCCGATCACCGACGAATACATCTCGTCCTGTTCCACGCCCCAGCCGAAGGCCATGGAGTCGCCGACGATCCAGATGCGGCCGTCGGCCGCGTCCACGGGCTCGGGATTGCGCAGGCCGAACGCATTGATGGCGACCCTGACGCGGAAGTCCCCATTGTTCTGCGCGAAATGACCATCGAACCCGGGCCGGCCCGTGGCCACCGTCCCGAACTCGGGGACCACGATCTCGCGCATGAACCGGCCGCTGTAGAAATCCTGCCAATGGGGCATGGCGACACGCAGCACGCCCTCGGCCACGGCGAGCGCCAGCACTAGGCCGATCCCCAAGGCGACGAGCCGGCCCGTCCAGGTCGTGCGTTCAGACAACGGGTCCCTCGCGGCGGCGGCCGACGACGTCGAACAAGGCGCCTTCGCGGGCGATGGAGGCCAGCCAGGAGAGCTGTGTCACGACCCGCTGATAAGGCGTCCCCGGGCGCGTCCGGTCGAACAAGGATGCGGCGTCCTCGCCGTCGCTGCCCAAAATCGGCGGCGAGCAGTTCAGGTACTCGACGCCGTTCTGGTCGAACCAATGCAGGACGTGATCGATGGAATGCCAAGTTTCGTGGGGATTGTAGTACTGGTCCTTGACCCAGATCTCCGCCTTCCGGGCATCGCGGATCCGGTTGCGGACCACGTAGTCGATCCGGGGCCCCAAAATGCCGATGGCCTTGGAACGCAGCCAAGTGGGCACCCGCGCATACCGGTTGTAGAGGCCGACCATGACGATGCCGCCCGGCTTGACCTTGCGCACGATGTGGCCGAAGGCGCGCCGGGCGTCGAAGGTGTGGTGCAGTACGCCATGGGCGATGACCACGTCGAAGGCCCCGTCCTTCACCGCCAGGTCGAAGATGTTCATCTGGGCGAAGGCGCTCCGTTCCAGCCCGTTGCGCAGCTTGTGCTCCACGGCCAGCCGGAGGCTGGACAGGGACAGGTCGATGCCGAGCACGTGGTTGTTGTTGAGTTGCAGGAAATGGGTGAGCTGCCCGGTGCCGCAACCGCACTCCAGAACCAGCTTGTTGTAGCCGATGCCCTCGAGCAGCCGCGCCGCGAACGGGTTGTGGCTGCCCTTGTTCACCAGTTCCCCGAACTCCTCGAGGCCTTCGTAGCTGGGGAACGGGTGCTCCTCGTAGAAGGACTTGACCCGGGCGGTCACGTCTTTGCCCTCGCCGGGGCTCGGCATGTACAGCGAGGGGATGCCGTCGATGTTGGGGAACGTCTCGCCGGTGGACGGGCACCGCAGCCCGTCGTCGGACAGGTCGAGGCCGTCGCCGTCGCTGCCGCCCGGGCGCTTCAGGGTGCCCAGAAGCCGGGCGGAGAACATGGGCGCCGCCACTACTGCTCCTCCTTGCGCAGCACCGTGTTGCCGAGGACCAGAACGTCCATCTCGGTGGCCATGAAGCAGCGGTAGGCGTCGTCCGGCGTGCACACGATGGGCTCGTCGCGCACGTTGAAGCTGGTGTTGACCAGGACGCCGCAGCCGGTGCGGGTCCGGAATGCCTGCAGCAGCCGATGGAACCGGGGGTTGGTGTCCTCGTGCACGGTCTGGATGCGGGCGGAATAATCGACGTGGGTGATGGCCGGGATGTCGCTGCGCACCACATGAAGCTTGTCCAGGCCCTGGCGCGCGGCGTCGGCATCGCTGACTTCCTGACGGCGATCCTCGCTCACCGGGGCCACCAGCAGCATGTAGGGGCTGTCGCTGTCCATCTCGAAGTACCGCGACACATCCTCGCGCAGCACCGCCGGCGCGAAGGGACGGAACCCCTCGCGGTACTTGATCTTGAGGTTGAGCAGCCGCTGCATCCGTTCGGAGCGGGGGTCGCCGAGGATCGACCGGTTGCCCAGCGCCCGCGGACCGAACTCCATCCGTCCCTGGAACCAGCCGACCACCTTCTCGGCGGCCAATTCCTCGGCGATCCGCTCGAACAGCATGTCGCCGGCAACCACCTCGTAGCGGGCGCCGCGCCGGTCCAGGTCGGCGCGGATGCGGTCGTCGCCGAACGCCGGCCCCAGGTAGGCGCCCTGCATGGCGTCGCGGTTGCGCGGCGCCCTGTCCAGGCCGTTCATCTGGTGGGCGATGGCCAGGGCCACGCCGACGGCTCCCCCCGCGTCTCCCGCGGCGGGCTGGATCCACACGTTTTCGAACGGCCCCTCGCGCAGGACCCGGCCGTTGGCCACGCAGTTCAACGCGACGCCACCGGCCAGGCACAGGTTGCGCTGGCCGGTGTCGGCGTGGAGGGAACGGCACATGCGCAGGATGACCTCCTCGGTGACCGCCTGCACCGAGCGGGCCAGGTCCATGTCCCTTTGGGTCAGCGGTTGCGACGGCTTGCGCGGCGGCCCACCGAACAGCGCGTCGAAGCGCCCGTTGGTCATGGTGAGCCCAGTGCAGTAGTTGAAGTACGTCATGTCGAGGCGGTAGGAGCCGTCGTGCTTCACGTCGATCAGGGTGTCGAGGATGGTCGGCGCGTACTTGGGCTCCCCGTAGGGCGCCAGGCCCATCACCTTGTATTCGCCGTCGTTGACCGCGAAACCCAGGTAGTAGGTGAACGCGGAGTACAACATGCCGAGCGAGTGAGGGAAGCGGATCTCGTTCAACAGCGTGACCTCGCGCCCCCGGCCGAGCCCCGTCGACGTGGTCGCCCATTCGCCGACGCCGTCCATGACCAGCACCGCCGCCTCGTCGAACGGAGAGGGGTAGAACGCGCTGGCGGCGTGGGAGTGGTGATGGAATCCGAACAGGACCTTGTCCTCGCCGACAGCGCCGCGTTCGAGAGCGTTCAGTCCCTTCACCACCAGGGACTTCTGCAGGATCTTCTGCTTGACCCAGACGGGAATGGCGGCGACGAAGGACGGCAGCCCCCGGGGTGCGAACGCCAGATAGGTCTCCAGCAGTCGGTCGAAGGTGAGCAGCGGCTTGTCGTAGAAGCCGACGTGGTCGACCTGATCCAACGTCACGCCGGCCTCGTCCAAGCAGTACGCGATCGCCTCGGCCGGGAACTCGGAGTCGTGCTTCTTGCGGGAGAAGCGTTCCTGTTGCGCGGCGGCGACGATTTCGCCGTCGCGAACCAGCGCGGCGGCGCTGTCGTGGTAGAACGCCGAAATGCCGAGGACGAGCACGGTGCGGGGGCTAGAAGATGGCGTAAATGAACGGCGCGATAGCCGTGCTTTGGGCGGCGATGAGGAGGCCGCCGATCAGGAGCAGGCCGAACACGATCGGCGCCATCCAGAACTTCCGGTACACCTTCATGTACTTCAGGAGCTGGCCGAGCAGCGAGATCATGGCGTTCGGGCGGGCCTCAAAACATGTCCGGGAAGGTGTCTCTGTTCGCCTGTCGGCCGACCGGCGTCCAGTAGCTTCTTGCCTTGTCGTCGAATGATCGGTGCAACGGGTCGCGACCGAGGAGGCGGATTATAAGTCCGGCGGGCAGGACGAACAGATAGAAAAACGCGCCCAGGATGACGTGGTTGCTGACGTGGCCGAGGCGGGCGGCGAACGCGGCCCACAGGCGGTTCAGGGGCATCAGCAGCCCCGGTGCCGCCAGCGAGATCAGGAGGAACACGGCCGCCGTTCCGAGAGCCCAATAGAGCCGGGTGTCAAATCCCAGCCAAGCCACGATCGTGATCACCGTGAACACGGCCGCGAACATGAGGCCGAAGGCGCGATCCGTCTGCCGGCGCATGGTCATGGCGCGCTCCCGACGGCCGCCATCGGCACGGGGATGTCGTCGCTGAGGCCCCAGCGGGCCTTCCATTGGGGATCGGCGCAGTAGATGCGGTAGACCAGGTGCATGGTCTTGAGCGCCTCCTCGGCCGAGCCGTTGACGATGGGCTGGTCGTTTCGGATGGCGTCGGCGAATTCGGCGATCTCGTCGGCCCATGACGGGTCGCGGTTATAGCGCGTGGTCTGCTCCTTGGGGTCGCCCACGTCGTCGCCCGCCGACCAGGCCACGGTCATGGTCTCGGCGCCGTAGCTCTTGGAGCCCGACAGGATACCGCTGAGCGTGATGGCGCCCTTGCTCAGGGTCATCTCGAGGCGGAAGCCGTGGCGCCACTGGGTGGCCGACGAGTGGAGCATCGCCACCTTGCCGTCGGCCGTGCGCATCAGCGCATAGGCGTTGTCCTCCACGTCATGGTTCCAGAAGTCATTGGAGATGACGCTGTGGATCTCGGTGAAGTCGCCGGCGAACAGGCGCAGCAGGTCCACCATGTGGATGCCTTGGTCGAGCAGGATACCGCCGCCAGCCAGGGCCCGCTCGGTGCGCCAGGTGGTCTGGCCGTAGGAGATGAGCTTGGACTTGCCGTACATGCCGCGCAGGTTAATGACCTCACCCAGGTCGCCGGAGCGGATGAGCTTCAGGGCGTCCCGCACCGAATCGTGGTAGCGGTGGTTGAAGCCGTACTTGAGCTTGAGCCCGGGGCGCTGCCCCGCACAGGCCACCACCCGGGCGATGTCGTCCAGGTCGCGGCCCGGCGGCTTCTCGCAGAACACGTGCAGGCCCCGCCCGAGCCCGGCCATGGTGACCTCGGCAGCGATGTCGTTGCTCATGCACACCACCAGGACATCCAGGTCCTGCTCCAACAGACGGTCATACCGGGTGGCATAGCGCACGCCATCGTCGAAGGTCCCCTCGCCAGGCAGGGTGCGGTCGCAGACGGCGACGGTGGTCAGGTCGGGGCGGGCATCGATCACCTCGCGGCGGCGTTTGCCGACCACGCCGTACCCGGCGATGCCGACCTTCAGGGGTGTGGTCATGGCGGCGGAGTCCGATAGAGGTCTGAGACGGTGTCGTCGGGCCGTCCCAGGCGCGGGGACTGGGCGTCCGAATCCACGTCGGTCCACGCCCCTCCGGCCTCGTCGGACCGGTAGAAGGCGTGCAGGAGCTTCAGGGTCGCCAGGCAGTCGGCCCGGTCCACCGGATACGGCGTCCCGTTGCCGAAGAACGCGCCGATGTCCCGGTAGAGCTGGGTGTGGCCGTAGCCGTAGACCGCGCCATGGCCTTTGATACCCTGGAAATCCTCACTGTTGGCAGCGCAGGCATCCGGGTCCGGCGTGAACACCTGCAGCTCGTTGACGGCGATGCCGCCGATCTGGGCCAGGCCCTCGGCGCCCACCAGGCTGATGGACGCCTCGAAGTCGTCGGGCCGCGCGGCCGTCGTCGCCTCGACCACCCCGACGGCGCCAGAGGCATAGGCGAGGGTGGCGACCGCCGTGTCCTCCACTTCGATGTCTGCGCCCAGGGTGCGGAACGTGGCGCTTACCCGGGCCACGTCGCCACCCAGGTGGCGCAGCAGATCGATATGGTGGATGGCCTGGTTGGTGAGCACTCCGCCGTCGTGGGAGAAGGTGCCGCGCCACGGCGCCAAGTCGTAGTAACGCTGCGGCCGGCACCAGCGCACGCGCACGGCGATTAGGCGGATGGTGCCCAGCTCGCCGTCGTCGAGGGCCTGCCGGACCCGCCGCACGGCCCTGTTGTGACGGTTCTGGAACACCGGGAACAGGTGCAGCCCGGCCCGGTCCGCAGCGCCGTAGGCGGCATGGAGCTGCTCGGGGCGCATGAAGGTCGGCTTCTCCATGATCACGTGCTTGCCGTAGCCCTCCAGAATCTCCATGCCATGCTCGAAATGCATGCCCGACGGGGTAATGACGGCGACCACATCGATGTCCGGGATGTCGGCGAACATGGCGCGGTAGCTGGTGTACCACGGCACGCGGTACTCCTCGCCATAGGCGCGGGCCTTGTCGCCCACCAGGTCGCAGACCGCGGTCAGCGTCACACCGTCCACCTGGGCGATGGAGCTGCAATGGTGCCCGGCGATGCGCCCACAGCCGATCAGGGCCACGTTGACGGTCATGGTGTCGGACCGAAGAGGTCGCGCCAGAACGCCCCATCGGGCGGGCTGAGCACGGAGTCCCAATCGAGGCGCGAGGGCTGCTGATCCGCGGCGAGGGCATCGGCCAAGTCGTCGGCCGTGACCGGCACGGCGGCGGCGAACGGCGGCAGGACGTCCACCGCGATCTCGTCCTCCGGCAGCAGGCGAAACGTCGGCAGGCCGGCGAGCAGGCCTTCGAGTCCCGAGGTTCCGGTACTGTAGACCACGGCCGACAACGCCTCGTGTTCGGGCAGGATGCGGTCGGTGCGGCGGACGTGGTTCGACTCGGTCAGGGTCAACGGGTACATGGGATGGGCCTTGACCAGGAACCGGAACCCGCGCGCCGCCGCCTTGTCCACGGCGGCCACCTGCTGGCGGGCGATGCTGCGCCGGGCCGACAACGCCACGAAGACCGGGCCGTCGGGATCATAGAGGTCGGCCTCGACGCGGCCAATGCGGAGCGAGCCGCCGACAACCATGCGGTCCGCCGGCACCCCCCAGTCGAGGAGCTGGTCCCGGTAGGCGGCTCCATCGCAGACAATCAGGTCCGGCAGGCTGTCGAGACCATCGAAATTGGTGACCGGGGCGTAGTTGAGCTGGTGGGGGCCGATGACCGTGTGCTGGTAGCCGACGGTCCGCACGCCACGGCGCCGGGCAACACGGCAGAAATCCCGCTCCCAGCCGTGGTTCTCCCATGGCCAGGCGACGACCCGCGGACGCACGTCGGCCAGCCAGGCATCGTGGCACTTGCGCTGCCAGGCATTCATGACCGCCGCGCCACCGCTGCCCTCGATCGCCGCCGCCCGCCGCACCAGCCATCCCAGCGGGCCGTCCAGGTCCTGGTGCCGGGGCCGCCAGCGGGCCCACAACAAGGCCGGTGACGGCCATGGCCGTCCCCAGGCATGGAGCACCGCCGTTCGTCCGTCGGCCGCCAGCTGACGGGCTCGGGCGGGCGGGCAGTCCGTATGCAGCAGACGCCTCAAGGCCGGGATCTCGGCCATCAGGGACCCGAAATAGGCGTCGAGTCCCTCGGCCGTGCTGCGCGGGTGGCCGTAGACCAGGATGACCGGATCGCCGCGCCCATGGGCCGGTCGTTGCCCCCGGGTGACCGCGGCCGCCCGGGCCATACGACCGGCCACCCCCAGCCGGGCCGCAAATCCCCGCAACCGCCGCACTCCCAGCCATGGCCACAAAGGCGGCGCCCGGCCCGCGTCCACCCCGGGCAGCCCGGCCAAGTGCCGGAACAGGCAGGGGTCGTCGCACACCACCAGGCAAGTCCCGGTCCCGGCCGCCTCGTCGGTGGTCAACCGAGCCCACGCCATCATCAACCCGAAATCGGAGCCGAAGGCGGCGCACGTGGTGGCATAGGCCAGCTCGGCGCCCGACGCCTCGCTCAGGCTGCGGGCCGCCGCCCACCACTCGGGCGAGATAGCGTTGAAGGCCTCTTCCAGACGCCGGGCCAGGTCCGGCAACTTGCGGTCCGCCGGCCCCCGGCCGCGACCGCCGGTCACCGCATACCAGTGGTCGTAGCGGGACGGTGCCGGCAGGTCGGCCGAGGTCCTCAGCAGGACGGGCATGGGTCACGGTCGGCCCGGCGATTTGCAACCGCATGGTTTTGTGCCATGGTCCCGGCCCGCCACCAGGAACGCCAGCCGATGACCGCCAATGCCCGACAGTTCATGGACCGCGTCCTCGCGGCGGTCCGCGAGACCGACGACCACGGACTGCTTACCGACCGCCGGGCCGACGGCCTGACCGGGATTTCGGGCCTCAAGACGGTGGGCGTTCTGCAACGCTTGGCCCGCCTGTTCGCCGACGACCCCTCGGCCTGCTATGTGGAGATCGGCGTGTTCCAGGGCCTGACCCTGATCTCCACGGCCCTGGAGGCGCCGGCCCTGCCCTGCTTCGGCATCGACAATTTCGCCACCCTCGACCCGGACGGGGTCAATCTCTCTGTGGTCAACGAGCGCCTGGCCCGCTTCGGCACCGCCAACGCACGGCTGCTCAACATGGATTTCGAGGAGGCCCTGGGCGGACTGGATGGTCACCTGAGCGGACGGCGGGTTGGGCTTTATTTCGTCGACGGGCCCCACGACTACCGCAGCCAGATGGTGTGCCTGCTGCTGGCCAAGCGACACCTGCACGACCATGCCGTGATCGTGGTCGATGACGCCAACTATCCGGCGGTCCGCCACGCCACCCGCGACTTCCTGCTCGGCCACGCCGGTTTCAAGCTGGCATTCGAAGCGTACTCGCCGGCCCACCCGGCCAATCTGTCGCGCGACGACCTGTTGCGCTGGGAGGCGGGCTGGCTGAATGGGGTCCACGTCCTGGTGACCGATCCCGAGGGGCTGTTGCCCGACATGCTGCCGCCCGTCGATGACGACCGGACGCTCTATTTCAACGAATGGCTGGTCCACCGCCAGCAGATGGCGGAATTGGCCCCCGAGGCGGTGGCCCTGGCCCGCGCCCTGTGCCTGGACGACGAGCCCGAGGCGGCGGACCGTCGCGCCGACCTGATGCGTCGTTTCGACCAGATGAAGACCCGGTTTTCCGGCCGGTTCCCCGATCGCAACACCAAGAGCGCCGGCCTGCCCGAGGCGCGATTCAACGCGTTGCCCGAAGGCTAGTTGGCCCACTCGCGGGAGTCCCACCCCAGGACTCCCGCCACCTTTTCCCGCAGCAATGGCCGCCGATACCGCACCTCGATGCGGGTGGCGCCGGGCGGCACGCTCATGGCCATGTGGACGCCATTGACCGGAACGATGTCGAGGAAATGGGTCCCCGCGCGGGCTTCCCAGAACGGCAGATGCATCTGATTGACGACCAGGATGCCGCCGTCCGGGGCGTCGATGGCGATATCGTAGCCGTCGGCCACCGTTCCGGCCGAAAGCACGCGCAGGCTTGTGGACGGCGTGCCGAGGCGAGCGCGGTCACCGGACGCCACGACCACTCCACGCCCGCCGGCCACGCTCGCGATTCGGTCATGCAGCGTTTCGGAAGCAATGTCGTCGGCAACCTCGGTGACGGTTCGCGCGGCGAACACGCGCGGCAATGAGTTGGCGATCTCGTAGACATAGAGCTCGCCCGGATCAAAGATGCGGCGCAGGCGGAACCACAGGAAATGCGGCCAACCGCCGACATCGTCCGGCAGCGCCTTGGCCCGGTCCTCCGGCTCCGGCTCGAACACCGGACGGAGGGTGGCATTGCGCAGCGGCAGCGCGCTGAAAAGGTAGTGCACGTTGGCGATGGCCAGAAGGTCGAGCCTGAGGTGCCGCCCCACCTCGTAGGCGGTGCCGTCCCAATGCTCCCACTCGATGCGCGGCCGGGTCGTTTGCAGGTAGTTGGGCTCGTTGTAGAGGGTATTGAGCCAGAATTCCTGCCAGGCGCGATGGTTGAGGTTTACGCCGCCGTCGAAGGAATCGTAGCCGTAATAGCCGGAAACGATATTGGGGTGCGGCGTGTCGAACAGCGTGACGACGCGGAAGTCGAAGTCGGGACGCCACGGCGGGTCGTTCAGGGATTCATGGCCGAAGTAGGCGCTCTGTCCGCCGAACCACAGGAACTGCGCAACGTTCGCGAATTTGTGCCAGACAAGGAGGGCCAGCGCCGCCGCCAGCACCACCGCCTCCGGTCGTCGCGGCCAGCGGCGTCCGGCGGCCCCGGGGGCGAAGCCGGCGAGCGCCTTGGCGGCGATGGGGATCATCAACGCCGGCCAAGCGAGCCCCATGTACAGGAACTCGACGCCACGCATCTGGGCGAGACCGATGGCCTCCCATGGCATCGACTTGGCCAGCGCGTACGATAGCGGCACCCACACGATGGCGGCCACAGTGCGCACGACGAAGACGTCGCGCCGGGCGAGGAACACCAACAGGGAACTGGCCAGGACCAGGGTCGGCACCGCCATCCACAGCAGGGCCCTGATGCTGAGCACCAACGCATCGGCGAAGCCCACTTGGGCCACGCCGCCGCCGTCGCCCCGGTTTGTATACGTCGCTACCGACGCCAGGCCGTACAGAACCTCGTGCCAGTTGGCCACGGCGGCGACCACGTAGCAGGCCAAGGCCGCCGCCGTGCGACGGACGGCGGCACCGGGAAACAGGATTAGCGCGCCGACCACCGCCACCGCCAGTGGCGGGTAGACGTGCACCGGGTCGGTCACCGCGAGGACCACGCTCGTCCCCGCCACCCAGGGCCAGAACCCGGGCTCGCGGGTCTTGCACACGGCGGCGTACACCGCCAATGGTATGGTGGCGAGGCCGGCGGCCGCGAAGCTCGTGCTGTAGGTCAGGAGGTAGGTGTGGGTAAGCGGAAAGAGCGCCGCGACGGCCACGGCCACCGAACGCGAGTCGGGCGCCATCCGCCGCGCCAGCAGGTAGCTTCCGGCGAAGCCGATACCGGCGACCATCAGTTTGTGGACCCAGATCACCAGCCATGTCGGCGCGACCCGAAACAGCAGGATCTCCGGTTGGACGTACTGCATCCCGGCGTACATGACGTAGAGATCCTGCCCGCCGGCGAACTCGTGGGCGAAGATGCCGCCGTCATGGAGCCGGGTCAGGTAACGGTCGACGGCGATGGCGAAGTTGCCCTCCGAGACCATGGCGATGAACGAATACCGACCGAGAACGAAATACTCGGCGGTGAACGCCACGATCCAGACGGCGAAGAAGGTAACGACCGCACTGCGGCTCTCCAGCGTGAGGGTCGGCGCGCTCAGGCCCCGGTAGAACGGCACCGCTGTCACCGCCGAGACCGCCATGGCGGCGATCAAGGCCGGATGGTCGAAAGCCCACACGCTTCAGCCGGCCGTCCAGGCGCGGCGCGCCAACCGGCCGGAAGCCGGCGTCTCGGAAACCCGACCGGGGGCATTGCGTCCACGGCTCATCGATCACGCCTTATCATGCGCATTCGAGGATGATGTGCGTGTAGGGAACGCGGAGCAGATCGCGCCGAATGTGCGTTTCAACTGACGCGAACGCGGTGGCGGCGATGGCCGCGTATCCGGCCTCGTCTCGGACGTTGCGGCCGCGATCCCGGGAGATCAGGAACCTGGCGACGAGCGACTGATCCGGTGTGATGCAGTTGTCAAGGGAGACGAACCTGCCGTCCGGCGCCAAGGCCGAGCTGCATGTCTGCAGAAGGTCGGCCGCCTCCGCATCGTCCAAGTGATGGAGCAGGCCGAATGCGCACACGAGGTCGAATTGCGGCAACGGCGCCAACGCCTCTCGCGTCAACCTTTGTGGAAAGAACGTGCCGCGATCGCCGTACCTTGCACGGGCCGCCGCGATATAAAGGTCACTGATGTCGAAGCCGTAATAGGCGACGTCCGGAAGATGGTCCAGAATTGCCGCCGTTCCGCAGCCGACATCGAGGACACGCTGCCCCCGCACGGGTCGCAAGTAGGTGCTGATGAATTCGGAACGGGCGCGGTTCGCTCCGAGCAGATCCTGAAGTGCATCATAGGCAGCCGGCAGCGAGAGGACCGCTCTGATTCCGCCGGTCTCTTGAGGCACCGAGTTCCTGACCTTCAGCGAGTCGTGCCGCCCGGCGCAGTGTCGCGCCGGAGCCGCAACAACGTCATGAGCCGGTGCCGCCGGACCCGGCAGGCAGCCTCGCTTCTTGCGGCGGGATCTTCGGGCCCTCCGCGGGGTTGCGCCGCGCCGGCGCCGTCCCTGCCGTCGCCTCGACGGTGTACAGCGGCCGCTTGCGGGCCTCGTCGACGCCGCGCCAAAGGTACTCGCCGAGGACGCCCAGCATCATCATCTGAATGCCGCCCATGACCAGCACGACCACCATCAACGACGTCCAGCCCGACGGCGGTTCGGCGAACAAGGCGTTGGCTATGACCCATGCCGCGTAGACCAAGCCGACCAGCGCCGTCGCCATGCCGGTGACCGACATCAGGCGTATCGGCAAGTGGCTGAAAGAGACCACCGAATCGATAACCAGCTTGACCTTGAGCGCCAGCGTCCAGCCCGACGCACCGCGGACCCGCGCCTGCTTGTCGTAGGGCACCTTGTCCTGGCGGAACCCCATCCACGCCAACAACATGAAGGTGCTGACGTTGCGCTCGTCGAACCGGTTGAAGGCGTCGATCGCCGCGCGGTCGACGAGAAAGAAGTCGGCCCCCTCCTCGGGAAGCTCGCGAAAGCCGATGACCCGGCGCATCAGCCAATAGTAGATCCGCGAGGTCAGCACCGAGGACACCGGCTCATCGGTGCGGCCGGCGCGCACCGCCCACACCACTTGCGCGCCCTGCTGCCATCGGGCGAGCAGTGCCGGCAGCATCTCCGGCGGGTCCTGCAGGTCGGCCGCCAGCACGACGCCGCAATCGCCGGCCGTGTGCCTGAGTCCGCACACCAGGCCGACGTGGGAACCGCAATTTCGGGCCAGCCGCACGCAACGCACCCGCGGGTCCCGACCGGCCAACTCGGCGGCGGCGGCGAAAGTGCCGTCCGTGGAATGGTCGTCGACGATCAGCCATTCCCAGTCGACACCTGCATCGGCCAGCGCCGCCTGCAGCCGCTCGTAGAAGGGCCGCAGGTTGGATTCCTCGTTGAACGCCGGTGTGACGACGCTCAATAGCGGCCGCACGCGCGCATTCATGCGGCGAGCGCCTCCTTGAGCGCGGAGATCACACGATCCTGCTGGTCCTCGGTCATCTGAGCGTAAAGCGGCAGGATCACGCCGCGGTCCTGGGCCTCCTCGGAGCGGCCCAGCGGCCCCGCCCGCCGGACATCCCGGTACGGCGCCTCGCGGTGGCAGCACATGATGCCGCGGCGGGTGGCGACCCCGCGGTCGAGCATCGCCTGCATGGTCGCGTGCTGGTCCAGCCCCTCGGGCAGGAGGACGCAGAAACTCTGCCAGTTGCTGCGGGCGAAGGGCGGCTGTTCGGGCAGACCGAGCCCATCGACGTCGGCGAGCAGCGCGAGGTAGCGCTCCGCGAGCACCCGGCGACGGGCCACGATTTCCGGCAGGCGCCGCAGTTGTTCGCGCCCGACAGCGGCCTGGATATCGGTCATCCGGTAGTTGTAGCCGAGGACCGGGTAGGACTCGAAGATCACCTTTCTCGACTGATGGCGGGCGATGTCGGGAACGCTCATCCCATGGTGGCGCCACAACCGGAACCGCTGGTCGAGTTCGGGGTCGGCTGTGGTCAACATGCCGCCGTCGCCAGTGGTGATGACCTTGCGCGGGTGGAACGAGAAGCAGGCGACGGCGCCGCGCGGCCGGCCGATTGGTTCCCAGGCGCCGTTGCAGGCGATCTCGCTGCCCACGGCGCAGGCGGAGTCCTCGATCACCGGCAAGTCGTGGGCGGCGGCGACGGCGAGCACACGATCCAGGTCGCAAGGCATGCCCATCTGATGAACGCACAGGATAGCACGGCACCTCGGGCCAATGGCGGCCTCCAGTCGCTGCGGGTCGATGTTGTAGGTGCCGGACTCGATATCGACGAACACCGGCTCGGCGCCGGCATGGCGCACAGCGTTGGCGGTGGCGATAAACGTATGGCTGACGGTCGCCACCTCGTCCCCGGGGCCGACACCGACAGCCATCAATGCAAGGTGCAGAGCGGTGGTGCAGCTTGACACGGCGCTGGCGTGCGGGGCGCCGACTAAGGCGGCGAACTCGTCCTCGAATGCCTGCACCTCCGGCCCCTGGGTGACCCAGCCGGAGAGCACCGCACGCGCCGCCGCCTCGGCCTCCTCCGCAGCGAGCACCGGTTGGGCGACGGGAATGGGGCCGGCCTGGTCAGCCACCGGCGGTGGCCTCCCAGTTACGGACGTGTTCGTCGGCGAGTAGTTCCTCCGGGGTGCGGTCGCCCGCGGCGTACCAGTCGCGCAACTGCGCCAGCCCGTTCTCGAGAGGCACCTCGGGGGCGAAGTCCAGCAGCGCCTGCGCCCGGGACGCGTCGCAGTAAAGCCGCCGTACGTCGCCCGGCCTAGGGATGTCGTGGACCACCTGCGGCTCGCCGCCCACCGTTCGGGCCACCACGCCGGCCAGATCTTTGATGGAGATCTCGCGCCCGGCACCCAGGTTGAGTGTGCGGCCCACCGCAGCGTCGGCCAAGCCGGCTAGCAGGATCCCGCGCGCTACGTCGGCCACATAGGTGAAATCGCGCGTCTGCTCGCCGTCTCCGAAGATCACCATGGGCTCACCGGCCAGGCACCGCAGCATGAACTTGGGGATCACCTCGCCACTGTCGCCCTCGTGATGGCAGCGCGGACCGTAGGCATTGAAAGGGCGGACGACGACCGTCGGGAAGCCGTGGGTGTCGAACATGGCTCGCGCGTAGCACTCGCCCGCAAGCTTGGAGCCGCCGTAGACGGTGTGCGGGAAAGTCGGGTGATCTTCGGTCATCGGCACCTCTTTCGCCGTGCCGTAGACCTCGGACGAGGAGACGTAGACGAAGCGCCCGACGCCCTGAGCACGGGCCGCCAGCAGGAGGTCCAGTGTCGCCGTGGCGTTGACCGAGTGGTTCTCCGCCGGATCGTGCAGCGCGTGGCGGACGCCCAGAACCGCCAGATGATAGAGGATGTCGACGCCCTGCAAGAGCGCTGCCATGCGCGGCCGGTCGCGGATATCGGCAACCTCCAGCTGGACGCTGTCGCCGCTGTGGCCGGCAATGTTCTCGCGCTTGCCGTTGACCAGGTTGTCGACGACAACGACCCTGGCTCCCTTTGCCGCGAGTTGCGCGACCAACGCCGAGCCGATGAACCCCGCGCCGCCGGTGACCAGGACCCGGCAACCGTCCATTCAGGTGCCTTTCCGCCGCAGCACCAGAAACAGCACCCGGCTCAGGTCCTCGGCGTCCTGACGCCCCACAGCGAGGCGGGCAGCGATCTCGTTGATCGGAGCCTGGTATTGGGGCTCCTCCGGCGCCACCAGCAGCGGGTGCACGACGCGCGCGATCAGGTCGTAGATGCCGAAGTTCCGCCTCTCCTCGACGACGAAGTCGCGATCCAGATACGCCAGCGTCGCCTCGGCCTCGAAGTCCCGGTTGTGGAACACCGGCGGCATCGCCGAAAGACCCATGCATTGGCGCAGCCCGTTGAGGGCGTGGCGGCCGTCGGCGCAGCCCTCGACGAAAACGAACCGGCCGCCGGGTCGAACCACCGAGGCGATGCGGTCGATGGCGCGCCACTGGGACTCGGAGCTGGCGAGGTTGATCAGGCAGCGGAACGAAAGCGCTACGTCGAAAGTGCCGAAATGCTCCGGCGCGAGCTCCAGCACGTCGCACACCTCGAAATTCAAGTTGGCCGGCGTATCCCCGGCGCGCGCCCGTTCGATCATCGGGGCGCTGTAGTCGATGCCCAGCATCTCGGCGACGCCGGCGGCCAGCTGCCGCGTCCCGTAGCCGTTGCCACAGCCGATGTCGATGACCCGGTCCGCGGGCCTGAGGTAACGCTTGGCAGTCTCAATCTCCAGCCAACGCTGCCAGACGTCGCGATGTGTGACCTGATCCTCGTCCAGCGAGGGGTCGCCGGCGCGGGTGTCCCAGAACGCCTTGACTTCGCTCACCGGCCGGCCTCCCGCGCGCGGACGGGGCCGGCGGCGCCCAGCGCCTGCGCCAGCGCCGCGCAGCAGGCATCCACGTCGCTTTCGGTCAGCTCCGGATAGATCGGCAGCGACAGAAACTCCCGTCCCAATTGTTCGGCCACAGGAAAGGTGCCGGCGCCCCGGCCGAGTGCCCTGTAGGCGTCCTGGAGGTGCACCGGCAGCGGGTAGTGAATGGCGGTCTGCACGCCGTGCGCCTGCAAGGCCGCCTGAACCTGGTCCCGGTCGGGAACCCGGATGGCATAGACGTGATAGACGTGCCGAGAGTCGGGGGGAGCCGCCGGCGTGCCGAGTCCGAACCCGGCAATCCGGGCGTCGTACGTCGCAGCACGGGCGCGCCGGGCCTCGGTCCACGCGTCGAGATGCCGCAACTTGACCCCGAGCACCGCGCCCTGGAATCCGTCCATCCGGTAGTTGAACCCTCTCAAGGCATGATCGTGCTTGGCCGTCTGGCCCCAGTCCCTCAGAACCCGCGCCGTCTCGGCGATTTCGGGATCGTTGGTCACCAGGGCCCCGCCCTCGCCGTAGGCGCCCAGGTTCTTGCCCGGATAGAAGCTGAAGCAGCCGATGTCACCAATGGACCCGACACGGGCGCCCTTGTAGTCGGCGCCGTGGGCCTGGGCCGCGTCCTCGATGACGGTGAGCCCATGACGGCGCGCCGTCGCCAGGATGGGATCCATGTCCGCCGGCAACCCGTGGAGGTGGACGGGGATAATTGCGCGCGTCCGCTCGGTGACCGCCGCCTCGACCGCGTCGGGCTCGATGTTCCAGGTCTTGGGGTCCACATCGACCAGCACCGGCGTCGCACCGGCATAGAGAATGGGAGCAACGGTGGCGACGAACGTCATGGCCGGCGCGATCACCTCGTCTCCCGGCCCGATGCCGGCGGCCAGCAGCGCGAGGTGGAGGGCGCTCGTTCCGGAATTCACGGCCACGCAGTGGGTGCCGCCACAGTACGCGGCGAAGTCCGTCTCGAAAGCCGCCACCTCCGGCCCGAGGACGAACATCCCGCTGTCCAGGACCCGGTGGATAGCGGCATCCAGTTCGGGCTTGATGTCCGCGTACTGGGCCTTGAGATCGAGGAACGGAATCACGGCATCGGATCGAGGGACACGGGCTCGCCCTGCCTCTTCATGGATGCGGTGGCCGCTTCCGCCAGGCGGACGACGCGCAGGCCCATGTCGCCGCCAGTGATGGGTTTGGCGCGCCCGAGGACGCAGTCGACGAAATGACCGGCTTCGGCGCGCAGCGCCTCGGTGCCGTTCAGCTTCGGCGCCCACATGTCGCCGGTGCGGTACCCGACCAGCATGTTGTAGATCTGTCTCGGATCGTCGGTAAGCGTGATCCCGGTGTCGTAGACCTTGATCTTCTCGCTCGGCTCCAGGTCGTCGTAGACGACCATCTTCTTGGTTCCGCCGATCAGCGTCCGCCGCAGCTTCACCGGTGACAGCCAGTTGACGTTCACGTGGGCGATGGTGTTGCCGTCGAAATAGACGGTGATGTAGGCGACGTTCTCCGGGCTGCCGGGCACGTGGGAGGTGCCGGTGGCCGACACGGCGACCGGGCGCGCATCCAGGACATGGTCGAGGATGGACAGGTCGTGGGTGGCAAGGTCCCAGATGACGTCCACGTCGTGTTGGAAGAGACCGAGATTGATGCGCGTCGAATCGTAATAATAGATGTCGCCGAGGACGCCGGACTCCACCAGCTCGCGCGTTTTCTGCACGGCGCCGGTATAGATGAAGGTGTGATCGACCAGCAGGACCAGGTTGCGCCGGGCCGCCTCGTCGATCAGGCGCTCCCCCTGTTCGGCGCTTTCCGTCATCGGCTTCTCGACCAGGACATGCTTGCCCGCCTGCAGCGCCTCCAAGGCCAAGGGAAAATGGCTGTCGACGGGGGTGGCGATGACCACGGCGTCGATGTCCGGGTCGGCGAGGAGCTCGGACCGATCGGCCGTCGTCCTCACCGACGGGTAGCGCCGCTCAACCAGCGCCCGCCGTTCCGCATCGCGCTCGCACACGGCCACCACCCGCGCCTCCGCGATCTCGGAGAAGTTGCGGACCATGTTGGGTCCCCAGTACCCGTAGCCGATGACGCCGACGCCGATCATGTCCGCTTCCGCTGGCGGGCGTCGCCGATCACCCGCGCCGGCACGCCGGCGACCACGGCATGATCGGGAACGTCGTCACGGACCAGGGCATGGGCCGCCACCATGGCCCCCGTGCCGATGGTGACCCCGGCGAGGACCGTGACGTTGCTCCCGACGGAGGCGCCCCGGCACACCCGCGTCGGGACCACCGACCAGTCGGCCTCGGACTGCAGCGTGCCGTCCGGATTGGTGGCGCGGGGGAACAGGTCGTTGGTGAACATGACGCCGTGGCCGATGAACACCTCGTCCTCGATGGTGACCCCTTCGCAAACGAAGGTGTGGGACGAGATCTTGCAGCGGGCGCCGATCACGGCGTTCTTCTGGACCTCCACGAAGGTCCCGACCCGGGTGTCCTCTCCGATCACGCAGCCATAGAGATTGACCAGGTCGGGATGAAAGATCCGGACCCCGGCAGCCAAGGTGGTGTTATCGGAGATGGGCACGAATGATCCAATCCAGAGTTGGCCGGGTCCGCGAGCCAACGGTGTCAGTGGTCAAAGCCAGTCGCCCCCGGTGAGCGGAATCATCTGGCCGGTGATGAAGCGGGCCCAGCCCGATAGCAGGTAGACGATGAGCGCCGCCGCCTCGTCCGGATCGCCACCGCGCTTGAGCGGCACCAGGTCGGCGCGGGCCTTCATCTCGTCCGCGGTGCGGCCGTGCCAGCGCTCGTGGAAGCCGCTGGCGATGTAGCCCAGGCGTACGCCGTTGACAAGGATATTGTCCGGCGCTCCCTCGCGGGCCAGGCCCTGGACCATGCACTCCGTGCCCCGTTTCGCGATGGCGTAGGGAAAGGAGACAGGGCTGCCGCCATGGAGCGCCGATTCGGTGCCGTTGAGGACGACGCGGCCGCCGGTGCCTTGCTCGGCCATGCGTTTCATGGCGGCCCGGGCCAGGTAGAACGGGTGGTGGAGGTTCACCGCCATATCGCGCTCCCAGTCGGCCGCCGGCATGTCCTTCCAATGGCCGCTGTGGTGGATGGCGCCGCTCAGGACAACGAGGGCGTCGATGCCGCCGGCGCGATCCACGAACGCCTCGACGACGGCGGCACAATCCGATTCGCCATCGAAGCGTCGCGCGATGGGAACGACCTTGGGGTTGTCGACAACCGGTGGCCGGGTTGCGCCATGGGCCCCGATCATGCAGTCCGAACCTGCGCACAGCATCCGTACCAGGGCGGTGCCCAGGCCGCCGCTGGCGCCAGCGACGAGGATCCGCATGCCGGGCTCGCTGAGCGGTACCCAGTCGGGGCGGGCAAATGGCTGCGCCGACGACGTGCTCACGATGCCTTCCGCTCCGCTCCGGCGGCCAGGCGCCCGGCGGTCTCATGGGCCGACCGCAGGAGATAGGACAGCGACGGCCGCGGGGAGGCCCGCAACATGATCTGGTAGGAGAACGCGCCCTTGGACAGTGCGATCAGCCAGCGGTTGACCGCCAGCAGGGCCGACGCCCAGCGGGTCGGCCCCAGGGCCAGGGGATAAGGCGCCGGGATACCGCGCGTCTCGTGAACCTGGAACCCGTGTTGTTCGAACAGGGTCTTCAGGGTGCCGAATGTGAAGAGGCGCTTATGCCCGTGCTCGAGGATTCCGCGCCGGCTGTAGTTGAAGCCGCCCAGAAGCAGGGTGAGGCGCGGGATGAAGAATGCCACGTTGGCGGCGCTGACCGTCAGCCGCAGCTCCGGGTGCAGGCCGGCCGCGGCGGCCAGCCGGTCGAGGAACTGGTCGGGGTCCTTGAGGTACTCGATGACATCCAGCAGCAGCACGTGGTCGATGCCGTCCAGGGGTACCGGGCAGGCGTCCTCGTCGAGGTCGGCCTCCATGAACCGGTGGAACGGGGACTGGTCCTGCGGGGCCACCGCATCGACGCCGGTCACACTGCACCCCCTGTCCCTGAGCACGCGGGCCACGTGGCCGTCACCACACCCCAGGTCGAGGACGGCGGCGCCGTCGGCCACGTCATCCGCCGCCGCGGTGTGGGAGCTGTCGAAGTCCAGCTTGGGCTGATATCGAGGTCCCGCCGGGTCCGGCCGGGCCACGTCGAACCGCCGCTGGTAGAGAAGCCCCCAACCCTGGATGCGGGCCAGGACCGTCGCCTTGACCACGTCCTTGGCGTACCGCGGCCCGTCCACGTAGCAGATTTCGTTGCCGTAGTAGGTCGGGATGGGCAGCTCCGTGATGGGCCGGCCCGCCAGCATGAGCTGGATGATGATCTCGGTGTCGAAATGGAAGTCGTTGGTGTTGAGTGAGAAGGGAACGGCCTTCAGCGCCCGCACCGCATAGACCCGATAGCCGGTGTGGAACTCGCTCAGGGCGGAGCCCAGAAGCCGGTTCTGGAAAGCGGTCAGAATCTTGTTGCCGACGAACTTATAGAGCGGCATGCCGCCCTTCAGCGCCCCTCCCCGGTCCAGCATGCGCGAGCCGAGAACCAGGTCGGCCTCTCCCGCCGCCACGGGCGCGATCAGGTCGGGCAGCCGTTCGGGGGCGTACTGACCGTCGCCGTGCAGCAAGGCGACGGCGTCGAAACCGTTCTCGATGGCGTAATGGAACCCGATCTTCTGGTTTCCGCCGTAGCCCTGGTTGACCGGATTGAACAACACGGTGAGCTTGAACGGCAGCGCCGCCTCGGTCCCGTGCTCCATGGCCGTGTGGAACGTGCGGTCGCCCGACGAATCGTCGATGATCAGAACCTCGGTGTCGTAATCGCGCAGGCCCTCAGGGATGCGCGACAGCACGTTGGCGATGGTCGTCTCCGCGTTGTAGGCGACGATGAAGATGAGGA
The DNA here is from genome assembly GCA_028277795.1 of Rhodospirillales bacterium. GTDB lineage: Bacteria > Pseudomonadota > Alphaproteobacteria > Rhodospirillales > JANQFP01 > JANQFP01. The sequence goes on from JANQFP010000216.1 coordinate 61,358, forward strand.
CGCGGGGTCGGCTCATGAGGGGCGTTCGCTCACCTGGTCCATGACCTCGGCCAGGGCCTGCCGCCAATGGGGCGGCACCAGACCGAAACGATCCCGCAATCGCCGCAGTGCCAGGCGTGAGTTGGCCGGACGCCGCGCGGGCAAGGGGTAGGCCTCCGCCGGAATCGGGCGCACGGTGTCCACCGCCAGCGGCAGGCCGCGGGTGCGGGCCAAGGCGAAGATCTCACGGGCGAAGCCGAACCATGAGGCGCTGCCCCGACAGGTCAGGTGCAGAATGCCGCCTTTGGTGTCCAGAAGGCGTCGGGGCTCGCCGTCGGCTTGCGCGACGATGGCCGCGGTGAGGCTGGCGATGGTGTCTGCCGGCGTCGGCGCCCCCACCTGATCGTCGACGATGGCGAGTTCGGGGCGTTCCCGGCCCAGCCGCAGCATGGTGTTCAGGAAATTTTGGCCGCGCGCGGCATAGACCCAGCTCGTGCGCACGATCAGATGGGCCGCCCCCGCCGCCTGGACGGCCGCCTCGCCCGCCGCCTTGCCGGCGCCGTAAGCGTTGATCGGGTTGACGGGGGCGTCTTCCGGGTAGGGGGAGCGCCGCCGCCCGTCGAACACGTAGTCGGTCGAGTAGTGGACAATGGCCGCTCCGGCACGCCGCGCCGCCACCGCCAGGTGACCGGGTGCCAGGGCATTGATCTCGGCCGCCACGTCGGGCTCGGTCTCCGCCTGATCGACGGCCGTATACGCGGCGGCATTGACCACCAGATCGGGCGCCGCATCGTCGACGGTGGCGGCGATGGCGCGGGGGTCGCGAAGGTCCAGGTCGGCCCGGCCGGTGGCCACGACCTCGCCCAGGGGGGCCAGGACCTCCTGCAGGACCTGTCCCAATTGTCCGTCCTTACCGGTGAGCAGGATCTTCACGGGGTTCTCGGCCGTAGCACTGGCGCACGACGGCGGCGCTGAGGGCCACGTCAGCCAGCGGGTCGGTGCTGTTCATCATGCGCTGTTCGATGGAGACGAAACCATCGTAGCCGATGGCATTCAGGTGGCGGCCGATGGCGGCATGGTCCACGGCGCCGCTGGAACCGAGAACGGCGAGGCCGGGCTCGTTGGCATGCACGTGAACCAGCATCGGCGCCACCGCTTCGAAGGTGGCCGCGTCCACCTCGTCGTTCTCCACCAGCGCCTTGGCGTCGAGCTGGACGCGGAGCGCCGGATGATCCACGGCCGTCACCAGGGCCAGCGCCTCCAAGGCCGAATTGATGAAATCGCTGTCGCACGGACCCAGGGGCTCGAAGCAATAGCAGGTGCCATGATCCTCGATGCGCCGGGTGAGGGTGCGGCAGAAGTCGACGGCCTGGGCCAGGGCGTCCGGGGCCGGGACCGCGCCGCGCCGCCGGCCGCCGCCCCAGATCAGGGTGCGGCCGCCCAGGTCCCGGCAGACCTCCGACAGATGGACCAGGAAATCGAGCGTCGCGGCGCGCACCTCGGGCCCTTCGAACAGGCCCAGTTCAGGGTGATCGAACAGCAGGGAATGCAGCCCGACGATTGTAGGCCCGGCGTCGTCGGCGGCGCGCCGGTAGGCCTCCACGTCCTTTGCCCGGAGCCCATGCCAAGTCTCCGACCATACCCGGCTCGGGGCCACCTCCAGGCCGGTAATCCCCAGGGCGGGCAGGCGCCGGAGCTCGTCCGTATGGTCATGAGCGGTGAGCGCGATATTGGAGACGGCGAACGCGGTCACAGCACGGCGACCGCCTGCGGCCCCCCATTGGGAAGTTGGCCGAGCTCGACCAGGCGGCGGAAACCCGGGTGCCGCGCGGTCAACTCCTGGAAGGTTCCGGTGTCGACGATCCGCCCCCGATCCATGAGGATCAGCCGGTCGCAGCGGGCCACCGTGCTCATTCGGTGGGCGACGATGATCAATGTCTTGGTCCGCGACAGCTCGTCGAGGGCGGCCGCGATCTCCTGCTCGGTCTCGTTGTCCAGCGCCGACGTGGCCTCGTCGAAGACCAGGACGTCGGGATCGCCATAGAGGGAGCGCGCGATCCCCACGCGCTGCCGTTCACCGCCGGACAGACGCACGCCCTGCTCGCCGACCATGGTATCCAGGCCTTCGGGAAGACGCTCGACGACCGCTGTCAGGTGCGCCATGGCGGCGGCCCGGCGCACCCGATCCTCGTCGATCTCACGGTCGTCGATCAGGAACGCGATGTTGCGGCGCAGGGTATCGTCGTTGAGTTGGATGGTTTGCGGCACGTATCCTAGTCGGCGCTGCCATCCGGCCATGTTGCGAGCGGCATCGTCGCCGTCGATCAACAGGCGGCCGCCGGTGGGCGTCAACAAGCCGAGGAGCATGTCGACCAGGGTCGTCTTGCCGGCGCCCGATGCTCCGACCAACCCGATTGATTCGCCCTTGCGTATGGTGAGGTCGATACCCTCCAGGGCGGCGTGACTGGCGCCGTCGTACCGGTACGAGACGCCGTCCAACCGGATGTCGCGGCCGAACGGCATCGGTTCGGCGGCCCGAGCCGCGCGTTGACGCGCCAAGTCGTCGCGGCCCGCCATCACGTCGGCGTACAGGGTCTCTATAGGGGCCGTGCGATGGCGTAGGTCGGCGGCCTGACTGAGGATTCGGTTCACCGACGGCAGCAGGCGCAGCCCGGCCATGGCGAACAGGCCGGCCGTCGCAAGCAGCCGGTCAGGCGGGTATCCGACGGCGTACAGAATCCCGAGGACGGCGAGGAACCCGACGATCAGACCGGTCTCGACCAGGAGCCGAGGCACATGTTGGCCGGTCAGGGTCAAACACAGGTAGTCCGCTCGCGCCGACGCGTTTTCGCCGATGCGCTCGGACACATAGGACTCCCGCCGGCCGACGGTCACGTCCTTGACGGCCGCGAACGACTGCCGGATCCATGTGATCAGCCGGGCTTCGATGACATGGGCCTGTTCCCCCCAGTGCCGGAACCGAGGCGCCGCGACCACGGTATAGGCGCCGCCCAGCACCAGGAGGATGGCACCGACACCGAGCGTCACCATCGGTTCGAGGAGGAACAGGATCAAGAAGGCGGCCGCCACAAGGACCGTCTCCATCAGCATGGCCAAGGCAATGCGCAGCCCGTCGAAGGCGAGGGCTGCGCTGTGGTTAAGGTTGCGCAGGAGCTCGGCGGAGTTCCGCTGGAGGTGGAACGGGTAGGGACGCGCGAGATAGATCTCGAACAGACCCTGGACGAAGGCCGCCATCTTGCGGGTCACGACGCGGTTGATGCCGTAGGTCATGACCAGGAGGGCGACATTCTTCACGACGATGAACCCGGCGAACACGGACGCCGCCACAAGCAGCGGGTTCGCCGTGCCGGCACCGGGAAGGACGGCGGCGATGGCGGCGGCGATCCGGCTCTCGCCCCCGGTCACCGCATGGATCACCGGCAGGATCAGGCCGATGCTCGCCATCTCCAGGACCGCCGTGATCAGCATGGGCACGATCAATAACCCGAGATGCCGGCGCGACCGTCGGTCCAGCAATTGGAGCAGCTTGCGGAGGAGTGTGAGCACGGGTGTTAGGGCGCCGCGCGGGCAAAAAAGCGGTTGCGGGCGAAGTTCCCGGCCATGTAGGCACGGTTCACGTACCGATCGCCAGTCAGGGCCGAAAACCCGGCGGCGGCGAGGGCCGGCGGCACGGCGTCGTCGCCCCATGCCGGGTTGATTTCGATGGCGACGCTCTTGAGGCGGTGGTCGGACAACAACGTTGCCATGCCGTCGAGAACGAGGAGATCATTGCCATCCACATCGATCTTGACGTGGTTGGGAACGGGTACGTCGAACTGCCTGACGAAATCGTCCAGGCGGAATCCCAGGACCGCCTGGGTAATGCCGAGCCCGCCGGAATCGAACGTATGCCCGGCCTTCCCCGGCAACGGTGCCGACAGGGCGAGGTGAGACAAGGTGGTCTTGTCGTGAAGGGCGATGTTGAGGGCCGTGATCCGATCGGAAAGGCCGTTGAGGGCGATGTTGCGGTTGAGGATGCGGTAGTTCTCCGCCGCCGGCTCGAAGGCCATGACCACCGCGTCCTTGGTCCGCGCGGCGTAGAGGCTGAAGACGCCGACGTTGGCGCCGACATCGTAGAAGACGTCCCTGGGCTCGAACAGGTCGTCGATCCACGCCAGGGTATCCGGTTCCTTGGTGAGCAACGTGACGGCCCGGTGGTGGGGGATGGCATGGCCGGCGTCGAAGCGCAGGCCGGCATTGGTGATCGTCGTGTCGGCCTCTTCACCCAATACATGAACCAGGGCCAGGAAGCGCTTGCCGCCCAGAACCATACGACCGGCGGCGAGAATCCGACGCACGGCCCCGCGGAGTGAACGGCGCCACCCGTGATAGACGGGTCTCAGCGCGTCGCCGACTGGTCGCGGGATCCTTTTCATCACGGTCGGCACGGTGTGCGAAGTCCGATGGCCGGCGGCACGAACGGTCACTCGCCGCCCGCAATGGCGACGACTTGCCCCGTGGTGAAGGTGTTTTCCTCAGACCCGAACCAATGGACGGCGCGGGCCATCTCGTCGGGCTCCGCCATGCGCCCGGCGGGGATGCGCGCGACCCGCGCCGTCATGTCCTTGCCCGGGTCGGCGCGGTGGATCCGCGTATCGGTCACACCCAGGCGGAGGACATTGACCAGGACATCCCGCGCCGCCCACGCGCGGTGCTCGCCGGGCATGAACTCCAGGGCATGCTTGCCGTACGCATAGCAGAAGCTGCTGGTGCCGCCGCCGTACTTCACGCCGATGCTGCCGAGCAGGACGATCCGGCCCCACCCCCGCTCCACCATGGATGGCACCACGGCCTGCATTACGAGGACGGCGGACACCGCATTCACCATCATGGCACGCCACACCGTTTCGGCGGTGGCGTCGGCGAAACTCAAAGGCTCCATATGGGCGGCAGCGTGGATGAACACGTCCGTCGCCGCGACGGTCTCACGGTGCTCCGAAAGGGCATGGCCCAGGTCGTCAGGGTTGCCGAGATCGATTCGGATGGGCGTCAGGTCCGGCGATTCGGCCCACAGGGCGTCGAAGGCTGGGCGTCCCCTATAGTGGTGCGCGAGAACCCGGTAGCCCCGCGACAGATAGAGCCGGCACACCGCGAGGCCGATGTCCGAGCTGGCACCGGTGACGAAGACCTGGCGCACCGGTCAGGTGCCGTCCTTGACCAGGCGCCCGTCGAGGGCATTCCAAGCATCGGCGTGTTGTCGCCCCATCAGGTCGCCTTTCACGTCGCACACGGTGCATGGCCCGAATGCCCGGTCGCCGCGGACCAAGCGTCGCCGGGCGGCGCTCATGGCCGGGCCTGTCCAGATGTCCCAGAAGTCCTGCATCTGCATGTTGCCGACCACGAGACGTTTCCCCCAGTCGTGAGGACAGAGCAGCACGTCGCCCTGGTAGTCCATGAAGAAGGTGTAATGGGGGTAATGGCAGGCTCGGTGCAGCGGTTCGGCCAGGGACGGCAGCCGATGTTCGGCGTTGTCCATCATCCCGGCCCGATTGCTCAGCGTGATCCCGAAATCCTCCTCGGCCGGCAGGTAGCGGTGGCGGATCACGTACTGGTCCGGCCGCAGGCCGGCGCGCCGGCACATGGCCTCGAACCGCGCCGCGTCGTCGGGTCCGTCGTAGACGCTGATCAGGAGGGTGCTGAGACCGCTGTCGAATAGCCGGCGGAGGCGGTCGTCGTCCAGGGGATCGCCATTGGTGACCATCTCGACCCGACCATGGACGAGGGCCCGCCGGACGATCGCCACCAAGTCGTAGATGTTCTTGTCGATCATCGGTTCCACGAACCCCGAGAACAGAAAGATGCCGCGGAATCCCACGTCGCCCAACTGCCCGGCCAGCTTTCCGATCAGGGCCGGATCGACGAACTCCTTGATGTCGGGGTAGTCTGGGGCACTGCGGGGACAGAACGCGCATTTCCTGTTGCAGGTCCCGGATTCGCTGATTTCGACCACCGACGGCAGCGGTACGCCGGTGTCCGTGCGGGTGAACCGCTCGTCCACGATCCCCGACTTCCGCGGAATCGCGGTATCGAAGAACGATGCCATCGTCAAGCCGCCGCCGGCACCGGAAGTCCCATGTCCCGGCGGACCACGTCGGAGAACACGCCGGTCTCGGACGGAACCAACGACTCGACCTGATCCCGCGGGTAGGCGGCGTTTCCGCTCTCCATGTCGCGGATGCGCCGGACCGCGTCCTCGGGGCCGGTGACGCAGATCTGCGGGAACCATCGGTACACACAGGCCCGGTGGCTGGGATCGACGTCGAGGAAGAACGCCCGCAAACCGAACTGAAGTGCCTCCAGCAGCACCGTCGAGGGATCGGAGAATGCATACCGCGCGTCACGGAACAGGTCGAACAGCGGCGCGTCGCGAAAGACGACGTTGGCAAGGCCGTCGCTGGCGGCCCGGGTCATCTCCGCCGTCGCCGCATCGTCTTGGAACTTCTGTTTCACCTGCAGGAAGACCTGCCGGTCCGGAAACGCCGTGGCCAACGCCCGCACGATGTCCACGATGACCGGCACGCCGAAATAGTAGCTCACCATGACCAGGATGTTTCCCGGCCGGTGGGCGTCGCGCAGGGCGTAGTCCTCGCGGTGGGCGCCGAACGAGCCCACGGCCCGGACCGTCATGTCCGACGCCCAGGTCTCCTTCCAGTGGCGCTCGTAGATGGCGGTGCCGAACACGTAGAACACGTCCATGCTGATGTACCGCCACATGGGCTGGACGATAGCGTGGGTCGGTGAGCCGTGCTGGACACCGAGCGTCCGGCCGCCGGCACGGTTCATCTCCTGACGGCGCAGGACGTGTTCGGAATTGAACTCGTTCCGGCACCAGAAATACCGCGGCCGGTAGCGGTGGATCAGGGCCCGCTCGCGGGCCCGCCGGTAGGGAAGCGTGGCGACGGCGAAATAGTGCTGCGGCTCGATTCCACCGAGGTGGCGGAAGATCCGGGCCGTGTCGCGGACCACCATGGCCGCGGTCCGCATCGCTGCCGCCGGACCGAGACGGCCCGAACCGGGATCGCGCACGAGGGCGCCGTCCGGAATGCCGGCCAGCAGGGGCGAGCGTGCCGCGTCGCTGTTGCGTGGAAGGACGACCACGGGGCCGCCGTCCCGAAGTTGGTGGAGCAGTCGAACGTCGCGGGGGTCGTCGGCGAAGTCCGCGGCAAGGAACGCGCGACCCGCGGTCCGCGACATCAGACGCACGCGAATCGTGATCCAGGCCAGAGCGTATCCGACCACGGCCAGCGAGAGGGCCAGATTGAAGGGGCGCCATGACCCTGCCATTGAGATGACGCGCGCTCGCGGCCGGCTTCCGTAGTACGCCTCGTAAAGACCGCACACGTCGTCGGTCACACCGACCATGACCAGGCCGTGTCCACCATCCCGCCGGTCCAGGCAGTGCATGAGCAGGATCGGCAAGTGGCTGCGGGTCATGGTGCTGGACAGCGCACTCTTGCACGCCATGGCGTATTCGGGCAGGTCGCGCGCCAGTTCGGAAAAGCGAAAGCGCGTCCTGTGCCAGTGCTCGGTCCGGGCGAAGATGTCGTACCGGAACACGTTGGCGAAATAGGCCTCGATGGGCTTGAGGTCCGGACACCCGTCGATGGCGCGAACCGCCTGTCCGCGCGCGACCGGGCCTTCGACGAGCCGTGTGAGCAACGGCGCCAGTCGGGGCAGAAACGGCGCCACGCCGATCACCGCGGGCCGCCGGCCGCGGGCCGCCGCGAGCAGAAACCCCGGTATCGAGAACTCGTTGATCAAATAGGCCACGGGAGCGTGGGTCATGGGTCGGCCTTGTCGCCGGGCTCCAGCATCACCTTCAGCACGTCGCCGTTGCGGCTGGCGTTCCAGGCGTCGGCGAAGGAGGCCAAGGGCATGGGGCACTGGAAATAGGCATCCAGGTCGAGCCGAGGCAGCAGACGGATGGCGTCCGCGAAGTCCTCGGCGGTGCTGCCCACCGAGCCGATAACCGTCTTGTCGTAGGCGGCGATGGCCTCGAAGGAGAACGGCTTGTGCCCGTAGGGCAGGCCAAGCAGCAGAAGGCTGGCATTGGCCGGGCTCGCATGGAGGGCGGTGTTCAGCACGTCCGGATCGCCGGTGACTTCGACGATGATCGGCGAGGATGCGCAGACCTGCTCCAGGTCGTCCGCGGCGCCAATGCCGGTGCCGTCGAACAGGGCGCGGCGCTTGTCGTTGCGGTCATAGGCGGTGACCTGGAAACCGTTGTGATCCAGCACACGGGCGCACAGGTGGCCCAGGGGCCCCGCCCCCAGGACGGCGCACCGGAGTGCATTGGCCGGCGTATCCGAGCCGTTGGTCCGGAGCGCCGGCTCCAGGCGGCGCAGCGCCTTGAGCACCACCGCCGTCGGTTCCGCCAGCGCGGCCCGCCGGAGGTCCATGTCGGCGGGCAGCTTGTGAGCGAACCGCGCCGGCACCACCACGTACTCGGCATAGGCACCGTCTCGGCCCATGACGCCCAGTTCGGCGCGTTCGGGGCAGCCGATGAAGTTGCCGGATCGGCATTCCCCGCACACGCCGCAGCTCTGGATGCACTCGGCCACCACCGGATCGCCCTCGGCCAAGTCGTTGACATTCTGGCCCACCGCGGCGACGCGGCCCGAGAATTCGTGCCCGGGCGTGATCGGGTAGGCGGCCTGTCCGTTCTGGTAATAGCCCAGGGTGCCGTTGAGGATTTCCAGGTCGGTGGCGCAGACGGCGGTGTGGGCCACCCGGATGAGGACGTCGCCCGGGTTCGGCGTCGGCGTCGGCCGCTTCTCCAGGGACGCTTTGCCCGGGCCGTGGATGACCACGGCCTCGAAAGGACGGTCGAAGAACACTTCTTCCTGGGCGGCCCGGGTCTCCAAGGGGTGGGATTCGATGAGCCCCCTCAGGAGCCCGGCCGTCTTGTGGGCCCGGTAGTAGGCGATCTCGCGCAATCGCTGGCCCCAGGTCAGACGCTCGTTCACCGGGCTGTCGGCACCGGCGAGAACCCGGCCGTAGTCGGCGAGGCCCCGCCGCACCTCGCGCAACACTTCGCGTGGCACGTGGCGCCGCCCCATCAATCCCATGCGCCGCCAGGCCACCGCCTCCCGGTAGAACCGGTTGCGGATCTGGCGCCAGGTTTCCTCGTGGATGTGGAGGATGGCAGCCTCGGGCACGTAACGGACGGAGTAGCTCTGCGCCATCCAATGGTGCGCCCAGTCCATGTCCTCCAGCCCGGTCAGGCTGTCGTTGAACGGGTATTGGGTCCACAGGTCGCGGCGGATCGCCGAATTGGCGTTGTTGACGGCGACGGGCTTCCGCGTTTCGTCGCGTCCCGTCGGGCCGAACAGGCGCTCCATGTCCTCGGCCTCGCCGTACTTGGAGGCGGCGACGCCGCACTGACGGCCGTATGTCATGGCGACGCCGTCTTCGCGCAACGGGGCGATCAGGTTGCCCAGCCAATCCGGGCCGCAGGGGCGGGTGTGGGCCGAGACGATGACGACGAACCGGGCTGCCGTCGCCTCGACCCCCACGTTGAGGGAGTAGCCGAAGGTGAAGTCGTGGCTGGAGATGCGGATGACCAGGTCGGCGCGCGCCTCGGCGATAGCGCGGGTGTCGTCCAACGACCCCGAATCGACGACGATGGTCTCGAAGTCCCGGTAGGTCTGGCCGTCGATGGCGTCGAACAGATGGCCCAGGTGCTTCTGCTCGTTGAAGGTGCGGATGATGATGGCGGTCTCGGGCATGGGCGGCGGTCGTCAGGTGTCGGCCTTGAGGCCGTCCAGCAACTGATCCAGCGTGCTCTGGTGAATGCGGTCCCAGGCGCCCGGGCTGGAGTTGCTGTTGTGGGGCGCCAGCATGACGTTGTCCATGGTTCGCAGCGGGCTGTCGGCGGGCAGCGGCTCGTGCTCGAACACGTCCAGCGCCGCGCCGGCGATCTCGCCCGCCTCGAGGGCGGCGATCAGGGCGGCCTCGTCCACCACCGGCCCGCGTGCCAGGTTGGTCAGCACGGCGGTGCGTTTCATGCGGGCGAACTGGGGGCCGCTCATGAGGTGGTGGGAGGTCGGGTTCAGGTCGCAGTGCACGCAGACGAAATCAGATCGCTCCAGCAGCTTTTCGAGGGACACCATGGCCACGCCCAGAGCCTTGATGTGGCCCGGGTGGACGTCGCGGATGTCGTTGCCGAGCAGCGTGGCGCCGAAGGCACGGGCGCGGCGCAGGGTGGCGCTGCCGGTGGCGCCAACCCCGATGACGCCGACCGTCAACTCGTTGAGGGCGATGCCGGGGATCTTCTCCCAGGTGCCCGCCTTCATCATGCGGTCCATCCACGGCAGACGCCGGGCGAAGGCCAGGATGTAGCCCAGGGTCGAATCGCCCACCGGCTCCGTGAAGGCGTCCAACGTGCGGCACACCCGAATGCCGCGCGCCTCGGCCGCCGCGCTGTCGATGGAATCGATGCCGGTGCCCCATTTGGCGACCACCTTGAGGCGCGGCGCCGCGTCCAGCACCCGTTCGGTGATGCGGTCGTCGCCGCAGATGATGCCGTCGGCGTCGCCGATCAGGGGCAGCAGGTCCGCCTCCTCCATGCGCTCGTCGACCGCCGTCGGAACGACGTCGATGCCGTTCTCGGCGAAGAACCCTGCGAACCGGTCGAGCACCGGCAGCATGTAGGGGGCGGTGACGAGAACCTTCCAGCCCATGGAGTGAGCCCTCAATACGTGACCACAAGCGGATCGTCGCGCATCAGGGCCTCGACCCGCTCCAGGTCCGCCGGCGTGTCCACGGCCTGGGTGTCGAACTCGGTCTCCACCATGCGCACCGGGACGCCGTGCTCGATGAACCGCATCATGTCGACGGATTCGGCGATTTCCAGCGGTGTCGGCGGCAAGGAGGCGTAGCGCTCCAGGGCGTCGCGCCGGAACGGGATGATGCACACCTGCTTGTAGGCGGTAATGGTCGCGAAGGTCCCTTTCGGCCGGGTGGGTATGGGCTGGCGCGACATGAACAGGGCGTCGTCGTTCCGGTCCATGACCACCTTGATGGTGTTGGGATCGTCGAAGTCGGCCTCGTTCTCGATGCGTTTGGCCAGGTTGACGCATTTTACCGCAGGGTCGCTGGCGAAGGGGGCCACCGCGGCGTCGATCATCCCCGGCATCGTCATGGGCTCGTCGCCCTGGACCAGGACCACCACGTCGGCGTCCGTCTCGCGGGCCGCCTCGGCGACTCGGTCGCTGGCCCGCTCGTGGGTGTCGGCGGTCATCACGGCGCGGGCCCCGAAGGCTTCGGCGGCGTCGTGGATCTCCCGGTCGCAGGTGGCCACAACGACCTCGGCGAGGGCGGCGCTCAACGCCGTCCGCCTGTAGACGTGCTCGATCATGGGCCGGCCCAGGAGCGGCGCCAGAGGTTTGCCCGGAAACCGCGACGACCCCATGCGGGCGGGGATGACGGCGATGACCTTCACGCCCGCGCCCTCACCCCTCGTCGCGCCACAACACCACCCGCGCCGGGGCACCGTCGGAGCCGACGATCTTCATGGGCAGACAGGCGAGCTCGTAGATCCCGGGCTCCACCGCCCGCAGGTCCAACCCCTCGACAATGGCCATCCCTGCCCCGAGGAGGGTCTTGTGGGTGGGATGGCCGGGGCTGCCGAAGGGCTCCACCGACAGATAGTCGACTCCGACCAGGCGCATGCCCCTATCCACCAACCAGCCGGCTCCATCGGCCGACACGGCCACGAAGTCGGGCGTGAATTCATGCGCAGGGTCGTCCCAAAGGGCCGAATTGCGGGTCTTGAACAGGATCCGCTCCGTATCCGGCGGGATGGCAGCGGCGTCGAGCACGGCGGCGGTGATGACGTCCGCCTCGGGCATGGTCACCACCTGGGCTGGCCCCATCAGGGCGTCCAACGGCAGGGTCTCCATGCCCGGCGCGCCGTCGAGAAAATGGACCGGCGCATCCATATGGGTGCCGGCATGGACGCCGGCCGACAGGTGCGTGACGTTGCCGCTATCGCCGCGGGCCATGCTTTTCAGTCGCGTGATCTCCGGTCGGGGATCGCCCGGCCAGGTGGGCAGCCGGTCCGTGTAGGGCACCGTGATGTCGTAGTAGCGTCGAGTGGTCATGATCCATGGGCTCCCTGCTGCCGCTCCCAGGCGATGGCCGAGGCCACGATCTCGGTCAGATCGTCGTGCCTGGGGCGCCACCCGAAGCGGCCGACCATCTCGCGGCTGTCGGCCACCAGCGCGGCCACGTCACCGGCGCGTCGGCTGCCGATCTGCACGTTGAGCGGCCGCCGCGCCGCCTGGCCCACCGTCTCGACCACTTGGCGCACCGAATGGCCGCGCCCGTAGCCGCAGTTGACGACGAACGACTCCGCACCGTCGGCCAGGACGCGGAGCGCCAACACGTGGGCTTCGGCCAGGTCCGTGACATGGATGTAGTCGCGGACACAGGTCCCGTCCGGGGTATCGTAGTCGTCGCCGAAGATGGTGAGCCCCGGACGGCGGCCGACGGCCGCCTCTGCGGCGATCTTGATGAGATGGGTGGCCGGCCCCACTTGGCCGCTGCGGCAGCTTGGGTCGGCCCCGGCGACGTTGAAATAACGCAACGCCGCAAAGCGCAGTCCGTGGGCGCGGGCGGCATCGGCCAGCATCCATTCGGTCATCAGCTTGCTGCGGCCGTAGGGCGTCACCGGACGGGTCGGCGCCGATTCCGGAATTGGAAGGATATCGGCGGCCCCGTAGACGGCGGCAGACGACGAGAACAGGAAAACGTCGATACCGGTGGCGACGCAGGTCTCGATCAAGGTGCGGCTGGCGCAGGTGTTGTTGGCGTAGTAGTCCAGAGGCGCGTCGACGGACTCCGGTGCGACGATGGAGCCGGCGAAATGCATCACAGCTTTGCACCGGTGCGCCTCCAGCAGCTCCCGCACCAGCCGGCCGTCGCCGGCGTCCCCTTCCGCGAAAGGCACGTCGTCGGGTACCAGCGAACGGCGCCCGGTGGACAGGTCGTCGATCACCACCACCGCAACCCCGCCCGCCCGCAAGGTGAGGACCACATGACTGCCGATGTAGCCGGCGCCGCCGGTGACCAGCACGGTACCGATTTCGTTTGGACTCAATACGGACGCTCCCGACTCACGGTGAGCGGCTCTCGGACATTGAATGCGAGGCAAGGACCTGGGTTTCGAGAACCTCCCAGATCCGTGCCGCCGGATCCGGGAACTCCTCGAGGCTGGCGAAGTCGTCGAGCAGCCGGCTCTGATCCGGAACGACTCCCCGCTCCAGGTCCTGGCGCAAGGTCTCCAGGTCCGAGTACACCGTGCCCCCGGCCAGGTAGTCCGGGTTCACCGAATGGGGCGGCAGCAACACCGGGTAATAGGGCTTGCCGGCCCCCAGGACCTCGAACATGGCGCCGGTGAACGGCGGGCCGACGATCAGGTCCGCCCAGGCGACGAAATCCTTGAAGGGGCCTTGGTCGAAGATCCGACAGTCGAGGTCGAAATACTCCGCAATGGCACGGTAGTAGCGGGTCTTCTTCGAGCCCGGGTGCAGTTTCAGGCGGATCTCGGAGACGCCGAGGTCCTGCAGCATCCGGACCGTTTCCACGAACACCATGTATTCGTGCGCACCCGGCGACGCCAGGTCGGTGTTGTTGTTCGCGTATTGGAGGACCAGGGCGGTCCTGCCGGCGGAACCGGTCTCGGCGATCGGATCGGGCCATACGGCGACGGGGTTGCCGACCCGGGCGGGCCGGACCCGGGCCGACGTGCCGTGCAGCCAGTCCTCGTTGCTGCGGCCCCACGTCAGGAACCAGTCGACCAGGGTCGGCAGCCGCGAGTCGCCGCCCAGGGTCTCCAGCTTGGTATCCTGGATGTAGTGGCCGTGCCACATGATCGCCGTCGGCAGACCGCGCGCCTTGGCCAAGGACAGGCACGTCGTGATCAAGGGCAGCTGGGGGCCGTCGGTGAGGATGGCATTGGGCCGATATCGGTCGAGAAGCCGGTTGGCCCACAACACCTCGCGCGCCGCGTCGTAGAGCCGTCCGCTGTCGACCACATGGTGGCGGACGAACCGCAGGACCTCCCGTTCCTCATCGGATGCGGGCGACCGCCATGCGGAATCCAGATCGTGCTCGATAGCCATGACGGCGGCGCGGTCGTCGTCGCGCAGGTCGGGCGAAGGGCAATGGAGGAGCAGCACGCCTTTCCGCAAGGCATCGCTTAGAAACCGGAGATCGCCCTTCCTGGGAAACCATCCGGCGAGGATGGCAGCATACGGGCCCCGACCGTCGAGCGCCTCGATCAGAGGGATCCCCGTCAGGTGGCTGTCGAGCAGGAGCACCGCGGGACGGCCGCCGTTGGCCGCCCGGCGCAGGCGGCTCACATGGCCCAAAGTGGCCGCGAAGGCGGTCCGCAGGAGGTCGCGGGCACGGTCGCGCCAACGCGGCTGCTCTCCCTGATGGATGTCGTAGTGCTGGTCGACCGAAATGTCCGGGTCCGTATCCGACGGCGGATCGAACCTGTCGACGGCCCGCACTCCGAACGACCGGGCGACGGCGGCCACCAGGTTGGCCCGGCCGTCCTCGTCCAGCCCATGGAAATCGGTCCGCAGGTCGTACAGCACGATCTCTTCGGGTCCGTAGCGCCGGATCAGGGTCTCCAGACAACGGCTGAGCTGCTGCCAGTCTGTCAGGAACAGCGACACCGCGCGGACGAAACGACGACCCAGGGAGACACCGCGGAATAGGGTGAGATCGCGTCCGTTCCGCAGGTACCAGTCGTTGGTGCGCACGAAATGGTCCACCCCCAGGGTCACCGCGTCCGGCCACCCGAGAAGACCGGCGCTGACGTGAATGCAATGGCGCCCTTCGTTGGCCAGCCGCTGCCACATCAGCCAATTGCTAGAGACGATCAGCGACTCTGCGTCTCCGGGGTCGAGGGCCTCCATATGCCGGGGATGGGATACGAGGACGAAGCGCCGGTAGCGTTGACCGAGATGGGCGGGCAGGTCGGTTATGGACACGCAGGGCGGGTGACGCCCGATGGGGGGCACTGCCGGTTCGACGGCGGCGGCGGCGCGAGCGGATGGTGTCATGCGCGGGCGGCCCGATAGCCTGTCGATCGTTCCGCATCGGGAACGGTGTCGTCGGTGCCGGCCAGAGACCGCACGGGGCGGGCCGGATTGCCGGCGGCCAGCGTTCGGGGCGGGACGTCCCGGACGACCACGGAGCCAGCCCCCACCACGGCGTTCTCGCCGATGGTCACCCCGGCGCAGATGATCGCCCCGGCGCCGATCCAGGCGCCGCGGCATACCCGGACGGGCCGGGACGGATAGTAGCCCTGCTCACTGATCGGCCGGTCGGGGTCGTCGAAGCGATGGTTGTTGGTATAGAAGTGAATGCCCGGCCCCATCAGCACGTCGTCCTCGATGGTGATGGTGCCGTCGGGCTCGTGGTCCGCGTAGACGTAGGTGCCGGGCCGCACGACCACGTTGCGGCCGATGGAGATGTTGTCGGTGCACACGGCGTAGGCGAAGGGCCGGAACTCCGCGCCGTCACCGAACTGGCGGAACTTGCGGCGGCAGAGCCAGCGCGCCGGGCCGGGAAAGAACAGCAGGGCGTGCGTCAACGGTATGTCGGGACCGATGCGGTCCGTCGTCCACCACCACCACAACCGCCGTACCATCAGAAAGCCAGGAACCGGTCGATGATCCTGAGTCCCGTGGGGCCGCTCTTCTCCGGATGGAACTGGCAGCCGAACAGGGACCCGTGGGCGAGCGCCGCGGTGACGGCGTGGCCGTCGTAATCGCAGGTGGCGGCGATCGCTCCGGACTCGTCGGGCCGGGCTGCGAACGAGTGAACGAAGTAGACCGCCTCGCCGGGTTCGATGGTGTCGAAGATGGTTCCATCCCAGCCGCGCGGACCCGGCGACAAGGGCGCCCAGCCGATATGGGGAACCGGATGGGGCGCGCCGTCGATGCCGGTGTCCGGTATGGGGGCGACGCCGCCGGCGATGAAGCCCAGGCCCGCATTGCGTCCGAACTCCTCGCTGTAATCCATCATCGCCTGCATGCCCACGCACACGCCGAGGAACGGCCGGCCCGAGTCGGCGAATTCAAGCACCGCATCGAACAGGCCGCGCGCGTGCAACGTGTCCATGGCCGCGCCGAAAGCGCCGACTCCGGGCAGCAGCAACCTGTCCGCCCCGACCACCGCCTCGGGATCGGACGTCAGCGCCACGGTGCCGCCGCAATGCTCGATGGCGCGGGAAATGCTGAACAGGTTGCCGCATTCGTAGTCGACGACGGTGACGGTGGCGCTCATGCCGCGCGCACGGCGATGCCGGCGGCGGCCGCCTCACGACGGATGTCGGGCACTGCGGCCAGGCCGTAATGAAGGACGTGGGCCATGGCCACAGCCGAGGCGGGGGTCTCCGACAGCACGGCGGCCAAGTGGCCCATGTTCCCCATGCCGCCGCTGGCGATGACCGGGACAGGGACCGCATCCGCCACGGCCCGCACCAGCTCCAGGTCGAATCCCTCGGCGGTGCCTTCACGGTCCACCGACGTCAACAGGATCTCGCCGGCGCCCAGCTCGACACCCCGGCGCGACCACTCCACCACGTCCAGGCCGGTGGGTTCGCGGCCGTTGTCGGTGTAGCATTCCCACCGGTCGGCCGAACGGCGCTTGGCCTCGATCCCCAACACCATGCACTGGGACCCGAACTGGCGCGCCACCTCGGAGATCAGCTCGGGGCGCTTGGTCGCCGCCGTGTTGACCGCCACCTTGTCGGCCCCGCACCGCAGCAGGGTCCGCACGTCGTCGGTGCTGCGGATGCCGCCGCCGATGGTCATCGGAACGAAGATGTTCTCGGCCGCCCGGCTCACGATCTCGGTCAGGTGATTGCGGCCATAGAGGCTGGCCACGGTGTCCATGTAGATCAACTCGTCGATGCCGTCCTCGTAGTATCGGCGGGCAAAGTCCTGGGGATCGCCCATGACGCGCAGGCCCTCCAGGTGGACGCCCTTGATGACGTTGGGGCCCTTGATGTCGAGGCGCGCGATCAGGCGGATGCGGGACATGGACGAAACACCGACCGAGGTTCAGGAGATGGGCTCGACCGCATCTTCGGGGTAATAGACGGCGTGCCGGAGGCGCCATTCGTTGCCGTCCTTGGTCCAGATGTGGGGTTGGCGCCAACTGTCGACGACCTGCCAGAACTCGTCCTCCGTGATGTCCACGTATTGCAGGAACTCCTTGAAGTGCTTCTGCGGGAACTCGCCGTCGTAACGCCGGACCAGGGCCATGGCCTCGTCCCGGTTGATGTGGCCGTCGCGGACCTCGTGGGCGGCGTCGGACGTCGTCCGCCCGATGCCGAACTTGATGAATCCCAGGTAGTAGTGGAAGCCGTCCATCCTGTCGTCGAGGCTGGCGTACTTCGAGTAGGTCCCCTCGCTGCGGCCGTCCGGGTTGGCCTCGAGGCCCGTGTGTTCCTTGCAGTAGTAGTAGTTCTCCTGGGGGACCCATTTGTTGTAGTAGGCGAACCAATGGAACTCGCATCCGCTGCGCCGGAGATCATCGAGCGGCGGAGGGCGGTAGAAGCACGAAACGTTGCGCGCATCGTCGCCGGTGAACAGGCCGCTGCGGATGCCTTCGCTGAGAAGCTCGTCGAAGTCGGCGCCCTTGAAGTAGTTGATCCGCCAGTCTTCGAGCCGCATCCCCGGCCGGTCGATGGTCTCGACGTCGCCGCCGTATTCCGCCTCGCCGTTCTCGCCGAAGAACACCAACTTGATGCCGAACCGCAGGGCGATGTGGAAGGCATAGGCGACCTGGCCGTAGGTGAACGGTTGCCAGGCGTCGCCGAGGCTGATGAAGGCAAGCTTGGACAGCTTGCGGTGCATGGCCCCGTCGGGCGTCGCCAGGAGGTTATCGAAGCCGGAGTAGATGAAATTGCGGAAGTTCTTGTAACCGATGTCGGTGTACTCGAAGGGAGACCAGGTGACCGTGAGCGGGTTCATGCCCCACTTGTGCTTCAGTTGGTGGGCGACGAAGCCGCTGTCCTTGCCGCCGCTGGCCGGCACGATGACGTCGTAGGTGCCATCGCCCCGACGGTGCTTGTCCAGCAGCCGCTCCAACTCCTTCTCGCGGGCCTCCCAGTCGATGCGGTTGTGCTTGTAGTCCGCGTACCGGCAGGCGCTGCAGATGCCGTCCTCGTCGAAAACGATGCGCGGACGCTGGTTGGAGACCACGCATCGCCGGCAGAACCGGACCTCCTGCGGCAGGTCCAGCATCTGCAGGTCGAGGGACCGCGCGCTCAGTTGCCACTGGCTGTTTCCCGTCATCAGCTCTTTCCTTCGATTCGGTGCCTCACCAGGCGGTCCAGCCGCCGTCGACGACGACCATCTGTCCCGTCACGTAGCTGGAGGCCTCGGAGGCCAGGTAGACCACTGCGCCGACCATCTCATCCGCCTCGCCCATGCGCCCGAGCGGGGTTCGGGCGCCGTAGTTGGTCCGGAAGGTCTCGTTCTGGCCGCTCTCGATGCCGCCGGGCACCAGGGTGTTCACCCGAATGCCCTGCGCGGCCCAGTAGACGGCCAGGTAGCGGGTCAACGCGATCACCGCCCCTTTGGACGCGGCGTACGCCGCCGGCGTGGTGATCTGATGCCCCAGGTAGCGGGAGCCTTCGTAGATGCGGAAGTCGGGCGCCACCAGGCCGTAGGTGGACGCCGTCTGAATGATGGACCCCCCGGTCCCCTGCGCCACCATGCGCCGCCCCACGGCCTGAGCCACCAGGAACATGCCGTCGATGTTGACGGCCATGATCTGCCGCCACGTGTCGAGCGTGAAGTCCTCGAAGGGCGCGAAGAAGTCGGCGAGGTCGCTCCCCTTGCTGGCGGCGTTGTTGTGCAGGACGTGGATGCCGCCCAGCTCGGCGCACACCCGGTCCACCATGGCCTCCACGGCCGCCGGATCGGAAACATCGCAGGTGACGGCGAGGGTCCGCACGCCGTGCTCTTCCTGGACCTCCGCGGCCAGCTTCGCTGCCTCGTCCCCGTCCACGTCGACCACCACAACGTCGGCGCCGTGGGCCGCCAGGCCCCGGGTCACATGCACGCCCTGGATGCCGGCGCCCCCGGTGACCACCGCCACCTTGCCGGCGAGATCGAAGAGGTCGGTCATGGGGCCGCTCCGCCCCGCGCCAGCAGGAACTCGACGATCTGCCAATCCAGTTCCGAATCGATATCGAAGGACCGCTCGGCGGGCATCTCGTACAGCGCCGTATCGTCGGCGAGCGCGGAGTCGTGGCCGTCGAGGAGGGCGCGTCGCCTCCAGGCATAGATGGAGGCATTCAGGTCGAAGCACGGCGGCGCGTCCTGCCGGCGGCCGACGGGCGTCTCCAGGGGCTTGCTCACCCGCACCCGTCCGGCCGCGTCCAGCTCCACCAGATTGAAATAGGGCGAGCGGCGGGCCGGGGCGCCCGACACCACGTTGCCGGCACTGCCCTCCTCCAGCATGCCGACCACGCCCCGGATGTCGTCGGCGGTGCGCAGAGGCGACGTCGCGTCCAGGTCGACGACGGTGTCGAAGGGCGCTCCCGTAGCCTCCTCCACCGCGCGGGCGCAGTGGCGGATGGCCGGCACCTTCGGCGCCGTGTCGGAGGCAAGCTCCACCGGGCGTTCGACCAGATGATCGGCGCCGGCGGCGCCGGCCGCCTGCAGGATCTCTGCACTGTCGCTGCTGACGGCCACGGCGTCGAAGACCCCGCTCTCGCGGGCCCGCTCGATGGAATGCGCGATCAGGGGCTTCCCCAGCATGGGACGCAGGTTCTTGTTCTCGATGCCTTTGCTGCCGCCGCGGGCGCAGATCACGCACAGGCGTCTCATACCGGCGCGCCTTTGAACCGATTCGCGAAGCGCCGTCGTGGCGCGCCGGGAAGCCCGCGCGGCATTTGAGCGCCACCGCCTTCGCATGAAATGGCCTGGAGGGTCATTTCATTGGCGGGGCGGTATCAATGAACGACCCAAGTGCTTTGGGCCGCCGCGGTTTCCGCGGCCTCGATCATGCGCATGACGTCCAGCGCTTCGGGCAGTGTGCACAGGGTCGACCCGTCGCCCGAAAGCGCGGCCGCGTGCTCGGCCGTGTAGGTGTCGTCTCCATCCGGTGCGAAGGACTCGGTCTTGCCGGCGAACTCGATCCGCCCCGCA
>JANQFP010000018.1 GCA_028277795.1 Rhodospirillales bacterium
CGCCTTCTACCGACGCCTCCGCGACGCCGGAAAACCGCCCAAGGTCGCCATCACCGCCTGCATGCGAAAGCTCGTCGTCACCCTCAATGCCATGGTCCGCGACAACAAACCGTGGACACCACCACAAACCATCAAGGCTTGACAGCAGACACAGTCGCTCCGCGTTTCAATAACCCGACGGGTCTCAGCCAGCGGCGAACCGGTACAGCCCGCCTGCGGTCAGGGAGCCCACCAGGGCCAGCACGATGTACCAGCCGAACACCGGGCGCCGCACCAGGGCGAACACGGCGATGGCGGCCGGGATGCTGGTGACGCCGCCGGCGGTCATGAAGGCCAGCGCCGCGCCGGCCGACATGCCCTGCTCCACCAGACCGGCCATCACCGGCACCGCGGCGTAGCCGTTGAGGTAGGCGGGGATGCCCACGGCGACGGCCAGCGGCAGCGACCACAGGCTGTCCGTGCCCAGCCAGGCGGCGATGGTCTCGGCCGGGATCCAGGCCACCATCAGGCTTTCCAGGACGAAGGCGAAGACCAGCCACTTGCCGAGGAAGGCGGCGTTGTCCAGGGCCTTGGTCAGGAGCGCGCGGCGGCGTTCGGGCTCGCGCCACACGCCCCACACCGGACGCGACGGCTCGCGCACCGGGCGGCCGGCGCAGCCGCAGCCGCTGACGCCCTCGCGCAGGGGTGCCGGAAAGGCGCCCCACCGCTGCATGGCCAGGGTGGCGAAGCCGCCCAGCAGACCGAGGCCGATGGCGGTGGCCGTCTTGGCGCCGGCGAAGGCCGGGCCCAGGGCGGCGGCGGTGATCAGGAACATGTCCGGCGCCATCAGGGGCGAGGACAGCCAGAACGCCATCACCGCCGGCAGCGGCACGCCGGCCGCCAGCGCCGCGGCGATCAGCGGGATGACCCCGCACGAGCAGAACGGCGAAAGCGCCCCGAACAGGGCGGCGGTGACGATGGCCGTGGCGGCGTTGCCCCTGAGCGCGTGGCCGATCATCTTGTCGGCGCCGGCGGCGCCCAGGTAGGCGGCCACCGCCACCGACAGGGCCAGCACCGGGGCGATGGCGAGAACGCTGTCGGCGGTGAGGCGCAGGGTCGGCACCACCTGCGTCGGCGCGAACGCCGCGACCGCGGCCACCACGACGAGGGTGGCCAGCACCGTGCGGTCCAGGCGCCGCGCGTAACGGCCCACGGCACCGAGGGTCAATTCCAACGTCGACATCGTTCCATCCTTCCAAAAACTTAGAAACAACAGGTCAAAAAAAACACCGTTGGCGTCAAGCCGGCACGCACCCCGCGTCGGTGTCGCCATCGGCGGACTTCGCCTCGGTCCCGGCGCAGCAGTTCTTGGTCAGGAATCCGATCAACAGGTCCATGGTGCGGTAGTTGGCCCGGCAGATCAGTTGGCGGCTCTGGCGTTCCTGGGTGAGCAGGCCGACCCGCATCAGCCGGGTCAGATGGTGCGACAGGGTGGAGGCGGGGATGGCCAGCCGCTCCTGCAGGGTGCCGACCGGCATGCCGTCGGGCCCGGCCTCCACCAGCAGGCGGAACGCCGCCAGCCGGGTGGCGTTGCCGAGGGCCTCCATGCACAGGGCCGCCTGATCCGTATCCATCAGCATGGGAAGCATCCTAGCCGAGGCTGACAGTCATGTCAATATTTCCAGAAATATAGAAATAAAGAAAGCTGCCATGTCCTTCTTTCGGTGGCCGACCGGTGGAGCCACCCAAGGGCCATTCGATGTCCTGCGACACTGCTGTCCGGTTTAGACGCGAGAGCGCCCGATGGTAGATATGCAAGCGAAAACATTCAATCTTAACACGTCATGGCCGGGCTCCGACCCGGCCATC
>JANQFP010000072.1 GCA_028277795.1 Rhodospirillales bacterium
CAGCTTGGTGATCGAGGCGGCGCGCAGCACGCGGTTGGCCGTGCGCTCGTCCATGCTCTCGTTCCTCGCCCAAGGATCTGGTAAGAATCGGGTCCGCTCCTTCGCGGACTATCCGCCCTGCCAGCCGCTATCGCAATCCGACCATGGCGCAACCTGCCACCAGCAACATCGACCTGACGCGCTTGCGCGCACATCATCGGACGATGCTGCGCATCCGGGCGTTCGAGCAGCGGGCGGTTGCGGCGCTGGAGGACGGGCTGGTGCTCGGCGCCATCCATCCCTCCATCGGCCAGGAGGCCGTCGCCGCCGGCGTTGTCTCCAACCTGGCCGCGGACGACGTGCTGCTCTCCACCCACCGCGGCCACGGCCACACCCTCGCCAAGGGCGCCGACGCCCTGGCCATGATGCGCGAGCTGTTCGGCCGCGCCGGCGGCTGCTGCGACGGCAAGGGCGGCTCCATGCACATCGCCGATTTCGGCATCGGCATGCTCGGCGCCAACGGGGTGGTGGCGGCGAACATCCCAATTGCCGCGGGCGCCGCACACGCCGTCAAGCTCAAGGGCGGCAGCGAGATCGTGTGCTGCATCTTCGGCGACGGCGCCGTCAACCGCGGGCCCTTTCTGGAGGGGCTCAACTGGGCCAAGCTGTTCGAGCTGCCGGTGCTGTTCGTCTGCGAGGACAATGTCTACGCCGCCATGACGCGCACCGACGAGATGACGGCGGGCCCGGGGCCGGCCGCGCGGGCCGAGAGCCTCGGCCTGCCCACCGAGTCCGTCGACGGCAACGACGTGCTGGCGGTCGACGCGCTGACCCGAGATGTCGCGGCCCGGGTCCGGGCCGGAGCGGGACCGCACTTCATCCTGGCCCGCACCTATCGCCTCTCCGGCCACACGGCCGTGGACGCGGCCGCCTACCGCCCCGACGGCGAGGTCGCAGAGCGCAAGGAGGTCGATCCCATCCTGCAGGCGCGCGCCATCCTTGCCCGCGGCGGCGTGCCCGAGGCAGAGCTCGACGCCGACCGCGCCTCCGCGGAGAGCGAGATGCAGCGCGCCTTCGAGACTGCCCGCGACACGGATCACCCGCCCGTGGACCGCACGTTCGAGGACGTGCAGGACGTCGGCGACCCGCGTCGGGACGCCTATTGATGGCGCGGCTGACCTACATGGAAGCCTCGCGCCTGGCGGTGGCGGAGGAGATGCGCCGCGACCCGACCGTGTGGTGTCTCGGCGAGGATCTCGGCCGCGGCGGCGTGTTCGGTCAGTACAAGGGCCTGGTCGACGAGTTCGGACCGGCGCGCATCTCCGACACCCCGATCTCCGAGGCCTGCATCATGGGGGCTGCGGTCGGCGCCGCCATGATGGGTACGCGGCCGGTGGTCGAGATGCGGTTCTCGGACTTCGCGCTCTGCGCCGTCGACGAGTTGGTGAACCAGGCGGCCAAGGCGCGCTACATGTTCGGCGGCCAGTCGCGGGTGCCGCTCGTGGCGCGCAAGCCGATCGGCATCTGGCGCTCCTCCGCCGCGCAGCATTCCCAGTCGCTCGAGGCCTGGTATGCGCACGTTCCGGGCCTCGCGGTCGCCTGTCCGGCGACGCCGGCCGACAACAAGGCGCTGCTGAAGACTGCCATCCGGGCGGACGACCCGGTGGTCTACATGGAGCACAAGAACCTGTGGGCGCTCGAAGACGAGGTTCCCGAGGGTGACCACGTGCTGGGATTCGGCGAGGCCCGGGTGGCGCGCCCGGGCCGTGACCTGACCATCGTCAGCTGGTCGGCCACGGTGCACGAGGCCATGGCGGCGACAGCGGCGCTCGACGAGGACGGCGTCTCGGCGGAGGTGATCGACCTGCGCACACTGTGGCCCTGGGACAAGGAGACCGTGCGCGCCAGCGTCAACCGGACCGGCCGGCTGCTGGTCGCCCACGAGGCCGTCGCCGTGGCCGGCTTCGGAGCCGAGGTGGCCGCCACCGTGGCCGAGCGATGCCACGCAAACC
>JANQFP010000144.1 GCA_028277795.1 Rhodospirillales bacterium
CCTCGGCCGAGGCAAGCGGAGGACGGGGACGACATGACGGGCGTGAGGCTGCTGACGCGGGTGCTGCGGCCCTACTGGCGGCTGACCCGCGGGCTGACGCTGGGGGCCCAGGGTGCGGTGCTGGATGCCGAGGGCCGGGTGCTGCTGGTGCGCCACGGCTACAGGCCCGGCTGGTTCCTGCC
Organism: Rhodospirillales bacterium; assembly: GCA_028277795.1. Classification (GTDB taxonomy): domain Bacteria; phylum Pseudomonadota; class Alphaproteobacteria; order Rhodospirillales; family JANQFP01; genus JANQFP01. Next base: position 183 of record JANQFP010000144.1, read on the forward strand.
GGGCGGCGGCGTCGAGCGTCACGAGAGCGTGGAGACGGCGCTGGCGCGCGAGCTGGAGGAGGAGGCCGGCGTGGTCCTGACCGGGGCCACCGAGCTGCACGGCATCTTCGCCAACACCGCCCGCTTCCCGGGCGATCACATCGTCGTGTTCGTGGTGCGCCACTGGCACCAGCCGTCGGTGCCACGGCCCAATGCCGAGATCCGAGAGCAGGGCTTCTTCGCCCTCGACGCGCTGCCGGCCGAGACAGAGTCCGGAACGCGCCGCCGCCTCGCCGAGATCGCCGGCGGGCAGCGCCCCGCCCCGGCCTGGTGACCTCGCTGACTGAGCGCCCTCAGCCGCCGAGGCGCGCCCGGTCATGCGGCGCGGCACAGTCCATCTCGGGCCCGAGCGGCACGATGCCGGTCGGGTTGATGGTGCGGTGGCTGGCATAATAGTGCTGCTTGATGTGGTCGAGATCGACGGTCGCGGCCACGCCCGGCACCTGGTAGAGATCGCGTACATAATTGGAGAGGTTCGGGTAATCGGCGATTCGATGCCGGTTGCACTTGAAGTGGCCGTGATAGACCGGGTCGAAGCGGACCAGGGTGGTGAACAGGCGCCAGTCGGCCTCGGTGATGCGGGCGCCTGTGAGATAGCGTTGCCCGGAGAGCCGCTCCTCCAGCGCCGCCAGGGTGTCGAACAGCGCCAGGAAGGCTTCCTCATAGGCCTCCTGGCTGGTCGCGAAGCCGCAGCGGTAGACGCCGTTGTTGACGGTCTCGTAGATGCGCGCGTTGAGCGCGTCGATCTCCTCTCTGAGCTCAGGCGGATAGAAGTCCGGCCCGGCGGCGTCGAAGGCCGTGTCCAGCATGCGGATGATCTCGGAGGACTCGTTGCTGACGATGGTGCCGCGCGTCTTGTCCCAGAGCACCGGCACCGTCACCCGGCCCGAATAGCCGGGATCGGCGGCGAGATAGACCTCGTAGAGTCGCCTGCAGCCATTGACGGTGTCGGGTGTGGCGCCGGCCACGCTCGGATCGAACACCCAGCCTTCGGCGCCCATGTGCGGGTGCACCACGTTGACGCTGATCGCATCCTCCAGGCCCTCGAGCGCCCGGAAGATCAGGGTCCGGTGCGCCCACGGGCAGGCCAGCGAGACGTAGAGGTGGTAGCGCCCCGGCTCGGCCGCGAAACCGCCGCTGCCGCTGGGGCCGGGGGTGCCGTCCGGCGTCACCCAGTTGCGGAACTGCGCTTCCCGGCGCACGAAGCGGCCGCCGGTCGACTTGGTGTCGTACCAGCGGTCGTGCCATTTGCCGTCGACCAGCAGGCCCATGGTCGCTCCCAGCGGGGCGCGGGCGCGCCGCGGGCGTCAGGTGCCGCGGCCGGCCGCCAGCTGCGCCGCGATACGGGTGACGTGGTGGCCCTGGAAGCTCGCCAGGTTGAGCTCTTTCTGGGAGGGCTGGCGCGAGCCGTCGGGGCCGGCGATGGTGGCGGCGCCGAGCGGCGATCCGCCGCGCACCTCGGAGACGTCGGCCAGGTCGGCGGCGGAGTAGGGCAGGCCGACCAGGACCATGCCGTGGTGCAGCAGGGTGGTGTGGAAGGAGGCGATCGTGGTCTCGTTGCCGCCGCCGGTGCCGGTCGAGGTGAACACGCTGCCGATCCTGCCGATCAGCGCGCCCTGGGCCCAGAGCCCGCCGGTCTGGTCCAGGAAGTTGCGCATCTGCGCGGACATGTTGCCGAACCGGGTGGGGGTGCCGAAGATCACCGCGTCATAGGCGGCGAG